>CADEDM010000188.1 GCA_902826065.1 uncultured Acidobacteriota bacterium | reverse complement strand
CCTGCATCGGCGTGAGGCCGGCCTGCACCATCATCTCGAGCTCGAGGTGCTCGAAGAAGCCCTGGAAGCGTCCGGCGGGTCCGGTGTCGGTGCCGAAGGCGACGCGGATGCCGGCGTCGTGGACGCGCTTCAGGTTCGCCTTCGCGACCTCGAGCCCGGCCTTGTACTTCTGGGCCTGCGCGTAGCCGTTGCTGGCCTTGAACTTGGCCTGGCGGCCGGCGTCCGACGCCTCGGCGGCGATGGCCGCGCCGTAGCCACGGCGGAAGAACGGATCGTCGACCCACGGCGGCGTCGATTCGTCGACGAAGGTCGAGACCTCGCGCATGAGGGTGGGCGAGTAGCACTGGTTGCCGCGCTTCATCGCGGCCAGAAACGCGTCGTCGACCGGCAGGTCGCGGACGCTGTGCGCGATGAACGTGTTGCCGGCTTCGGCCAGGGCCCTGGCGTCGGCGAGATAGAAGATGTGCGCCGCGAGTGTCAGATTGGCCGCCCTGGCGCGCTCGAGCGTGGCGCGCCACGCCACCTCGGGCATCTTCTTCGACGTGCCGAGGTTGTCGTCGACGCGAATCTTGATGAGGTCGGGCTTCAGGGCGACGACCTTGTCGGTCTCGATGCGGGCGGCTTCGGCGGTGTCGGTGAAGACGATCGGCCCGGCCACGAAGACACGCGCGCGTCCCGGCGGCGCCGTCGCCTGTTCGGCGCGCAGCGCGAACGCGTCGGCCTGGTCGTCGCCCAGCGAGAAGACCGTCGTGATGCCGTAGGTCGCGTAGGAGCGGAGCTGACGCACGAGGTTGTCGCGCGTGTAGAGGTCGGGACTCGTGCGGAAGCCGTTCACCGCCGAGAGGTGGCCATGCGCGTTCACGATCCCCGGCATCACCGTCTTGCCCGTGGTGTCGACGCGCGTCGCGCCGTCGGGGACCCGGACGCTCGCGCTCGGGCCGACGTCCGCGATGACGCCGTCGCGCACGACGATTGTGCCGCTCTCGATCACGCGTCCTGTGCCGTCGATGACGCGTCCGCCGACGAACGCAGTCACCTGCGCAGCGGCAGGGGCGCAGAATCCGATCAGGAAGGCAAGAACTGCGAGGCTGATGCGTGCCATGCGCGCGATTCTAGCGCCACCAACGGCCGCCGCCTTACGTAAACCGAAAGGGGCCTGTCCCGGGACAGGCCCCGTGTCTCAGAACAGACCGGGTTGGGCGGCGTAGCGCTCCAGGTACTGCTTCAGCCGCACCTTGCGGGCCGTGTTCTCGGACGCCATGTAGCGGACGGTGCCGAACACCGGACGTTCCGGGCCCCAGGGGCGGTCGTAGCGGCCCAGCGTCCAGAAGATGCCGCTGTAGGAATTCGGGTCGCGGCCGTCGATCGCGTAGCGGTTGTTGAAGTCGACCATCGTGGCCAGCGCCTGTTCCGGCGTCGGCGACCACTGCAGGATCTTCTTGCCCCACAGCATGCGGAGATAGTTGTGCAGCCGGCCGTCGCGCACGAGCTCGCGCTGCGCCGCGTTCCACAACGGGTCGTGGGTGGTCGCACTCTCCATGGTCGCGACGTCGTAGACGGGCTCGCGGACGTCGGTCGCGTGTCGCGCCAGCGTCGTCCGCGCCCATGACGGCAGTGTCTCGTAGCGGTCGTAGCCCGGCAGGTGGACGCAGGTATTGGCGCCCAACTCGCGCCACGTCACGAGCTGATCGACGAACGCCTCGACTTCGGCCGAGACGCCCCACCACCCGGCGCGCGCGCCGCGTCCACCGCGCGGTACATCGCCCAGCCAGCCGTCGCGACGCATCACCGCGTCGAAGACGTCGTGCGCCGCGATGTGCCCGAAGTGCAGATACGGCGACAGCCCGCTCGCGACGCCCGCATCCGGGTCGTTACGTTCATCGACGTAGCGGGGCAGGGCGTGCCGGACGAACTGCACCAGTCGCGTCGCTGCGGCCGACGCACCACCCGGCAGGTCCGCGACGCCGCCGACCCGCTGATCCACCGGCAGCGCGCGCACCGCCGCGGCGACGTCGGCGCGGATGTCCCACGCCGGCCACCGTGTGAGAACGTCCGCCGGCAGCGCCGGCGCGGCGACCGCGAGTGGCGTCGCGAACGGGTCGCGTGCCGGACGCCACGCCAGGTGGCTCACCAAGGTCGACTGCAGCCAGCGGCGGAAGGCGTAGGCGGTGGGAAAGGCCTGCGTCGCGGCGCGCACCGGCACTACGCCGTGGCCATCGACGGCTTCGACGCGGCAGGGCAGACGCGGCGCGGCACGCTCGACCATCCGCGCCTGGAAGAATCCGGGCACGTCGTCGGTCACGACGACGCCCGCCCGTGCGGCGAGCGCCTCGACGAGCCCGCGCCCGGCGCCGGCCGACGGCTCGACGTACGGCACGTAGGTGACACCGGGCACGCCGAAGCCGCGGGCGTTGTCGGCCATACCCTCGACGACGAACTGGTGGAAGCGGGCCGAGGCCCACGGATAGTCGATGCGCAGCGCCTCGAGCACGACGAGGCCGATGCCGAGGCCGCGACAGTGCTCCAGCGCTCGATCGAGGGCCGGGTTCGAGGTGGCGCGCCGCGCCCCGACCATCCAGTAGAGGACGTAGTGGCCCGGCTCGGCGGGCTCGTCGCGCAACACACGGACGCGCGACGCGGGCACCGCGGTCATCGCCGCCACCGCGCCCGCGCGGCGGCCTGGGCTATCATCTCGAAAGGGCCCGGCATCCTACCAAGGGTAGGACGCGGCCGGTCCCGGCCGCGTCCCCGACGACCCACGCAAGGAGCCAGCCCGAGATGATCGTCCAGCGGTATCCCGAACCCTTCGTCGCCCCGATGCGGCAGGAACTCACCACCCTCGGCTTCGAGGAACTGCGCACGCCGGACGAGGTCGATCAGGCCGTGGCGCGCCCTGGCACCACGCTGCTGGTCGTCAACTCGGTGTGCGGCTGCGCGGCCGGGAAGGCCCGGCCCGGCATCGCGCTGGCGCTCCGGAATACCACCCGCCCGACGCACCTGACCACGGTCTTCGCCGGCGCCGACCTCGAGTCGACCGCCCAGGCACGGGCGCACCTGGCGCCGTATCCGCCGTCGTCGCCGTCGATTGCGCTGCTCAAGGACGGCAAGGTGGCGTTCATGCTGGAACGCCGCGACATCGAGGGCCGGCCGGCCCAGAGCATCGCCGAGATCCTCGCCCAGGCGTTCGACGCGCACTGCTGATCGCGCCCACGGCGCGCTTGTAGTTTGCCGGCCCGCCGGCGCAGAATGACGGCCTTCGCGGGAGGGCAGTCATGACGCGTCGCCGGATCCGGTCGGCGGTGTGGCTCGCGCTCGCGGTCGCCGCCATGGCTGGCGTCGGTCCGCGGCTCAGCGCGCAGGCTCGCACCGAGCACGAGTCGAACCCCCTCGCCGGCAACGCGCTGGCGATCCGTCAGGGCCAGAACATCTTCCGCGGGCGGTGCGCGGTCTGCCATGGCATCGACGCCAAGGGCTACCGCGGCAGCGACCTCACCAGCGGCGACTGGGTCCACGGCGGCGCCGACCTGCAGTTGTTCCGCACCATCACCACCGGCGTGCCTGGCACCGAGATGCCTGCCAGCGGCAATCTCTCCGAGGACGAGGTGTGGATGCTCATCACCTACCTCCGCTCGCTCAGTGCTCCCGGCGGTCCGGCGGTGGAGCGCGGTGACGCCGCGCGCGGCGAACAGCTCTTCTGGAACACGAACGGCGCCAACTGCGGACGCTGCCACATGGTGGGCCCGCGTGGCGGGCGTCTCGGTCCCAACCTCACCCGCATCGGCGCGTCCCGATCTGCCTCGGCGCTCGAGCGCGAAGTCCGGCGGCCGGGTGAAGTGATCCCCATCGGCTTCGAGACCATCACCGTCACGACCCGTGACGGCCGGAAGATTCGCGGCCTGCGGAAGAACGAGGACACGTTCTCGGTGCAGGTGATGACGGCCACCGAGGACATTCTGTCGTTTCCGAAGCCCGAGGCCACCGTCGACCCGGAGCCGCAACGCTCGCTGATGCCGGCCTTCGGCCCCGACCGTCTCAACGACAGCGATCTGGCCGACGTCGTGCGCTACATGCGCACACTCAGGGGGACGCGATGACACGACGACATCTTCCGGTGATGACGGTGACGCTCGCGCTGATCGGGTCCCTGGCCGCATCGGCCGTGGCGCAGCCGGTGACCACCGCCGAGATCGCGAAGGGGCTGGCCGACCCCGGCAGCTGGCTGACCTACGGCGGCGACTACGGCAGCACGCGGCACAGCCCGCTGACGCAGATCACCCCGGCCAACGTCGAGCAGCTCGCGGCGCGCTGGGCGTTCCAGACCGCGCAGCTCGGCAAGTTCGAGGCGACGCCGATCGTCCTGAACGGTGTCATCTACATCACCGGGCCCAACAACACCGCCTGGGCGATCGACGCGCGCTCGGGCCGTCAGCTGTGGAGCTACCGGCGCGACCTGCCCGACGACATGGACATCTGCTGCGGCCGCGTCAACCGCGGCTTCGCAGTGCTCGGCGATCGGCTCTACATGAACACGCTCGACGCGCACCTGCTGGCGTTCGACATGAAGACCGGCGCCGTGCTGTGGGACGTGGCCATCGACGACTACAAACTCGGCTACAGCGCCACCTCGGCGCCGCTGGTCGTGAAGGACAAGATCGTCGTCGGCATCGCCGGGGCGGAGTACGGCATCCGCGGCTTCATCGACGCCTACGATGCCGTCACCGGCAAGCGCGCGTGGCGCTTCTGGACGGTGCCCGGTCCCGGCGAGAAGGGCAACGAGACCTGGGAAGGCGACTCGTGGAAGCGCGGCGGCGGGTCCACCTGGGTCACCGGCAGCTACGACCAGGCGCTCAACCTGATCTACTGGGGCACCGGCAATCCCGGCCCCGACCTCTACGGCCACGATCGCGAAGGCGACAACCTCTACACCGACTCGGTGGTGGCGCTCGACGCCGACTCCGGCACCATCAAGTGGCACTACCAGTTCACGCCCCACGACACGCACGACTGGGACGCCACCGAGGTGCCCGTGCTGGCGGACACGGTGATCGACGGCAAGCCACGGAAGGTGCTGCTGTTCGCCAACCGCAACGGCTTCTACTACACGATCGATCGTACGAACGGCGCCTTGCTGGCCTCGCGGCCGTTCGTGAAGACGACGTGGGCGGAAAAGATCAACCCCGATGGCCGTCCTGCGGTGCGTCCGAACACCGACCCGACCGAGCAGGGCACCGAGGTCTGTCCCGACATCACCGGCGGCACCAACTTCATGTCGCCCGCCTACAACCCGACGACCGGCTTGCTTTACGTGACGTCGCGCGAGGTGTGCGCGGTCTATTACGGCTGGGAGCAGGAGTTCGTGGCCGGGGAGTACTACTTCGGCGGCGCGGCGCAGCGCACCGATCGCGGCTTCGGCGCCATGCGGGCCATCGATCCGAAGACCGGCAGCGTGCGCTGGGAGTTCAAGTACCACTCGCCGTCGATGGGCGGCGTGCTGTCGACGGCGTCGGGCCTGGTCTTCGGCGGCGACATGGACGGCAACGCCATCGCCTTCGACGCGAGTACGGGAAGGCACCTGTGGCACTTCCAGACCGGCGCGGCGATCTACTCGGCGCCCACCACCTTCATGCTCGACGGCCGGCAGTGGATGCTGGTGCCGTCGGGCACCACGCTCTACGCGTTCGCGTTGCCGCCGGGCGCCGTGGCGCCGGCGCGGGCACCGGCTCGCCGCGCGCCAGGCAAGTAGCGGCAGCGGCCCGCGGCAAGGGGACCGCGCTCAGGGCGTCGGAAACAGTGCGCGCAGCCGGTCGCGCCACGCTTCGCACGCCGGCAGGGCCTCATCGAGCCACTGCTGCGCCGTGGCCGGCGTGATCGACGGCGTGACACGGTCGATGTCGGCGACCAGACGTTGGCGGACGTTCTGGCGCCCGTAGGCCACGCCCGGGTCTTCGGCCGCTGCCAGGCGCGGCCCATCCGGACGCGTGGCGATGGGCGAGACCGGCAGCGCGTCGATGGCCTCGCGGACGGCGCGCAGGCGCGTGATCGGGTCGCCGCCGCGACGGTGCCGCGAGAGGATCTCGATCACCGACTCGACGGCGTAGAGCCGGCCGCGGTGCAGCCCCATGAGCGGGGCGGTGCGCGCCGTCGCGCCATCGACGCGGCCATCCGCCCAGATGACCCCGGTGAGCACGACCTCGTCGATCGGCGTCGCGGTAGCCATCGACGCGCCCGTCTCGCGTCCGCCGCGCAGATTCAAGGAGAAGGTGAACGTGGCGCCTGGTGCGACGGTGACCTGAGCCGAGGGGTCGCCCTGCTGGCCTTGCAGGGCCGGTCGGCCACCGGCGGCGGTGTCGTACGCCAGTGTCACGACGCCGACGTCGGTGTGATTGCGCACGGTGATGCGATACCCGGGTGCCGGCTCGAGGAAGGGCTCGACGCCCTCGACGATCAGACCCTCGATCCGGCTGGAGGCGTTCGGCACGGGAAGCGCCGGCGCGACGAACCGCTTGAGCGAGAAGGTCACGCGCCGCACGCCGACGCGCTCGAGCTCGTCGAGCACCCTCGGCGCGTGCGCCGTGACGAACGTCTCGGTCACGTCTTGCTCGACTTCGTAGGCGTCTCCGCGCAGTACGGTCACGCGGATGCGCACGCCGTCGTTCTCGGCGTTGGCCGTGATCTGGAGCGCCGCCACTGGCAGGAGGCCCTCGGGCTCCCGCCACCCGTCGACGCGCGGAAAGTACGGCGTCGGTGTCACGGAGCGTTTGCCGACAGGGGTGATGAGCGACTCGGTGACGCGGCCGTCGGCAAACGTCGTCACCAGCGACACGGGTGGCGCGGGTGCCGCAGGACGCCCGAGTGGAGACGCGGCCGACCCGCTTTGCGCGAACGTCGATCCCGGCGCGCCGGCGAGCAGCGCAGCCAGCCCAGCCACAACGACGGTTCGCCACGGCATGCGCTGACTATAGCCCGCGCTATCCGCCGCGCGTGTGCATCTCGAGATGCGGATTGCGCTTGAGCGTGCTCACCGGGATCAGCGGCCGGCGGTCGGGCACGCCCAGGCGCATCTCGGCACCGCGGTCGGCGCGCGCGTGCCAGGTGTCGGACACGAGCCGGCGGAGCTCGTCGTTGGACGCGCCCGCGCGCAGCGGCCCGCGCAGGTCGAGCCCGCGTGTGGCGTAGAGGCACGTGTAGAGCACGCCGTCGGCCGTGAGCCGGGCGCGGTCGCAGTCGCGGCAGAACGGCGCCGTCGTCGACGCGATGACGCCGAACGGCGTGCCGTCCGGCAGGACGAAGCGATCGGCCGGGGCCGCGGGCGCCTTGTCGGTGGTCTCCACCGGCCCGAAGGCGTCGACGATGCGCTCGAGGATCTCGGCCCGCGAGACGACCTGCGCCGCCGTCCATCCCGTGGCGCCGCCCACGTCCATGTACTCGATGAAGCGGATCTCGGCGCCGAGGCCGCGCGCGAACCGCACCAGGTCGACGATCTCGTCGTCGTTCACGCCGCGGATGACGACCGTGTCGATCTTGAACCCGGGGAACTCGCGGGCCGCGGTGTCGAGGCCGGTCAGCGTGCGGACCAGTTCGTCCTGCCGCGTCATGCGAACGAAGCGATCGCGTTGCAGCGTGTCGAGGCTCACCGTCACCCGGCGGAGCCCCGCGGCCTTCAGCGACGCGGCGAACGGCGCCAGCAGGATGCCGTTGGTCGTCATCGCCAGGTCGTGCACCTCGGCGTGGCGCGCGAGCTCGGCGACGAGCGTCGGCAGATTGGTGCGCAGCAGGGGCTCGCCGCCGGTGAGCCGCAGCTTGTCGACGCCGAGGCCGACGAACACGCCGACCAGGCGGTCGATCTCCTCGAACGTCAACACGTCGACCTTCGGCAGCCACGTGTACTCCGCCTCGGGCATGCAGTACTGGCACCGCAGGTTGCAGCGGTCGGTCACCGAGAGGCGGAGGTTGCGCAGCGGGCGCTGGAAGGTGTCGAGCAGCATCGAGTGCGAGGTCTGCTTCGGATTGTGGCACACTGACGGGCTGCTGATGCGCTTGCGCTCGCTCGACGCATTTCGCGGGCTCACGATGGCCGGGATGGTCATCGTGAACAACCCGGGCGACTGGTCGACGGTCTACGCGCCGCTCCTGCACGCCGAGTGGCACGGCTGGACGCCGACCGACCTGATCTTTCCCTGGTTCCTCTTCATCATGGGCGTGGCGATTGCGCAGGGCGACCGGGCCTGGGCGTCGACGACCGCCATCGTGCGCCGCGGCGGCACGCTCGTCGCGATCGGCCTGTTCATGGCTGGTTATCCCCACTTCGTGATCGAGCGATGGCGCATCCCCGGCGTGCTGTTCCGGCTGGGGCTGTGCTACATCGCGGCGGCCCTGATCTGGCGCGTCTGCGTCACCACGGACGCGCGGCGCACACTGACGCGCACGTTGGCTGCGGCTGCGGCGTGCCTGGTGGGCTACTGGGCGCTGCTCGCGTTCGTCGCGCCGCCTGGCGGCGTCGCCGGCGACCTCACCGCCGACGGCAACCTGGGCGCCTGGCTGGATCGGGCCGTGTTCGGCACGCACCTCTGGAAGCAGACCTGGGACCCCGAGGGCCTGCTGAGCACGCTGTCCGCCGTGGGCACGACGCTGTGCGGCGTGGCCGCCGGCGTGTGGATGCGCCGCCTCCGTCCCGCGTCGGGAGCCACCGGTCTGATGGTGGCCGGCCTCGCCGGCATTGCACTCGGACTGGCGTGGAGCGCGCTCGTGCCGATCAACAAGTCGCTGTGGACCAGTGCGTACGCGGTCTTCACCGCCGGGACCGCCGCCGTCGCGCTTGCCGCGTTGCACCAGGCGCTGGATGACCGCCGCGCGTCCGTGACGGCGCTACGCCTCAGCGAGCCGCTGGTGGCGATGGGGCGCAACGCGCTGCTCCTGTTCGTCGTGTCGGGGCTCGTGGCCAAGACGCTCATCCTGTGGCCGGTCGAGGCCGACGGCATCCGCCTCTCGGCGCAGCAGTGGGTCTACACGCGGATGTTCCAGCCGCTGGCGACGCCGAAGGTGGCGTCGCTCGCGTACGCGCTGGCGAACCTGGCGCTGCTCTACGTGCTGCTGGCGTGGCTGCACCGGCGGCAGTGGTACTGGCGGGCGTGACACAGCGAGGACGCATGGGGACACGATCGGTGGTGGTGGTGGGCGCGGGGGTCTTCGGCGCATGGAGTGCGCTGCGACTGGCCCGCGACGGCTGGGACGTGACGCTGATCGACGCCTACGGGCCGGCGAACGGACGGGCGAGCTCGGCCGATCACACGCGCGTCATCCGCGCCGGCTACGGCGACGCCGCCCTCTACACGCAGTGGGCGACCGACGCGCTGACCGACTGGCAATGGCTCGCCAAGAAACGCGGCGAGGCCCTGGTGGTCGAGTGCGGCGCGCTGTTCCTCGGCGGGCATGGCCCGGCGCACCTCGACACCACGGCCGCAACGCTGACCGCGCAGGGCATCACCCACGAGCGCCTCGACGCGGCCGCGGTGGCCAGCCGCTATCCGCAGATCGGCGTGATCGGGCTGGGCGATGCGGTACTCGAGGCGCGTGGCGGCCTCATCCGCGCGCGACGCGCCGTGCAGGCGGCGGTGGCGGTGGCCGCCGGCTACGGCGTCTCGTACCGGCAGGCGCGGGTCGCGCCGCTCGACGAGTCGGCGGCGACGCCCTCGGTGCGCCTGGCGACGGGCGAGACCCTCACCGCCGATTGCTACGTGTTCGCGTGTGGGCCCTGGCTGCCGGTGGTCCTGCCGCGGGCCGTCGGCGGACGGATCCGCCCGACGCGCCAGGAAGTGCTGCACTTCGGGGTGCCGGCCGGTGACGACCGCTTCGGCAGCGATCGCCTCCCGGTGTGGATCGACTTCGCCGCCGGCTACTACGGCGTGCCCGATCTCGATGCCCGTGGCATGAAGGTGGGGGTCGATCGCCACGGCACGGCCATCGATCCGGACACTGCCGACCGCCTCGTCGACGCCGACACCGTGGCCGCGGTGCGCGCCTTCTTCGCGCGGCGCTTCCCGGCGCTCGTCGAGGCCCCGCTGCTCGACGCCCGCGTCTGTCAGTACGAGAACACGGCCACCGGCGACTTCCTCATCGACCGCCATCCGGCGTGGGACACGGTGTGGATCGCCGGCGGCGGATCGGGCCACGGCTTCAAGCACGGACCTGCGATGGGCCGCCACGTCGCCGATCTCGTCTCGGGCCGCCCCGAGGTCGAGCCGCGCTCCGCCCTGGCCGCCAAGCCGACC
>CADEDM010000187.1 GCA_902826065.1 uncultured Acidobacteriota bacterium | reverse complement strand
CACACCCGTTCCCATTCCGAACACGGAAGTTAAGACTGCTACCGCCGATGGTACTGCGTGCGCAGGTGCGTGGGAGAGTAGGTCGCTGCCGGGGATATATCGAAGACGAGGCCCGATGCCGAGAGCATCGGGCCTTTTCTTTTTCACGCTATCCTGACGACTCGCCGGAAGGCGTCAGCCATGCCGAGTCTCGCCGCCCTCCACCCGCAGGTCGTCCACTTCGTCGTCGCCCTGATCATCGTCGGGGTGCTGTTCCGCGCCCTGTCGCTCGTGGTGCGACAGGCATGGCTGTCACCGGCGGCCCTGGCGCTGGTTGCGCTCGGCACCGTCGCGAGTCTGGTGGCGGTGCGTTCGGGCGCGGATGCCCACGGCCCGGTGGAGCGGGTGCCCGGGGCACGCGCCGCCGTGGTCGACCACGAGACCTGGGGCGAACGCGCCCGCAACGCGTTCCTGGTACTGCTGGCCCTCGAGGCGATTGCCGCGACACTGACCGCGCGCCAGGCGAGCGCCGCGAGACAGGCGCAGATGGTGGCGGCCGTCGTCGGCGTGCTCGCCGTCGGGGTGCTCTACAAGGCGGCCGGTGGCGGCGGCGACCTCGTCTACGGCTACGCCGGCGGCGTGGGCGTCAGGTCGGGCGATCCCGCGGACGTGAACCGCCTGCTGATCGCCGGGGCGTTTCACCAGGCCGCCGTCGACCGGCAGGGCGGTCGGCCGGCGGATGCCGCCACGATCATGGATGTCGTGGCGGACCGCTTCCCCGACCATCTGGAGTTGCAGCTGGCGCGCGTCGAATCGGTGATCACCGATCGCGGGGACGCCACGGGCGCGCTCACCCGCCTCGACGCCATCCGCGTGCCCACCGACGACACGCGTTTGCGCATTCGCGCCGGCCTGCTGCGGGCCAGCGCCCTCTCGGCCCGCGGCGATGCCACGGCGGCCCGCCAGGTGCTCGAGACGTTGAAGGCCGAATTTCCCGCCGACGCCCGGATCCAGCGGCGCCTCACCGAACTCACTCAGCCGAAGTGAGCGCGCGTCAGCGCACGGCGGCCAGCACGGTCGCGAACGCGAGCCAGCAGCTCGCGACGCCAACCGCCACCGAGAGACCCGCGTAGGCCGCCGCGCCCAGCCACTGCCCCTGCTGCAGGAGCGCCAGCGTCTGGACGCTGAACGCCGAGAACGTCGTGAAACCGCCCAGCAGGCCGGTCATCGCGGCGTGCCGCGCAGTCGCGCTCCAGGCCGCCGGCCAGCCCGCCACGCTCATCGCCGTCAACGCGCCAATCGCGGCCGACCCCGAGACGTTCACCACCCACGTGCCCCAGGGCCACGCGTTGCCGGCCATGCGCCCGATGGCCTCGGTGAACGCGTGTCGCGCGATGCCACCGGCCGCGCTGCCCACGGCGATCGCCAACCACACCGCTGACTCGGGTCGCATCGTCATCAGCTTAGCCGACCGTCGCGGCCAGCGCCCGGCGCCACGGCTTGGTACCATGGCCACGTGCCGGAATTCCCGGACATCGAGCTCTACCTGCACGCCCTGCGCCCGCGGGTGCTGGGGCAGGTCGTGCGGCGCGTCCGCATCGGCAGCCCCTTCCTGGTGCGCACGACGACGCCTCCCCCGGATGCGCTCGTCGGCCACGCCATCACGGATCTGCGACGCCTCGGCAAGCGCATCGCCTTCGCGACTGAGGGCCCGTGGCTCGTGCTGCACCTGATGATTGCCGGCCGCCTGCAGTGGAAGCCGGCCGCCGCGCCGCTGCCCGGGAGAATGGGCCTGCTGGCCCTCGACCTCGACCACGGCACCCTCATACTCACCGAAGCCGGGACGAAGCGCCGCGCGTCTGTGCACATGGCCGCCGATGCCGCGACTGCCCTGGCGATGGATCCCGGTGGTCTCGAAGTACCTGGCGCCGACGCCGGCGAGTTTCGCGCCCGCATCGAGGCGGAGCGGCACACGCTGAAGCGCACCCTCACTGACCCTTCGCTCCTGTCGGGTATCGGCAACGCCTACTCGGACGAGATCCTGCACCGCGCACGACTATCGCCGCTGCGGATGTCCGACGCGCTCAGCGACGACGAGCACGTCCGGCTGTTCGATGCCGCGCAGTGGGTGCTGCGGCACTGGCGCGATCGCCTGGTCGCCGAGACCGGCGACACCTTCCCCACGAAAGTCACGGCGTTCCGTCCCGGCATGGCCGCGCACGGCCGCTACGGCCAGCCGTGTCCGGTCTGCGCCACCCCGATCCAGCGGCTGCGCTACGCGGCGAACGAAGCCAACTACTGCCCGCAGTGCCAGACCGGCGGACGCCTGCTCGCCGACCGCGGGCTGTCACGGTTGCTGCGCGAGGACTGGCCGCGCACGCTCGACGAGCTCGAACGGCGGAAGGTGGAGCGCCGCGAGGGGCCGCCGTCAGCGGTCGGCGGCGAGCGCACCGGGACCGGCGGGATGCGCAATCCGACGCAACCGGCCGACGTCGTAGCCCAGCCCTCGCGCCGCGGCGGTCGCCTGCGCGATCGCTGATTCGGCCGGCGCGATGTCGCGCGACAGGATCGCCAGGGACCGTCGGCGTCGATCGCCGACGAGCAGCCAGCCGTCGACGTCGTCCTTCGCCAGCACCCAGAAGTCGGCCCACGATGCTGGCACCCAGGCCAGCAGGATCGGGGCGTAGCGGATCGCGAGCCGCCCGTCGCCGCTGCGCCCGCTCTCGATCAGGCCCCGCCGCCGCTCGGCCCGACCGCCGGCCGTGCACGTCGTCACGACGCGGAGGGCCCGTGCCGTCCGCCGTTCCAGCGTGTGCCGGGTATCCGTCTCGCAACGGCGCAGGGGCCACGACCCCGTCGACGCCACTTCGAACCAGCCCCCTTCAAGCGTCCCCAGGTCGAGGGATGCCACGACGTCGGGCGGCGCGGACTGCGCGTTCACGGGCGCCGGGGCCGCCGCTGCTGCCGCCAGCAGCATCAGGCCGAGCACCAGCCGGCGGTGGGCAGGCCGCATCTCAGCCCTCCACGACCGCATCGGCATCGAGGGGAACCGCCACCGGCGCCGGTGCCGCCGCGGGCTCGATGGGCTCGCCGGCGAGCAATCGATCGGTGACGAACTCGAGCGCCGGCTCGTCGCCGCGGGCCAGCAGCGCCTCGAGGTCCGACCGCAGCACCGGCGTGCCCTCGCGCTGCTGCATCCCCGGCCACGAGCCGTCGTCGCGCCGGCGGGCGTAGCGGCACCAGAAGCCGACATGCCAGCGAAGGAACTCGCGGACGCGGGCGCGGCCATGCACATCGTCGCCCCAGTGCTCGAGCGCCAGGGTGACGTAGCGGCGGTAGATCGCGACGCGCGCCTCGCCGTCGAGATCCAGATAGCCCTCGGACGCTTCGCGGAACAGCCACGGCTTGATCAGCACGCCGCGCGCGGCCATCACGGCGAGGCATCCGCCGCGGGTCCGCGACGCCTCGATCTCATGCGGAAAGAGGACGTCGCCGTTGCCGACGACCGGCACCCGCAGCGCCGCGGCCACTTCGCCGATGGCGTCCCAATCGGCCGCCAGCCGGTAGCGGGCGTTGCGCGTGCGTCCGTGCACGGTCACGACGTCGGCGCCGCCGTCTTCGGCCGCCCTGGCCTGATCGAGGAAGTTGCGATCCTCGTCGTTCCATCCGAGCCGGATCTTCGCCGTCACCGGCACGGCGGTGACGGCGCGCTTCATCGCCTCGACGATGCGGCGGATCCGGTTCGGCTGCCGACCCATCGCGGCGCCGAGTCCCTTCCGGGTGAAGTGGTCGATCGGGCAGCCGAAGTTGATGTCGACGAAATCGGCGCCGCGCGACTCGACCAGCGCCGCCGCCCACGCCATCTCCTCGGGATTCGTGCCGGCGAGCTGCACGCCGAAGCACGGCTCGTCGGGGGCGCGGCGGATGAGCGCGAACTCGCCGCGCCGCTTCTGCTTGAGCCGGCGCGCGACCGTCATCTCGCTGAGCGTCACGCGCGCGCCGAGTTCGAGGCAGAGCCGTCGATAGGGCAGGTTCGAGCCCTTCGTCATCGGGGCCATCACCACCGTGCCCGGCAGCGCGTCGAGGAGCCGCATCGCGATCATGGTAACAGTGCGCACGGGCGTGCCGGAGGGCGATGAGGGCGCGTGCTACGCTCGATCGATCATGCGTACGCCGCGACTCGCCGTCCTCGTGCTCTCGGCGCTGGCCAGTGCGCTGCCTGCGGTCGCACAGACCGCGCAGCCGTCGCTCGGTGACCTCGCCCGCCGATCGGCGGCGCCGTCCGGGCCGACGCGGCATCCGATCTGGCGCGTCTCGAAAGACGGGCAGACCGTCGCCTATCTCGTCGGCTCGATTCACGTCCTCACCAAGGCGTCATATCCATTGCCGCCGCTCTTCGACACGGTCTACGCCAACACGAAGATCCTCGTCGAGGAAGTCGACCTCGACGAGTCCGCCACCGACCCGGCCGCGGTGGGCGGCATCGTCGGGCGCGCGATGCTGACCGACGGCGAGACGTTGAAGACCCTGCTCGATGCCCCGACCTACGCGCGGGTGTCCGAGAAGGCCGCCGCTGCGCGCATGCCGATGATGCTGCTCGAGCGCATGAAGCCCTGGCTCGTGGCGATGACGCTGATGATCCCGGAGCTGCAGCGCGCCGGCTTCGACCCCGCGCAGGGCCTCGACCGCCACTTCTACAACCGCGCCAAGGGCGACGGGCGGCCGATCCGCGGCCTCGAGACCATGGCGTACCAGCTCGATCGCATGAACGGCCTGCCGATGCCGGCGCAGCTCGAGTTGCTGACCACGACGCTCGACGACGTCGACACCCAGGTGAAGAACGTCGGCGCCCTGGTCGAAGCGTGGCAGCGTGGCGACACGCCGGCGCTCGAACGCCTGCTGCTGAAGGAGCTCAAGGACAGCCCCGACGTCTACGAGCGCCTGCTGGTCGAGCGCAACCGCAACTGGGTGCCGCTCATCGCCAAGTGCGACGCCGCGGCACCCTGCATGGTCGTCGTCGGTGGCGCCCATCTCCTCGGCCCCGACAGCGTCGTGGCGATGCTGGGCAAAGCCGGGTTCACCGTCGAACAGCAGTAGACCCGGCCGGCCGCGTCAGCCCGCGTCGATCGCGCTCCACGGCTCGACGCACGAAACAGCCCTCGACGTGGTCGTTCACCAGGCCCATGGCCTGCATGAAGGCATAGATCGTCGTCGGTCCCACGAACGTCCAGCCGCGCTTCTTCAGGTCCTTCGACAGGTTCGTCGACGTCGGCGTCGTCGGCATGGCGCGCAGGGCTTCCCAGGTGAGGGACGCCGGGCGTTCGGCCGCCGACGGCTCCCATGACCACGCGTAGGCCGCCAGCGATCCGAACTCGTCCTGCAGCGCCAGCGCCCGCTTCGCGTTGTTGATGGCCGACTCGATCTTCCCGCGGTGCCGCACGATGCCGGCATCGTCGAGGAGCCTGGTGACGTCACGGGCGCCGAACCTGGCGACGCGCTGCGGGTCGAAGCCGCGAAACGCCGTGCGGAAGTGCTCGCGCTTCCGCAGGATGGTCAGCCAGCTCAGTCCCGACTGGAAGCCCTCGAGGCAGATCTTCTCGAACAACCGCCGGTCGTCGACCACCGGCCGTCCCCACTCGTCGTCGTGATAGGTGGTGTAGAGCGCATCGGTGCCGCACCACGCGCAGCGCTGCCGGTTGCGGCCGGCGTCGATGAGGCCGCTCATTGGCGCCGGCCGCGGCCACGACGGGCGAGACGGCTCGTCTGCGGTTCGTTCTTGAGCTGCAGCTCCGCGGCTTTCAACTTGCGCCGTGTGGCCGGGTCGACCGTGGGGAACGTCGGCCGCACCGACTCGATGGCCTCGATGACCGCCGACGCGACCACCAGCCGCGTGAACCACTTGTGATCGGCCGGCACGACATACCAGGGCGCCTGCGCCGTGGCGGTGTGCCGGATGACGTCGTCGTAGGCGCGCAGGTAGTCGTCGAAGTACTCGCGTTCGGGCAGGTCGCCGAGCGAGAACTTCCAGTGCTTGTCGGGCTCGGCCAAGCGCTCCATGAATCGCCGCCGCTGCTCTTCCTTCGACAGATAGAGGAAGAACTTGCGGATGATCACGCCCTGGCGGCTCAAGTACGTCTCGTAGTTGACGACGTCGGTGAAGCGCTCGCGCCAGATCCGCGGCGTCACCAGGCTCGGGGGCAGCTGCTGGTGACCGAGGATCTCGGGGTGCACCCGCACCACCAGCATCTCTTCGTAGTACGAGCGGTTGAAGATGCCGATGTGCCCGCGGCGCGGCAGCAGCCTGGTCGTGCGCCACAGGAAGTCGTGATCGAGCTCCTCGGTCGTCGGCGACTTGAAGCTGTTGACCTCGCACCCGCGCGGGTTCAGGCCGGTCATGACGTGCTTGATGGTGCCGTCCTTGCCGGCGGCGTCCATGGCCTGGAAGATCAGCAGCACGCTCCAGCGATCCTGGGCGTAGAGCCGCTCCTGCAGGTCGGCCATCACCACCGAGCAGTCTTCCAGCAGGCCGTCGCTCTCGTCCTTCAGCTCCAGGCCACGCGTGTCGTCGGTGGAGAAGTCCTCGAGGCGGAAGCGCGTGCCTTTGGTGACGCGGAACGGGTGCGAGAGTCCCGTCAGTGCGCGATGTGGAGAAGACGGCATCGGCGGATCATACCGGTGACCGGGGGTCAGACGGTCCGAGCCTTACGACGGCCCTGGCGCCAGGATGGCGAGCACCACGAGACGGCCGGTGCTGGAGTTGTGCACGCCATGCGGCACGCCGTCTGGCGCGACCAGCAGGTCGCCGGCCCGCATCGGCACCTCGCGGCCGTCGAGCAGGAACCGGCCTTCGCCTTCGAGCACGTGATAGACCTTGTCCATTCCGTGGTGGGCGTGCAGCGCGTGAGCCTGGCCCGGCTCGAACGCGTTGAGGCCGACGAGCAGCCGCGGCGACGAGAAGAGCGTCGTCTTGCCCATCTTCGCGACGTCGAAGATCGCATGCGCCTCGGGGCGAATCACGGTGGGGTGCTCGAGCATCGAAGGCTCCGTCTGCGCCGCGCGGCGCGTCAGTAGGTCCAGGTGCGGACGCCAATCAGGCCCCAGTACCCCAGGTAGCCGGCGAGGCCCGCGTGTGCCGCCGCCACCAGCGCCGCGAAGGCCGCGAATCCGCGGCCGACGCCGCGCCGCCACGTGCGCGGCGTGAGCAGCACGACGACGGCGACGAGCGCCGGATAGGCCATCGACGCCGCGAAGATGGCCTGCGCGCCCGCCGACGGCGTCCCCAGCAGGGCCACCGGGATCTCGGTGGCGATGCCGAAGATCGCGGCAAGGGCCAGGCCGGCGAGCGTCCAGATCGCGCCGATGCCGCCGGCAGTGGGCCGGGCGCGCCTGCGGGCGACCCACGCGTGGCCCAACGCCACGAGCGGCGCCAACGCCACCAGGCACAGGGCGGCCGTCAGGCCGGCACGCAGCAGTGTCATTGGCCAGGCCGGCCGACGTTCGGCGTAGAACGCCGGGCCGGCGAGCACCTGCTGGCCCTCGACCGTCGTGAACGCCATCGACGCCGTGAGTTCCCGTTCGCGCCGGAACAGCCCCTCGTTCACTGGCACGAGCGGCACGGCCGGCTCCAGCGTCGGCTGCATCTCGAGCTGGCCGTCGCGCAGGCGCACGGTGCGGCCCCCGAGCGGAGAGGCGATCACCTGCAGCAGCGCGTTGCGGGGATTGGCGTCGTGGTAGTAGCCCTCGAAACGCGCGAGGGACCCGGGCGCGACGGCGATCGTCTCCTTTGGCGGCGGCTCGAGGTCGCGTTTCAGGTAGCGGAGAGCGAGTGACGAGAGTCGCCGCAGCGCGTCCGGCGCGTGCGTCGAGTTCAGCAGCACGACGTAGCCCACGTCGCGCGACGGCGAGTAGCCGTAGACCGACAGGAAGCCATCGATGCCGCCCTGGTGCCCGAGCACCGGATAGGGCAGGTCGATCGTGCTGAAGATCCCGAGGCCGTAGCCGGCTCGCACACCGGCCGTCGACGCCGCCGTCGTCCGCGGCCATTCCATGTTCGAGAGGTACTCGGGGTCGATCACGTAGCCATCGCCACGCTCGCCCCACAGCAACAGCATCTCGACGAACTGGCCCAGCTCCTTCGCCGACGTGTGCAGCGCGCCTGCGGGCCGCAGGTGGATGCGCCGCCGCGGCACCGGTGGGCCCCCGCGATCGCTGTAGCCCTGCGCCAGACGTGGGTCATCGAGCGCCCCGGAGAACGTGCTCGCCGGCATGTCGAGCGGGACGAAGATCTTCTCGCGAATGATCTCGTCGAACGGACGCTCCGTCACGGCCTCGATGACGCGGCCGGCGACGGCGTAGCCCGGGTTGGAATACGCCATGCGGGTCCCCGGACGCCAGCGCACCCGTCGCGACGCCGGATTCCGCGCCAGCACGGCCTCGAGCGGCGCGTCGGGCGCGTCGTCGAGGACGTACATCTCGTTGAAGTGCATGTCGTCGAACCCGGCGGTGTGCTCGAGCACGTGGCGCAGCCGCACGGGGGCCGACGCCGCCCACGGGTTGTCGACGGCCACGTTCGGGACCAGCTCGCTGAGTGGCGCGTCGAGATCGAGGCGGCCGTCCTCGTAGAGCTGCACCAGCGCCATTGCGACGAACGTCTTGCTGATCGACCCGGCGCGGAACAACGTGTCGGCGTCGACCGGCACCCGCGCGTCGCGATCGGCCCAGCCGAGTCCGCCCGCCCACTCGATGCCGTCGGCGCGCACCAAGGCGATGCCCGCGCCAGGCACCCCGGTCTCGTCGAGAATCGTCGTGGCCGCCGCCTTGAACGCGTCGAGGGACGCCGGCGTCGGGTCGTCCACCGGCGGGGCCGGGGCGGCACACGCCATCGCACTCGCGGCGAGCAGCACGGCGGCGACGGCGGAGCGCATCTCGCACATCTTACCGGCGCGTCGCGCGTGAAGGGGCGCCGGTATACTCGCCACCGCATGACGAAGCGCGCGCGCGCGGCCAGGCCGCGTTCCTCCCGGACCGCCAAGACAGGGTCCCGGGTCCCGCAGAAGGAAGGCTGGCACGGCTGGGACGACTACGCCGACTTCTATGACTGGGAGAACGCGCGCACGCTGGGCCAGCGCGACGTGCCGTTCTGGCTGCGGATGACCGCGGCCGTCGACGGCCCCGTGCTCGAGCTGGGCTGCGGTACCGGGCGCGTGACCATGCCGCTGGCGCACGCCGGCGTGCGCATCGTCGGCGTCGACCGATCGGCCGAGATGCTCGCGCGGGCGCGGCGGCGGGTGCGCCGTCAGCGTCGCGGCGTCGCCCCGACGCTCGTGCGCGCCGACATCCGGGCCTTGCCGCTGCCCGACGCGAGCATCCCGATGGTGATGGCGCCGTACGGCATCCTGCAGTCGCTGGTGAACGACCGCGACCTCAAGGCGACGCTGAAGGACGTGGCCCGCGTGGTCGAGCCCGACGGCATCTTCGCGCTGGAACTCGTGGCCGACCTGCCGGCCTGGGGCGAGTATTCCCGCAAGGTCCGGATGCGCGGACAGCGGGCCCCCGGCGGCAGCCGGATCACGTTGATCGAGTCGGTGCGGCAGGACCGCGACCGCGGAGTCACGGTGTTCGACCAGGAGTTCGTGGAGACCCTCGGCCGTACGACCCGGCGGCGGGCGTTCACCCTCACCTTCAGGACCCTGACGGTGCCGGCCATGCTGCGCCGGCTGGCCGCGGCTGGCTTCCGCGCCGAGGCGCTGCTGGGCGACTACGACGGCGGCCCGCTGGGCCTCGAGGCCGAGGCCTGGATCATCGTGGCGCGCCGGGTGTAATAGACTAAAGGGTCGATTTTTTCCCGTCTGGAGCAGCACCATGTCCGGCCATTCCAAGTGGCACACGATCAAGCACAAGAAGGGCGCGCTCGATGCCAAGCGCGGCAAGCTCTTCACGCGCCTCATCAAGGAAATGACCGTCGCGGCCAGGAACGGCGGCGGCGACATCAACTCCAATCCGCGGCTGCGCACGGTGGTCACCGAAGCCAAGGCCGCCAACATGCCGGCCGAGAACATCAAGCGGGCGATCCAGCGGGGCACCGGTGAGCTGCCCGGCGTGACCTACGAAGAGATCAACTACGAGGGCTACGGCCCCGGCGGCGCGGCGATCATCATCGAGACGATGACCGACAACAAGAACCGCACCGTCGGCGAGATCCGCCACATGCTGGCGAAGTACAACGGCAACCTCGGCGCCGAGAACTCGGTGGCGTGGATGTTCTCGAAGAAGGGCTACATGGTCATCGAGAAG
>CADEDM010000186.1 GCA_902826065.1 uncultured Acidobacteriota bacterium | reverse complement strand
CTGCGCTTCGTGGCCGACCAGGAAGGCATCGCGGTGCCCGACGACGCGCTGCTGCTGCTGGCCCGTGCCGGCGAGGGCAGCATGCGCGACTCGCTCTCGGCCTTCGACCAGGTGCGCGCCTTCTCCGGCGACACCATCACGCTCGACCAGGTCACGTCGGTGCTGGGCCTGGTGGGCCGCGACCTCGTGTTCGACATGCTCGAGGCCGTGGCGGCCGAAGACGCGCCGGCGGCGTTCACGCTGGTCGAGACCGCGATCGAGCGCGGCTACGACCTGCGCCTGCTGTGCCGCGAGCTGGCCCGCGCCAGCCGCGACCTGCTGGTCGTGTCGGTCGACAGCGCCCGGTTGAAGGATCCGGACATCGCCGGCGAGGGCGAGCGCGATCGGTTCGCCGGCCTCGGCCCGCGCTTCTCGCGCGAGGACCTGCTGCGGATGTTCGACGGCTTCACGAAGGCGGAATACGACGTGCGCACGTCGGACCATCCGCGCTTCCAGCTCGAGATGGCGCTGTTGCGCCTGATGCACCTGCGCAAGCTGCTGCCGCTGGCCGAACTGCTCGAAGGCGGCGGCCGCGGCGGGGCGCTGCCGGCGCCGCGCCCGGCCGCGCCGCCGGCGGTCGGACGTCCACCGGCGCCCGCGCCGAGACCCACCGGCAATGCGCCGCTGGCCCGGCCGGCTGCTCCAGCCGTCGCGAAGCCGGCCTCGCCGCCCGCGGCCGCGTCGGCGCCATCCGGGCCGACGCCCGCAACGCCGGCCGACACCGGCCCGTTTCCGGCAGACGCGCGCGACCGGTTCCTCGCCGCCATCAAGGGCGCGAAGGTGTTCTTCTACAACGCGGTCGTCGCTCAGGCCTACACCATCGAGGTCACGCCGGCCGCCATCACGTTCGCGTTCCTGCCCAAGCAGAAGGTGCCGCGGCAGCAATGCGAGGACAACAAGGCGTGGCTCGAAGGGCTGGCGCAGCAGACGTTCGGCCGGGCCGTCCCGGTGCGCGTGACGATGATCGAGGGCGAGCCAGCCGCGCCGCCGGCCGGCGCAGCGCCGCCCGCGGTGACGGCGCCGGCGCGAACCCCCGGTCCCGCGGCGACGCCTGGCGACGACGCGCTGCGCGACGAGGCGATGGCCAATCCGATGGTGCAGACGATGCTCGAGATCTTCCCGGTCGACAAGGTGAAGATCGAGGAGATGTGAGGCCGACGCCGTGCTGCCAGGTCCGCTCGACTCCCTGATCGACCAGTTCCGCAAGCTGCCGGGCGTGGGCGCCAAGAGCGCGCAGCGCCTGGCGTTCCACGTGCTGAAGACACCGCGCGAGGACGCCGAGCGCCTGTGCGAGGCGATCCGCCACGTCAAGGACAACGTCACCTACTGCTCGGTGTGCGGCAACATCACCGACATCGACCCGTGCCGCTTCTGCGGCGACGAGGCCCGCGACCAGCGCCTGATCTGCGTGGTCGAAGAGCCGCAGAACGTCAGCGTGATCGAGAAGTCGCGCGGCTTCCGCGGCGTCTACCACGTGCTGATGGGCACGATCTCGCCGCTGCAGGGCATCGGCCCCGACGACCTGAAGATCAAGGGGCTGCTCGGCCGCATCGAGACCCGCGGCGTCGACGAGGTGATCCTGGCGACCAGCCCCACGGTGGAAGGCGAAGCCACGGCGATCTACCTCGCCCGGTTGCTGCGTCCGCTGGGCGTGCGGGTGACCCGCATCGCCACCGGCATCCCGGTCGGCAGCGACCTCGAGTACGCCGACGAGCTCACCATGAGCAAGGCGATGGAGGGCCGTCGCGACGTCTCCTAGTCCGGCCGCAGCCGGACTAGAATCGTTGCCCACTGCGATGCTCCCCGTCGCGTATCAGGTGCCCGCGGCCGTCGTGCTGGTCGTGTGCGGACTCATGGCCTGGGCGGCCGGCCACCGCCTGCTGAAGTACGTGCTCGCCGCGTTCGGATTCCTCATCGGCGGCCTCGCGGCCAGCTCGGTGCTGGGCCCGCGCGAGGCGCCGTACATGGTCGGCGCGTTCCTGGCCGGCGGTCTGCTCGGCGCCGTCGTCATGGTGGCCGCGTCGTTCATCGGCGTCGCGCTCGTGGGCGCCGGCCTCGGCGCCGCCGGCGTCACGCTCGCCTGGAACTGGCTGCCCGGCGATCCCCACCCCTACGTGGTGATCATCGCGTCGGTGGCCGGCGCATGGATCGCCACCTGGCTGCAGCGCTACGTCGTCGTCGTCGGCACCGCCTTCGGCGGCGCCTGGGCGATGCTGGTGGGCGCGCTGGCGCTCAGCGGCGACAAGGCCAGGCTGGCCGCCGCGGCCGCCGGCGACGTGTGGGTGCCGTATCCCATGCAGCCGGCGCCCGGGCAGGCGTGGGTGCCGTGGGCGTGGATCGCGCTCGGCTTCATCGGCGCGCTCCTGCAGCTCAAGATGGCCGGCCGCAAGGCCACCGCCAAGAGCCGTAAGTAACGGCTACTCGGCGCGCAGGCCCACGGCGGGGTCGACGCGCATCGCCCGCCGCGCCGCCGGCGCCACCGCCCCAAGGGCCGCCAGGCCGAGCAGCAGCGACGCCGTCGTCAGCGCTGCGGCATCGCCGGCGCTCACGCCGTAGAGCACGCGGGCCAGCACGGCATCCGCCAGGCGCACGATCACCAACGCCGTCACGAGGCCGGCGCCGACGAGCAGCGCCGCCTGCCGCACCACGGCGCCGCCGACTTCGAGCGGCCGGGCCCCGAGCGACAGACGAATCGCCAGCTCGCGGGTGCGTGCGTCGATCGACCACGAGAACAACCCGTAGACGCCCAGCGCCGCGAGCAGCGCGGCGAGGCCGCCGAACACGACCAGCACCGCCATCAGCATGCGTGCTTCGGCCGACTTCTCCGCGAAGCGATCGGCCCAGGTGCGTGCCAGGCCCATCGGCTCGGTCGGCGTCACGGCCCGCAGCGCGCCGGCGACGGCGTTGCGCGCCACCGCAGAGCTCGACGCCTTCACCGCGACGAAGAGCTCGCCGAACGGGAACTGGCGGCCGGAGAAGGTGATGGCCGGCTCGACCGGCTGCCCGACCGGGCCGTTGGTGATGTCCGCCGTGACGCCGATGATCTCGAACACCATGCCGTCGTGTCCGACCGGCCCGCGCGCCATCAGGTTGCGGCCCAGCGGGCCGATGCCCACGGCCCACAGGCGCAGGCGCTGACCCACGGCGCGGCCGGTGGGGAAGTAGCGGCGGGCCAGCGTCTCGTTCACGAGCACCACGGGCACGGCATCGAGGCCGTCGTGCCCGTCGAAGGGACGTCCGTCGACGACCCGGACGCCCATCGCCTCGAGGTAGCCCTCGGTGATGGTGTGCATCTGCGCTTGCGGCAGATCCTCCTGGCGCGCCGGCCGCTCCTGGCCGTCGACCGCGAAGGGATTGCGCCAGCCGACGCCGAACGGCAGGAAGTTCGCGCCGCCGGCACGCTCGACACCCGGTGCGGATCGCACCGCGTCGAGCAGGCGCGCATGCGTGTCGGCGATCTTCGACCAGTATTCCCGCGCCGGCGTCGTCGCGGTGGCGCCGATGGCCGTGCCCGTGAGCTGCACCGGCACCGTGAGAACCTGCTCGGCCTCGACGCCGGTGGGCGTGCGCACGAGTTCGTTGACCGTGCGCACGAGCAGCGCCGAGGCCACGAGCAGCGCGCCGGCCAGGGCCACTTCGCCGGCGACGAGCACCGAGTAGAGGCGCCGGGCGCCGCGTGAGCTGCCGCGCTCTCCTTGCCGCAGGTCGCCGGCGATCGGCCGGCGCAGCACCCACAGCGCCGGCACGAGTCCGAACACGACGGTGGTCACGACGACGACGGCGAGTGCGACGACGAGGACGCGTCCGTCGACCGTGGCCTGATCGAGGCGCGGAATCGACACCGGCAGCACGGCCCGCAGCACCGGCAGCGCGGCCGCCGTCACGCAGACTCCCAGCAACGCGCCAACCGCCGAGAGCACGGCACTCTCGGCCAGGAGTTGCGACATGAGATGCCGGCTGGCGGCGCCGAGCGCGACCCGCACCGCCATCTCACGGGCGCGAGCCAGGGCGCGGGTGAGCAGCAGCGACGCCACGTTGAGCACGGCGATGGCGAGCAGCAGCGCCACGGCGCCGAGCAGCACCGCCAGCGCCGGCCGGTAGTAGCCGAGCGACTCGTCGAGCAGCGGCACGATCCGCGGCACCCAGCCGCGGTTCGAGTCGACGAACTCGCGTTCGAGCCGCTGGCCGAGCGTGTCGCTGGCGGTCCGGGCCTCGTCGACCGTGACGCCGGGCGCGAGCCGCAGCACGCTCTCCATGAAGTGCGCGGCGCGGCTGTGCTGCGTCATGTCCCACTGCAGCCGCCACCAGACGTCGATGTCGCCGGGGTAGTCGAAGCCGGCCGGCATCACGCCGGCGATGGTGTAGGCGGCGCCGTTGAAGAGCAGCTGTCGTCCGACCAGCCCGGGATCGGCGCTGTAGCGCGAGCGCCACAGCCGATCGCTGATCACGGCGATTCGTTCCTGGCTGAAGAGCGGGCCGCCCGGCGGGAAGCCGGCGCCCACCTGCGTGCCGACACCGAGCAGCTCGAACAGGTTGCCGCTGACTTCGATGGTGCGCACCCGCACCGGATCCTGGCCGGGGTCGACGAGGTTCACCGCTGGACGCCACCACGCCGCCGCGTCGCTGAACACCGGCAGCGCACGATAGTCCATGAAGTTCACCGGCGAGATCGGGTCGTGCGTCACCGCCTTGCCTGGGTTGGTGTCCCATAGCGTGACGAGCGCGTCGGGATCGCGGAACGGCAGCGGGCGCAGCACCACGGCGTCGACGATCGTGAAGACCGTGGTCGCCGCACCCATGCCCAGGCCGAGCACGAGCACGGTGACGGCAGCGAAGGTGGGCGTGCGCCGCAGGTGGCGGACGGCGGCGGTGACGGCGGGAATCATCGACCAGCTCCTTGTCGAGACGGCTCGAGCGTCGGCGTCGGCGCGGCGGAGGCGCGCGCGGTCGGGATGTCGGGCGGCGTGCCGCTCCAGCGCGGCGAAGGGCGATTCCGCGAGCACCTGGTGGGCCCGTCGCGTTGCCTCGCCGGGCGTGGCGCCGCTGGCAAGCGCTTCGTCGCGGGCATCGCGCAGGTGCCCGGCCAGTTCGTCCACGGTGCCATCGGGCAGGTCGACGCCTGCCAGCGTGGCGCGGCGGCGGATCTCGGCCCGCGGATCCCAGGGTGTCGACTCAGGCCGGTCGGACACCTGCGACCTCCATCAAGGCGCCGACGAAGCGACCCCACTGCGCGCGGTGCTCGGCCAGCACGCCGCGCCCCGCGGCCGTGATCCGGTAGGCTCGCCGCCGGCGCTCGCCGGCCCGTTCCAGCCAGCGGCCCTTGATCAGGCCGCGTTCCTCGAGGCGGTAGAGCGTGGCGTACAGCGAGGCCATCGTGAACCGGAGCGTGCCGCCGGAGCGCCGCTCGATCTGGCGGCCGATCTCGTAGCCGTGCTGTTCCTGCTCGTCGACCAGGGCGAGGATCAGCAGGTCCGCGCTGCCGGTCTTGGCGACGTCGAGGGTGGGGCTCATATATAGCCAGGCATCATATAGGACGGCTGCACATCTGTCACCGGCTTGGACGGAGCGGTCGCGCGGAAGGTTGGCAGGGGTGACGGGCCGACGCCGTCAGGGCTTGGTCGTCAGGTTCATGACCCGGCCCAGGCTGCCCTTGTAGCCGGTCATCTCGAGGTAGCCGCGCCCACCGATGGCCGCGCCGGCGGCGGTGCCGGTCACCTGCACCATGCCTTCCCAATAGGCGATGCCGGCCCCGAGCGTGCGCAGTTCCTGGTCGGCCAGTGGCGTCGAGACGGTGAGGTCGAGGCCGTCGCGCGGCACCTGCACCCGCCATCCCGAGGGGTAGCGCGCGCCGCTCGGCATGGCCATCGGCTGGCCGGCCGGCGTCAGGACGAAGTCGCCGGCGGCCAGGTGACGCGTGCGGCCCCGGGCATCGACGAGCGTGCCGCTCGACCGTGGATCCCGCGACCCGTCGCCGCGGCGCAACTGGTAGAGCATCAGCTCGTGGCCATCGGAGAGCTGCAGCGACAGCCAGTCCCACCCCTGCTGGCCCGGCTCGAGCAAGCTGGTGCCGAACTCGTGGTCCATCCAGCTCTCGCCGCTGACCTCGAAGCGCTCGCCGTCGATCGCGATCGTGCCCCGAGTGGGCATCCGGGTGAGCGAGTAGTAGTGCGACGCGTTGCCGGCCTGCGCGCCCTTCTGGCTGATGCCGTCGAGGCCGTTCACTGCCGGCGCTTTGCCCTCGTCGAGCACGAGCGACACCGCGGCGTTCGCCGACGCGGCCGAGAGCACGTGGCGACCGGCCTCGTCGAGGCTCGCCGTCCAGTCGTCGTTCCAGACGCGATAGCGATCCGTGGCGGCGCCGCTCAGGCCAGGGCCGGCCCGGCTCAGGCGCTCGTCGAAGCGATAGCGGCGGCCGTCGGGATCGGACACCGCGAGGTGCGCCATGAACACGTCGCGCACCGCCCACCGCGACGGGTTCACCGGCGCCGGATCCACGCCGACACGAAAGAAGGTGATCTGGTAGCCGAATCGTCGGCCCGTGGCGCTTGCCACGTTGCCGGTGTAGTACCACCACTCGATCCGGTAGTCCGGATGACTCGCATGATCGCGCGGGAACGCGAAGCGATATCCCGCGGTGGCGTCTTTCCACGCCGGTTGGGCGTTGATTCCGGTCGAGAGCGCGACGGCGAGCGCAGCGAGCCCGAGCGCGAGCCGTGGCGTCCTGGTCCCTGGTCCCCGGTCCCTGATCCCTGCGTCACTCTTCATGTTCGACCGCCAGCCGCGACGCGCGTCGCGCCGGATAGAAGCCTGCCAGCGCCGTGGCTGCGACGACCGCCAGCGACACCTGGATCAGGAACGGCACGGGCACGCGGAACTGAATCGTCCAGCCGAAGCTCTGCACGTTGATGACGTAGACGAGCAGCAGCGACAGCGCCAGGCCCATCACCAGACCGATGGCCATGCTGGTCGCGCCGATGAGCGCGGCCTCGGTGACGACGACGCGCTGCACCTGGCGCGTGAGCGCGCCGACGAGGCGCAGCATCGCGAGCTCGCGCCGCCGTTCGATGACCAGCGTCAGCAGCGTGCCGGCGACCCCGAACATCGCGACGGCGATGGCGATCAGTTCCAGCGCGTAGGTGATGGCGAAGGTGCTGTCGAAGATGCGGAGCACCTCGGTGCGCAGTGCCCGGTTCGTGAAGACGAAGGCGCGATGACCTTCGTCGAGGGCGGCGATCATCTCGTCGCGCACCTGATCGGGATCGGCCCCGTCTTTCAGGTAGACCGCCGCGCTGGCCGGCGGCAGGTCGCCGAAGTAGCGGACGAACACCGGCCGGTCCATCACGACGATGCCGCGATCCACGGCGTAGTCGTAGTAGACCGCGGCGACGGCGAAGGGGTGGTCCCCCTGCATCGTGGCCAGCGTGATCGCCTCCCCGGGCGCCACGCCGTACTTGCTGGCGAACGCCTCGGAGACGATCACCGATTCGGTGCCGATGGCCCGCGCGAGCGCGGCGGCGCCGTCGGCGGGCGCCTTGAACAGCAGGCCGCCATGCGACCGGACGACGTCGAACTGGCCGGCGCCGAGCACGACGAGGTTGCCCTGGTAGACGAGATCGAGGGTGCGGAACGTATCCACCGCCGCGACCTGCGGATGCGCGCGTACGGCGGCGAGCACCTCGGGCGACAGACTCTGGCCGGACCCGGTCGTGGGTCGCACCCCCGGACCGACGAAGAGATCCGCTTGCAGCGTCTGGCCCACCCAGTAGACGACCGTCTCGCGGAAGCTGCCCACCATGATGGCGATGGCCACCATCATCGACAACGCCACGCTGAGCGCCGCGATCGAGATCGCCAGCCGCGGGATCGCCGCCGTGAAGTGCGCGTGCGCCAGCCGGCCGGTCACGCCGAGCACCGACGCGAGCGGGCGCGCCAGCATGCGGGCGGCGCCGAAGATGATGGCGGGCACGAGCAGCGACACGCCGATGATGATCGCGAACGCCGACGCGTAGGCGAAGAGCGGACGGCCATCCACCGGGCCGAGCGACGCCAGGACGCTCGCGGCGGCCAGGACCATGGCCGGCAGCACCAGCGCCGAGGCCCGGAGCCGGGTGCGCGTCTCGAGACGGTCGCTGCCGCGGATGGCGGCCGTGGGCGGCACCCGGCTGGCTTCGCGCGCCGGCACGAGCGCGGCGAGCACCGACAGGGGCACTCCGATCGCGAACGCCAGCGCCACGTGCGCCCACGAGAGATCCGGAGGCGCCGCGGCAGCGGCGATGTAGAGCCGCGACACCGTGGCGCCGGTGACGCCCACGGCGCCATCCGCGAGCAGGCGCCCGAGTCCGATGCCCAGCGCCGTGCCGACGGCGCCCAGGCACGCCGCCTCGGCGAGGAAGAGCCCCTGCACCTGCCGGCGGGTGACGCCCAGCGCGCGCAGCATACCGACTTCCTCGCGCCGGGCCAGCACCGACACCGTGGCCGTGTTGTAGACGAGAAAGAGCCCGACGACCAGCGCCACCCACGACAGCGCCGACAGGTTCAGGTGGAACGCGGCCAGCATCTTCTCGACCTGGCGGCCACGACGCGCCGGCGTGGTGGCGGTGAGCCCGCGGGGCAGTCGCGCGCCGATGGCGGTCTCAGCAGCCGCGAGCTCCGCGCTGGTCGGCGCCTGCGACGTGTCGAGCGCGCCGCCGGCATGCGCGATCTGCACGTCGAGGCGATCGATGCGGCCCAGCCGATCGAAGGCAAGCTGCGCCGCCGCGATGTCCATCAGGATGAAGTTGCCGTCCATCACGCGCGCCGGCCCGACGTCGGCGAGCAGTGCGCGCACGATGTAGGTCTGCACGCGATCGCCGGCCAGGAGCTGAATCTCGCTGCCCAGCGTGTAGCCGCGGCGGCGGGCGAGCTTCTCGGTGATGACGAGGCTCTGCGGGCTCGTGAGCAGCTCGAGGAACGACTGCGACGACAGCGTGGCCACGGCCTCGTCGCCTCTGGTCGGCCGGGCGTCGTCGCGCGCCTGGTCCGCCCCCAACCACGCCGAAACCGCGTAGTCGCGCACCGTGCGGTCGCGCAGGATATCGACGCCCAGCACCTTCACCGCCTCGGTGCGCGGCGGCCGCGACGCGCGACTCATTGCCGGCGTGACGATGGCCATGTCGCCCTCGATCACCGGAGAGGCAGCGCCGAACTCGCGCAGCCAGCCCAGCGCCGGGAGCTGCGTCTCGTCGACGCCTCCGGTGCCCGTGATCTCGATCGACGCTTTGCCGGACACCGTGTCGAGCGCCGTCTCGAAGCCGCGCACCGAGCTGGCATTGGTGAGCTGGATGCCGATGACGACCGCGATGCCGACGGCGATGCCGGCCACCGTCGTGAGCGTGCGCCCCGGCTCGCTGACGAGCCGTCGCAGGATGAACTGCCGGAACAGCCGCGTCGTCATGCCGCGTCGACCCGCCCGTCACGCATCCGCAGCGTGCGATGGGCGGCGGCGGCGACGTCGGCGGCGTGGGTGGCGAGCAGCAACGTGACGCCGAGGTCGCGATTCAGTTCGCCCAGCAGCGCCAGCACGGTAGCGCCGTTGGCGGAGTCGAGGTTGCCGGTGGGCTCGTCGGCGATGACCAGCGCCGGCTCGTGCACGAGCGCGCGGGCGATGGCCGCCCGTTGCGCTTCGCCGCCCGACACCTGCTGCGGATAGTGATCGAGTCGCGCGGTCAGTCCGACGCGCGTCGCGAGGGCGGTCGCCCGCGCGGTCGCGTCCCTTTCCGGCATCCCGGCGAGCAGGCACGGCAGGGCGATGTTGTCGGCGAGCGTCAGCGTCGGCAGCAGGTTGAAGAACTGGAACACGAAGCCGATGCGATCGCGGCGCAGGCGGGTGAGGGCGTCGTCGTCGAGCCGGCCGATGTCGCGGCCCTCGATCGAGAGACGGCCGCCGGTCGGGCGGTCCATCGCGCCGCACAGATGCAGCAGCGTGGACTTGCCGCACCCCGACGGTCCCGTGAGCGCCACGAAGTCCCCGGGTTCGAGCGTCAGCGACACCCCCCGCAACGCCGCCACCGGCGTCGCGCCCTCGGCGTAGGTCTTCTCGAGGGCATCAGCGACGAGCAGGGGCATGGCTATCAGTCTATGACCCGCGGAGCGGGCGCCACGTCCCCGCGCCGATGTCTTGCGGCACCTCGAGGATTCGGTTTACGATGGAGGTTCGTTCGCCCCGCGGCGCCCGGCGCCGTGCGGTGCGCTCCTGCCGTTCCTCGGTAGCTCAATGGCAGAGCATCCGGCTGTTAACCGGAGGGTTGCTGGT
>CADEDM010000185.1 GCA_902826065.1 uncultured Acidobacteriota bacterium | reverse complement strand
ACTGGCCCATGCCGTCGCGGTTGTTGTCGTGCTGCACGTACTTGCCCCAGTACATCAGCGGCAGCCGCGCGTCACCTGGGGCGCGCGTCTTGTTGTAGTAGTAGGTGTCGACCTGCTTCTCGCGCCCATCCACTTCGATCACCGGCGTGATGAGGGTGATGACGTTGTTGCGGACGGTCTGGATGAACGGCGACTCCTCGACGATCAGCCGGTAGGCCAGCTCGATCAGCATCTCGGGGCCACCGTTCTCGGGCGAGTGCATGCCGCTCGTCACGTAGTAGATCGGCTTGGCCGTCTTCAGCAGCGCCGCGGCCTGCGCCTCGGTGGTCTTGCGCGGGTCGGTCAGTGCCGCGAGCTGGCCGCGATACGCCTCGAGGTTCTTGATCGTCGCCTCGTCGGCGATGGCCAGGGCCACGATGTCGCGCCCCTCCTCGGTCTTGCCGATGGTCCAGTACTTCGCCCGTGGTGACACCTTCGCGAGGTGCTCGTAGTAGCGATGGATGTCCTTGGCGTAGGTGAGCTCGCCGGGCTGGCCCACGTAGCGGCCGAGGAACTTCAGCGGCGTCGGCACGGTGTCCGACGCCGGGAGGTGATCCACCAGCTCGGTCGTGATGCGCGGATCCTGCAGCGCCTCGCGGATCTTCGCCGTGTACTCGTCGTCGAGCTTCTGCGGTGCGCGCGCGCCAGACCGGGCGGCGTTCGAGGACGAAGACTGCTGCGCCGGCGCGACGGCGCCCAGCGCCAGGGCGACGCCGAATGCGGCGAGGAACGCGATGCGAGTGCGAGTAGGGACGTGCCTCATGACTGCCTCCGGATAGACCACCACGCAGTATCCCTCCGCGACGCCGCTGCCGTGCCATCGAACGTCGCGCCGGCCCCATGCCGGTCCGGCATCGTTCAGCGCGCGCGGAGCGCCGCCGTCATCGCCCGGCCGAGCCGGTCCAGGCCCTCGTCGATCGACGCCGACGGGATGCCGCCGAAGCCCACGACGAGACCGTCCTGCGCGGCGCGGCCCTGGAAACACTCCGCGAGGGCGCCGACCTTGACACCGCGGGTGGCGGCTTCCCGCACCACGGCGGTCCCGGTCGTCAGGACGCCCGGGGCGAATGTGGCGGCGAGGTGCAGACCCGCCGACGCGGGCACGAGGCGCAGCGTCTTCGAGAATTCGCCGTCGATGGCGGCGGCGATGCGCGCGTAACGCGACTCGTATTCGCGGGTCACGGTGCGGATGTGCCGGGCCAGCGCGCCGCTGTCGATGAACTCGGCCAGCGCACCCTGGGGCGCGACGTCGCCATGCCAGTCCGACAGCTGCCGCGCCGCCTGCAACGCCGGCTGCAGGCTGGCCGGCGCCACGAGGAAGCCGAGCCGCAGCCCCGGCACCAGCACCTTGGAGAACGAGCCGACGTAGATCACCCGGCCCGAGCGATCCAGGCTCTGCAGAGGATCGAGGGCGCGTCCACCGAAGCGGAACTCGCTGTCGTAGTCGTCTTCGAGCACCACGGCGCCGCGACGCTCGGCCCACGCCAGCAGCGCCGTGCGGCGGCGGAGGGACATCGTGACGCCCAGCGGGAACTGGTGCGACGGCGTGACGTAGACGAGGCGCGCGCGCGCCGGCAAGGCCTCGACCACCAGCCCTTCCTCGTCCACCGGCACCGGCGCGATGCGGGCGCCGTAGGTCTCGTAGAGCAGCCGCACGCGCGCGTACCCTGGGTTCTCGATCGCCACCACGGCGCCCGGGTCGAGCAGCACGCGGCCGACCAGGTCGAATCCGTGCTGCGCCCCGGCCGTGACGACGACGTCGTCGGCCGACGCCCGCACCGCCCGCGAGACGCCGATGTGCCTGGCGATGGCCGCGCGCAGCGCGGGATGTCCGGCCGGGTGCGAGTAGCTGGCGAACGGCCGCGCCGACTCCCGCAGCTCGCGCGCCAGCAGCCGGCGCCAGGTGGTGAGCGGGAAGCGCGTGTAGTCCGGCGCGCCGACGCCGAAGTCGAAGAGCGCGCGGGGCGTGGCCGGGGTCTCACGCACGGCCACCCGGCGCCACACGGCGCGGGGCGGCACGGTGCCGGCCGGGGCACGCCGCGCGGTGCCCGTGGGCGGGTGCGAGTCGGTCACGTACGATCCGGCGCCCACGCGGCCCTCGATCAGGCCCTCGGCCGCGAGCTGGTCGTAGGCGACCCCCACGGTGTTCCGCGACACGGCGAGCTGGCGGGCCAGGTCGCGTGTGGGCGGCAGGCGCTGCCCCGGCCGCAGGCGGCCATCGAGCACGGCATCGCGGATCTGGCGGAAGATCCGCTCGGCGCGGTCGCCCCGGCCCTCGAGACGCACGTGGAGGTCCATCGCGGCCACGGTAGATTGGCCCAGTGATCGATGTCAATATTGGCTCTTCTATCGAGCCAATCAGGCGGCTACCGTGTGGGGGTGGAGGGCATGATGGACGAGCGCTTCGACTACGGACAGGCGGCGCCGGGCGTCTACCGCGCGATGCGCGGGCTGGAGCAGTATCTGGCGCAGTGCGGGCTCGAACCGACCCTCGTCCACCTCGTGAAGCTCCGCGCTTCGCAGATCAACGAGTGCGCCTACTGCATCGACATGCACTGGAAGGACCTGCGCGCCGCCGGGGAATCGGAAGCCCGGCTCTACATGCTCGACGCCTGGCGCGAGAGCGCCCTGTACTCGGCGCGCGAGCGGGCGGCCCTTGCGTGGACGGAAGCCGTCACCCACGTCGCCGACGATCAGGTGCCCGACGCCATCTACGACGCCGTCCGGCCGCACTTCACCGTCACCGAACTCGCCGACCTCACCCTGGCCGTCGCCACCATCAACGCGTGGAACCGGCTGTCGATCGCGGCGCGCTCGACGCCCGGCACGTATCAACCTGCGGCGGCCGGCGCGGCCGCGGCGCACTAGCGCGGAGACCGTCATGACCTCAGCTTCCCCATTCGCTCGAGTGCTCGCCATCGCGACGGCCCTGCCACTGGTCGCGGCCTCTTTCGCCAGCGCGCAGACGGCGCCGGCGGCCCCGGCCGTTCCCGACCAGCCCGCCAAGCTCACCGTGCCCGCCGGCTTCACTGTGTCGGTGTTCGCGTCGGGCCTGCGCGGCGCGCGGCTGATGGCGGTGAGTCCCGAAGGCACGCTGGTCGTGGCGAAGCGCGCGGAGGTCGTCGCCCTCCCGGACCTCAACCACGACGGCGTCGCCGAGCCGCGGGTGCTGCTGAAGGACATGGCCTACGCGCACAGCCTGGCCTTCCGCGACGGCTATCTCTACATCGGCACGACACCGGCGGTGCTGCGGGTGAAGTGGGAGCGCGGCGAGATCGCCGGTACGCCGGAACCCTACGTGACGCTGCCCTCGTCGACCCCCGCGCTGCACACGTCGCGCTCGATCGCGTTCGGCCCCGACGGACGGCTCTACGTGGCCATCGGCTCATCGTGCAACGTCTGTGTCGAAGAGGATCCGCGGCGCACGACGATCCAGGTGTTCGACGGCCCTGGCTCGGCCGGCCGCACCTTCGTGGCCGGGCTGCACAACGCCGTCGGCTTCGACTGGGACCCCGCCACCGGCCGGATGTGGGCGGGCGATACCGGCCAGGAGCAGCTCGGCGACGACTACCCGCCCGACGAGATCAACCTGCTCGAGGACGGCAAGCATTACGGCTTCCCGTACTTCCACGGCAAGAGCACGGCGAGCACGGTGCCGGAGCTCGAAGGCGCGAAGCGGCCGTTGACCGCGGCACAGGTCGTGGCGCCGGCGTTCGAGTTGCCCGCGCACGCCTCGCCGATGGGGCTCACCTTCTATCGCGGCACGGCGTTCCCCGAGGCGTATCGCGGCTCCATGTTCATCGCCATCCACGGCTCGTCGCAGCGCGCGGCCGGCAAGATCGGCTACTCGGTGGTGCGCGTCACCATGAAGGACGGACGTCCGGCGGCCAGCGAGGACTTCGTCACCGGCTGGCTCTCGGGCGACACGTTCTCCGGACGTCCGGCCGGCGTGGTCACCGGTGCCGACGGCGCGCTCTACATCTCCGACGACAACAAGGGCTTCGTCTACCGCGTCGCGGCGGCGGCCCACGAACACGGGCAGGCGGCCTCTGCGGCCGCCACGGCCACGACGTCGCGTGTCGTGATCGCGCAGGCCCTCCCGAAGATGAGCGGCGATTCCCTGATGACCAGCGTCAGCGAAGTGCGCTACGCCCCCGGCGGCGTCAGCGGCCCGCACCAGCACTCGTGCCCGGTCGTCGGCTACGTGCTCGAGGGCGCCGTGCGCTGGGCCGTCAACGGCCAGGCGCCGCGCATCATCAAGGCCGGCGAGAGCTTCTACGAGACGCTCGGCGACGTCCACAGCACCTCGGCGAACGCCAGTGCCACCGAGCCGGCGCGCTTCCTCGCCATCTTCACCTGCGATGGCGGCAAGAGCCCGGTGACGACGCCGGTACCGCCGAAGCCGTAGCGACGGCACGGACGGCGGGCGGCGGCGTCAGCGCACGTTGCCGAGCGGCGCCGAGTCGTCGAACTGCCAGACGGCGCCAGCCTTGACCATCCGCACCAGCGACATCGACGGGCTGCCGAAGCGCTCGCCCTCGACCTCGAGCACGGCGGTGGTCTCGCCGATGAGCGAGCCGCCGGTGACCTTGATCTTCGTCATCGGCAGGCGCGCGTTCAGGATGTCGGCTGCGCCCTCGGCGTTCTCGGCCGGCGTGTTGTAGCTCTTGTCGTACATCGGCAGCATCCGCGGCGACATCGCTGCCTTGATGGCGTTCCAGTTCTTCTTGCCGACCACGCCCACGAATGCCATGAACGCCTTGCCCGGCTCGCCGCCGGCGGCCGGCAGCGGCGTGCCCGTGGGCCCGCGCAGCACGTCGGCGGAGAACGTGACATCGACCGTGTAGGTCGGACCGTCCATGGTCTTCAGCGGCGAGGCCGAGAATACGCGGCCCTCGACTTTGGCCGGCGTGTTGGTCGTGAGCGCCGACTTGAGTCCGCCGGCGGAGTCGTTCAGGTACTGCCGCATCGTCTCGGAGTAGGTGGCGTTCATCGAGACGCTGCCGTCCGGCGAAATCCACAGCAGCAGGTAGTTGCGATCGCGGAGCGGCTCGGCGTTGATCGCCATGACGTGAGGATCGAGATCGGCGGCGAAGGCGGTGCCGTCGACCGGGACGTCGGTGAGCAGCACCTCGACGCGGGTCTGCCGGGCGTTGCGGCCGTCACGGACGACGTAGGCGACCGCGTGCTTGAGCGTGATCGTGCCGGTCGCCGACTTCACGGTGCCCGACGCCGGCCCCGCCACAGCCGTCCCGTCCGGCACCACCGTCGTCGCCGTCAGCGCCAGCACCACCGTCATCACTCGTCGCATCGATGTCTCCTTCGTCCGGCGGTTCGTGCGCCGCGCACGAGATCATCGAGCGCGCCCCGAGGCCCGGTCAAGGCGTGACTGTCACGGGGGCTGACCCCAATGGCACGGATCTGACCCCGCTTGCATGCCCAGGGGGCCTGCCCCGTCCAATTGCGGTAATCTGCGCGGGCCGTCGCGCCTGCATGCCGCCGCTGAACGCCCAGCTCCTTCGCAGTGCCGGAGTCGCCTCTCTGGGCAGCTTCCTCTTCGGCTTCGACACGGCGGTGATCTCCGGCGCCACCGATGCCCTGCGTCTGCACTACATGCTCGACGCGCAGCAACTCGGGTTCACGGTGGCCAGCGCGCTGCTGGGCACCATCGTCGGGTCGCTGGCGGTGGGCGCGCCGCTCGAGTCGCGCGGACGGCGTCCCGTGCTGCGCGGCCTCGCGGTGCTCTACGTGATCTCGGCGCTGGGCTGCGGCCTGGCGTGGACGTGGCCGGCGCTGCTCGTGTTCCGGTTCCTGGGCGGCATCGCCATCGGCGGATCATCGGTGGCCGCGCCGATGTACATCGCCGAGATCGCGCCGCCCGAAGTGCGCGGACGCCTCGTGGCCCTGAGCCAGTTGAACATCGTCATCGGCATCCTCGCGGCCTACCTGTCGAACTCGATCGTCGAGGTGCTGGTGGGCGGGCCCGAGTCGGCGGCGTGGCGGGTGATGCTCGGCGCGCCCGTGATCCCGGCGCTGGTCTTCTACCTGAGCACGCTGGGCATGCCCGAGAGTCCGCGCTGGCTCATCGCCCGCGGACGGCGTGACAACGCGGAGGCGGTGTTCCGGCGCGTGGGCGCCGAGCGGCCCCAGGAGGTCGTGGCCGAGGTGGTCGCGTCGCTGGCCGGAGAGCGGGTGGCGGCCAACGAGTCGTTCTTCCAGCAGAAGTACCGGCGGCCGATCCTGCTGGCGTTGATGGTCGCCACGTTCAACCAGCTGTCGGGCATCAACGCGCTCATCTACTACACCGCCGACATCTTCGCGATGGCCGGCGCCGGGCGGACCAGCGCGCTGTGGCAGTCGGTGATCATCGGCGTGACCAACCTGGTGTTCACGCTGGTCGGCATGAGCGTCATCGATCGCGTCGGTCGAAAGCGCCTGCTGCTCGTTGGCGCCGTGGGGCTGGCCGTGTGCCTGTTCGTCGCCGCCTGGGCCCTCGAGACGAAGGCCGGCGGGGTGCTGGTGCTGGGCAGTCTCATCGGCTACATCGCCTGCTTCGCGTTCTCGCAGGGGGCGGTGATCTGGGTCTACCTGGCGGAGATCTTCCCGAATCGCGTCCGTGCCCGGGGCCAGGCGCTGGGCAGCTTCGCGCACTGGGTCTGGGCAGCGGCCGTGAGCTGGACGTTCCCGATCGTGGCTCAGGCCTCGGGCGGGCTGCCGTTCGTGGTCTTCGGCGTGCTGATGCTGGTGCAGTTCGTCGCCGTGGCGGCGCTGTTGCCCGAGACGCGCGGTGTCTCATTGGAAGCGATCCAGCGTGAACTCGGCATCGAGTAGCACCGTGCTGCTGGGAGGCATCGAAGCCGGCGGCACGAAGTGCCTCGCGGTGGTGGGCACCGGCCCGGGCGACATCCGCGCCGAGACGCGGGTGTCGACGACGACGCCGGCGGACACGCTCGCCGCCTTGATCGCGTTCTTCCGCGACGCGCAGGGCACGCACGGCCCCCTGCACGGGCTGGGCGTCGGGACGTTCGGTCCCGTCGACCTCGACCCGGCGTCGCCGCAGCACGGGCACATCACGACCACGCCCAAGGCCGGCTGGGCGTGGACCGACATGGTACGGCCGTTCCGCGAGGCGCTCGGCGTGCCGGTGGCCATCGATACCGACGTCAACGCCGCCGCCCTGGGCGAGTGGCGCCACGGCGCCGCCCAGGGTCTCGACAGCGTGCTCTACCTCACCGTCGGCACCGGCATCGGCGGCGGCGCCATTGTCAACGGCCGGCCGGTCCACGGCCTGGTGCACCCGGAGATGGGCCACGTGCTGGTGCCGCACAACCGGCATGTCGATCACTTCGCAGGCGTGTGCCCCTTTCACGCCAATTGCCTCGAGGGACTCGCCAGCGGACCGGCGATGGAAGCGCGTTGGGGACAGCCCGCCGAGTCGTTGCCGGCGGGTCATCGGGCGTGGGAGCTCGAGGCCCAGTATCTGGCGCTCGCACTGCACGGCTTCGTCTGCACGCTGTCGCCGCAGCGCATCGTGATGGGCGGCGGCGTGATGGCACAGCCCGGGTTGCTGCCGCTTGTGCGCGCGGACCTGGCCGAGCTGCTCAACGGCTACGTGCAGTCGCCGGCCTGCACCACACAACTCGACGACTACGTCGTGGCGCCGGCTCTCGGACACCGCTCGGGCGTCGTCGGCGCCCTGGTGCTGGCGCGCGACGCGGCCCGATCGTAGTCAGCGCGTCATCTCGCGCCTGGCAGCCGCGGCCGATAGATCGTCATCGTCGGGGCATCGACGACGACGCTCAGCCACGGCGGAGCGCTCGCCGAGGCCAGGCGCTTGACGAACGGCGAGACGTAGCCGTCGACCGTGGCATCCGCAGCCACCTTGTGCACGATCAGGAGCCGGGCCGAATAGCGGGCGCACAGCCCCTGCACTTCGTCCTCGGTCCAGACCACGTCGCTGTAGGCAGGATCGCTCAGCGCCACGGCCGGCCGGCGCAGCAGGTAGCCCGTGGCCTGTCCCATGTTAGCGACGATTACATCGCCGTCACGAGTCGCGGATGCCACGTAGTCGTAGGCGTTGCGGCCCTGGGCGTCGAGCGGCGCCGCCAGACGCCGCTCCATTCGTTCTCGCGTCGGCGAAACCGCATTGGATCGGAACAGGTCGACGTGGACGAGGGCCCCGAGCACCACCGCCACCGCGCAAAGGCCGCGCCAGCCGCGTCGCGCCGGCCCGGGCGGCAGCGCCGCGCCAATCGCAACCCCGGCCGCCGTCACGATCAGCACGACTGGAGGAAGCATCGGCACGAAGAAGCGCGTGCCGAACGTGATCATGGTGCGGGAAGCCGCATACGTCACTCCGGCCGTGTAGACACCCACCAGCAGCACGAGGAGCCCCGCGTCGACGCCGAGCCGCTGGCGCAGCGCCTGACGTAGTGCAGGGCGCAACGCCACGAGGCCGACGGCCGTCACGACGACGAGAATCAGCACCGCCGCCAGCAGCGAACGACCGGACGCCCACGAGCTCACAATCGGCGGTCCCAGAATCAGCCCCGACACCGAGTCGACGAGCTGGCGGACGATCTCTCGCCACTCATGATGCACGAACTTGTTGTTGCCGCCGCGCCAGCCACCGGTCAGCGCCACGTTGCGGACGATGGCCGACACCACTGCCACGCCAGCCAGTCCAGTCGCCAAGAGCACGGGCCGGAACGCCGGCCGCCGCCACATCAGCGCGCCGTAGACCGGCAATGCCAGGCACACGAACAAGCCGGCGTGCCGCACCCAATAGGTCGCGCCGAAACAGAGGCCAGCCACGACCGCCGCCCGTGACCAGGGGCGAGCTGAGTGTGCAGCCTGCACGGCTTCGATGGCGCCCGCGACGCCCGCCATCACCAGGACCGTGAAGGTCGACTCAGTCAACGCCGTGCTGCTTTGGGTCAGCACCCAGTAGCTGGAGCCGAACATCACCACTGCGGCCCTCGCGCCCCAGGTGCCGAGCTCCAGCTGTCGGGCGATGAAGGCCATCAGCCAGGCGGCGCCGATGGCGGCCGTCACCGACACCAGCAGCGCCGCATGCTCGGCAGACAGGCCCGCGTACATCACCCCGGCGATGAGGGCGGGGTATCCGAGTGGGAAGGTCGTCAACGGCGCCGGGACCACACCGTGCGCCCGCTCCTCATCGAAGTAGACGAACGAGGTGTAGCCTGGCAGCCCTTTATGGAAGTTGTCGGCGGTGCTGATGTACTGAAAGCTGTCGTTGGCCATCAGTGGCCGCAGGGTGGGCTGCACCCTCCACGACACGGCGCCCACCAGCACGGTGGACCAGAACAGCAGCTCGACGACCGTCAGACGGCGGGCGCGAGAAGGGGGCGCGTCGTCAAACACGCTCGGATGGCGTCCACGGCATCGATGACGGCATCATACTCGTCGCGCTCGATTGGCCTGCGGGCCACCGTCCCGATTCTGCGGGGTCAGGCGCACCCGTCCTTGATGGCGACGGCCGGGTCGACGCGCGCCGCTCGTCGCGCCGGGAAGTAGCAGGCGAGCGCCGCCGCCGCGGTGAGCACCGCGGGCAGGGCGGCGAAGGTCCAGGGATCGCGGGTGGTGATGCCGAACACCAGGCTCTCCATGAACCGCGCGAGACCCAGAGCCGCGGGGACGCCGAGCACGACGCCGGCCAGTGCGTGCGTCAATCCCTGGCGGACGACCGCACTGGCCATGCGACCGGCCGTGGCGCCGAGCGCCATCCGGATGCCGATTTCGCGTTCGCGTTGCCGCACGCGCACGGCGACGACGCCGTAGAGGCCGACGACGCTGAGCAGCACGCCGGCCGCGGCGAACACGGTCAGCAGCGCCGCGAGCAGCCGCGGACGGCCCAGGGTGGCCGACAGCATCGTCGTCAGCGGTTGCAGTTCCGCGACCGGCACCGAGGGGTCGACCTCGAACCCGGCCTGACGCACGGCCGCCGCGATCGCCGAGGGATCGCCGTCGACCCGGGCAACCATCTGCATCGGGAACATGAACGTCTGCTCGAGCGGCGTGAAGTACTCGGGCATGGGCGACGTGTCGAGTGCCTTGTGCCGTACATCGCCCACCACGCCCACCACCTCGACCACCGTGTCACCCGGACGGCCGCCGCCCTTCTGCACCAGCCGCTGGCCCACGGCCGCTCCCGGCGTGCCGAACAGCTCCCGCGCCAGCCGTTCGTTGAGCCATGCGGAGAACTGCACGACGTAGTCCGCGGGCTGCGGGTCGCCGCGATGCCCCACCCAATCGCGCAGGTTGTGCGTCACATGTCCCGAGCCGATCACGAGC
>CADEDM010000184.1 GCA_902826065.1 uncultured Acidobacteriota bacterium | reverse complement strand
TGTCGGGATCGTCGAGGTCGTAGTTGCGGCCGATGATGCAGTAGCCGCGGCAGCGATCGGCGGTCTCGGGCTGCGAGACGAAGAAGTAGACCATCCCCTTCGTGCCGCCCCAGCCGAGGCGCAGCGCGATCGTGTAGGGCAGGTGCAGTTCGTAGCGGCTGCGCCGCTCGGGCCGGTCCGTCTGCTCGTTGCCGAAGACCGGGAAGTCGTCGCTGTTCGCCGCTTCGGGGCGCACGACGGTGTAGTGCAGCACGTGCCCGCGCGTCTCGACGGTGTGCTCGGGCACCACCGGACGTTCGGGGTCGCCCAGCAGTCCGGGATGGACCCACGGAAAGTGCCCGAAGTCGGTGAAGTTCTCGACCTGGCGCGACGCGTCCGCCTGCCACGCGAACGGGCCGGTGTTCACGACCTTGAAGGCGCCCGACTCCAGTTCAGGCAGTTCCGGCAGCGCATACACCGGCTCGCCATCGGCGAGGCACACCCACACGAGGCCGTAGCGTTCGAGGCAGCGATACACCGGCGTGCGCGCCTTGGTGGGGATGGTGGCGTGCGCCGACTGGGGGATGCGCACGCACGCGCCCGTCGCGTCGTAGCGCCAGGCGTGGTACGGGCAGACGAGGCAGTCGTCGGCGATCCAGCCGAGCGACAGCGCGGTGCCGCGATGGATGCACAAGTCGCGCATGGCGTGGGCACGGCCGTCGGACGTGCGCCACACCACCACGGCCTCACCGAGCAGCGTGGCGGCGACCGGGCGATCGGTGACGTCGTGCGCGTAGGCCACGGGATGCCAGCAGCGCACCAGCTTCTCAGGGAACGACGCGGGCGCGGCAGACATCGGCGGAGCGGTATGCTACCACCCGCGATGTGGTTCACCCGCGCGTCTGCCACGGCTCTCGTCCTCGCGATCGCCGCGGCCTGGCCCGCCGCGCAGTCCGCGATCACCACACTGGTGCCTGGCACCGTGACGATCGCCATCACCGGCACGGCGACCGATCCGCTCGACCCGGAAGCGTGGATGTATCGCTTCGCCGAGCGCCTCGGCGAAGACCTGCGTCTGCGCGTCGCCTGGAAGGTCGTGCCCTTCGACAAGTCGTGGGAACTGGCGGGGAAGGACGTCGTGGATGTCGTCGCCACGAACCTCGCCAGTTTTCCCGATCGCGTGAGCGCCGGCGGCACGTTCTCCGTACCCTTCCTCTACGAGCAACGTGCCTTGCGCATCCGCGCCAGCGAGAAGGCGCGGTATCGCACCATCGCCGACTTCACCGGGCGGAAGGTCGGCGCCGTCACGGGCATGGCCGCGCATCGCGACCTGTTGAAGCGCGCGCCGGCCGGCGTGCAGATCGTGGCGACGGCCACCTTTCCCGAGCTCTACGACCAGTTCGCGAAGGGGCAACTCGATGCGGTGGCGCAGGCCGAGTACTTCACGCTCGATGGTCGCGTGATCCCGTCTTACGGACCAGACCTGGCGCTCATCGACCATCACGATCTGAATCCGGGCCAGCGCGAGGAGTCGGTGTTCGTGGTGCGCGACAAGAGCACCGGGCTGCTGGCGGCGGTGAACGGCTTCGTTGCGCGAACGCCGTTTCCGTTGCACATGACCCGCTGACGACGGCGCGCACCGAGGGCCATCCAGGGAGCCCCGAGCGCCGCAGGAGGGACGGGAGATCCGCGATCCGTCCCGGCGTGGATAGAATGGCGCCGGCCAACGCCATGCCGCCGCCGGGTCCCCGCCTGCGGTTGTTCGCACCGGCCTCCGGCGTGCTCGCCGGCGGCATCGCGGTCGTGCTGTGCGCGGGCACGGCAATGGTCCAGCCGCGAGCGGCGGCCGCTCAGGCCGCTGCTCGGTCCGCGCGGCCCGCCGACGGGCCGATAGCGCCCGACGAAACCGAGGGCCTCGCGCTCATCGCGGCCGCGAAACTCCCCGAAGGCATCGAGGCGCTGGCGCGCGCCGAGCGGCTCTATCGCACGCGCGCCGATCGCGCCGGTCAGGCCCGCGTGGCCCAGCGGCAAGCGTCGGCGCTGCGCCGGCTGGCCCGATTCGACGAGGCCGTCGCCGCCGCCACCCGCGCGCTCGCCTTCGCGGGCGACGACCTGGCCATCCGCGTGAGCGCGCTCACGGAGCTGGGGCTCCTGGCCAACGACAAGGGCGACAACACTCGGGCCGAGACGTGGCTGCAGCAGGCGCTGCCGCTGGCCGAACGGGCCGGTGACGCCGTTGCCGAGGCCGCCGTGCACAGGGCACTCGGCCGCGTGTACGAGACGCGCGGCCGCTCGGTCGAGGGGCTCGCGGCCTTCGAGCGGTCGACGATGGCCGCCGATCGCGCCGGCGACCTGCCCGCCCGCGTCTCCGGCCGCGTCATGGCGACCGTGTCGCTGCTGGGGCTCGCGCGCTACGACGACGCCCTGGCCCGTGCGCAGGAGGCCTCGGACCTCGCCCGCGAGTCCACGAACCCGTCGGCGCGCGCCGACGCGCTGTTCAACCAGGCGCAGGCGCAGGGCCACGTGTGGAACCTGGATCGCGCCGCCGAGCTCTGGACCGACGCCATCGAGGCGCATCGCCAGGCCGGCAACATCCGGTCGGTGGCGCTGGCCACCAAGCAGAGCGTCGACACGGCGTTCGCGCGCGGGGACTTCGACCGGTCCGCCGCTGACGGCGAACGGGCCATCGACCTGCTGCGCCAGGTCCGCTTCGATCAGTTCGTGCCCGAGACGATCGCCCGCCTGGCCCTGAGCGAGGCGCGCCGGAAGCGGCTGGACGCCGCGCGCGCTTGGGCGGGGCAGGCCCGCACGGAAGCCGCCGCGGCGCCCGAGGCGCGGCACATTTTCGTCTACAACGATCTCGGACTGGTGGCGCTCGAGCTCGGCGAAGCCGACCAGGCGCACGACGACTTCCAGCGCGTGCTCGACGTCGCCACGCGCATCGGCAACACAGAGTACGAGTGGCGCGGGTGGTGGGGCATAGGGAGAGCCCGAGCCGCCAGGAGCGACCGGGCCGGGGCGCGCGAGGCGCACGAGCGCGCGATCGCGATCGTCGAGCGGCTGCGCCAGACCATTCCCGATGCCGCGTTGCGCGCGACCTTCATGACGAATCGCGTCGGTCCCTACGAGTCGCTGGTCACTGCCACGATCGGCGAAGCGCGCACGGCCGGCGACGCCGACGTGCGGGCGGCGTTCCAGGTGGCAGAGCGGGCACGTGGCCGCGCGCTGGCGGATCTCCTCGCCGAGGCGCGGGCCCGTCCCTCGGACGCGCGCCTGCAGTCGGTGCGCGATCGTGAGATCGCCTTCGGCCGCCGGCTGACCGCGGCTGGCCGTCGGGTCTCGGCGGCTGGGGACGACGTCGAGCGGACGGCGGCACGCGCGGCCCTGCGCGATCTCGAGCACGAGTACGACGCCTTCGTGCTCGAGATCCGTCGCGAGAATGCCAACTACGCCGCGCTCTCGCACCCGCAGGCGCTGTCGGCCGACGACGTCTCGCGCACGCTCGCGCCCGACGAGGCGCTGGTCGAGTTCCTGCTGACCGAGAGCCGCGGCTTCGCGTGGGTGGTGCGGTCCGGCGCCGTCACCGCGTATGACGTGCCCGGCCACGACGCCTTACTCCCACGCGTGCGGCTGCTCCACGCACTGGTGGCGGCCGACGACCGGGCCGGCCTCGAGCGCCTCGGCGCCGACCTGTATGCGCAGCTCCTCGCGCCGGCGGCCACCGCGCTGCAAGGCGTGCGGCGGCTGATCCTGGTGCCCGACGGCGTGTTGCAGCGGGTGCCGTTCGCGCTGCTGCGGGTCGGCCGAGGCTGGCTGTTCGAGCGGCACACGCTGACCGTGGCGCCGTCGGCGACGGTGCTCGATCACCTGCGGCAGTCCGACAGGCGGGCGTCGCGACCGCTGCTCGCCATGGCAGCCCCCGACGCCCCCGACCGCCAAGCCGCGCTCTTCGACATGGCGCCGGGCGCCTTGGCGGCGCTTCGCCACGCATCCGGCGAAGCCTCGAACGCCGGCAGGAGGCTGGGCGCCGTCGCCGACGACATGTACCTCGGAGTGAGAGCGACCGAGCGGGTGCTGAAGTCCGCGGACGCGGCGCAGTACCGCGTCGTGCACCTGGCGGCCCACGCCGTCGTCGACGAGGTGATGCCGCGCCGCAGCGCCGTATTACTGGCGCCTGGTGACGATGACGACGGCGTCCTGAGGGTCAGCGAGATCGCCAACTTGTCACTCGACGCCGATCTGGTCGTGCTGGCGGCGTGCCGCTCCAACGTGGGAAGGCTCGTGCGGGGCGAGGGACTGCTGAGCCTGAGTCGCGCCTTCCTGCACGGCGGCGCGCGCGCCGTGCTGGCCACCGCCTGGACGGTGGACGATGGCGAGACCGCGTGGCTGATGCGCGAGTTCTACCGCGAGCTCGCCGATGGCCTCGCGCCCGACGAAGCGCTGCAGCAGGCCCAGCGCCGCGCGATCGCTGGCGGCGGCGCGCACGCGTCGCCGGCACATTGGGGCGCCTTCCTCCTGATCGGCGACGCCAGGACGCCGATCGTCACGCCGGGCTCGACCCCGTCCACCTCTCAGCTGGTCGCCGTGGGCGCTGGTGTCGCGGGGGGCGCGCTGGTGCTCGGTTGGTGGAGACGCCGACTGCGCCGACCGTCAGCGGACGCGGAAGCGGGCCGAGGCTGACGTGCCGGCTCCGGCGCCAGCGCCGCGGTACTCCACGAACCAGTGGTACTCGCGCCCCGAAACGAATCGCCCCCGCTCGTCCGGTGTGGGCTCGTAGCGCGCTCCGCTGACATCCCTGTCGATGAGCGGCGCGCCCGCGTCGTCGAGCGCCAGCACGACGAGCCGGAGCGGACCGGCCGTCGCGCCTGCCGTCCACTCGAACGTCAGCGCGTCGCGCGCGATCGTCGCGTCCTGTGGTGCCACCGGCGTCACCACGGCGTCGTTCCCACGCACCGACGTTGCCGGGAGTCGCTGCGACCACCAGGCCGGGACGACGATCGCCGCCAGGACAAGACTAGCCGCTGCGGCCAGGTAGACGGTTCGCAGGGGCAGGCGCGGAGCGGCCGCCGACGGCATCCCGACGCGGCGACCGGCAGCCACGAAGTCGGCGGCGTCGAGGTGTGTCGGTCTGGCGTCGGCCGCCAGCGGCCGTTCGCGCTCGAGTTCGGCGGCCGTGTGGCGGCACGTGGCGCAGGAGGCCAGGTGACCGACGACGCGTGCGCGATCGCCCTCGCCGCGATCGCGCCAGGCCTGCAGCTCCGCCGCTGAGAGGTGCCACTCAGCCATTGGCCCCCCACGCGGTGCGGTCCTGAGGATCGGTGGGCACGCGACTCTCGCCGGCAAGCTGCGACCGCAGGCTCGCGACGATGGTCCGCACGCGATGCTCGGACAGGTCGGGGAGGGCGAGGATCCGCTGGATCTGCGGCCGTGTGAGGCCCTCGCCGTACTTCAGCGACACGATGGCGGCGTCCTCGGGGGGCAGCGCCGCCAGGGCCGCGTGCAGGCGTGCGTCGGTCTCGCGGATGCGCAGCGCCAGTTCCGGATCGGGTGCGTCCGACGCCGGCTCGGGCACCGGGCTCGGGCCATCGCCGTCATCGAGCGACACCGGCGCGTGCGTGCGGGCAACCAGCGCCAGCAACTCGGCGCGGTGGCGCTCGGTGAGCACGCCGTCGACCACTTCGAGCCACTCGAGCACCTGATCCAGCGTCACGTCCTCCCGGCCTTCGACCCGCAGCACCTCGGTGACCTCCGCCAGCGGCCGGCGATCCCAGTAGTACAACTCGAACACCCGCTGGTGACGGCGGTCCAGCGCCGCGACGGAGCCGAACATCCGGCGCCTGCCGATCTGCGAGCGCACGTAGTCCACCGCGGCTCCGCGCACGACCACGGCCAGCCAGCCATGCAGCGAACCGGCGGCCGGATCGCGGCGGCGCAGCGCTGCATAGCCGTCGTCGGACAACCGCGCACAGACCCGCGTATACACCTCCATCGCCTCGTCGCGATCGACGGCGCCGGCGCGCTCGATGAGCGCCAGCAGCGCCGGCGTGTACGCGTCGATGAACGCCGCCCACCCGCGCTCGGGATCGGACGCGAGCAGTCGCGTGATCTGCTCGTCGGACGCCGGCGACGCCGTTGGCCGCAGCCACCGCAGCACCCGCGTAGCTTACGCCGCCGCGGGCACGTGGAACGGGCGGTCACGTGCCCTGCTGAGAGAGATCGGACACGGGGCGGCCGCGGGGTGACCGGCCCGTGTCCGATCGAGAGGGCGAAGGGGATCCCATGACCACTGCCCGCATGCTCCGCGTCCTCGCGCCAGGCCTGATCCTGGCGAGCCTGGCCCCTCTGCGAGGGATCGCCCAGGCGCCGCCGCTCATCTCGATCTCCGACGCGTCAGTCTTCGAGGGAAACATCGGCTCGACGGACATGTTGGTCACTTTGACGCTGGACAAGGCGAGTACGCAGGAAGTACGCGTGAACTACATCACGTTCCCGGGTACGGCCACGGGCGGGCTGCTCTCGACGGTCTTCACGAGTGCGGGTCCGATCGGGATCCCGGACGCCGGCCCCGCGTTGACCTACCCCGCTGTCGTAAACGTGGCCGGCATCGCGGGTCAGACCCAGGACGTGATCATCGGGATCAACGGTCTCACGCATGCGGCCCCAGGCGACCTCGACATGCTGCTAGTCGCGCCTGATGGAAAAAAGCTCGTCGTGCAGTCGGATGCCGGCGGCACCACCGCGGTCATCAATCACGCCTACGCGATGCACGGCTCGGGGGGGGCGATGCCATTCACGGGCCAGCTGCCTCCAGGGACAGCACGGCCGACCAGCTACGCCGGTCCCGACGCCTTCAACGCGCCCGCGCCGTCGGGGCCGCATGACGAGGCCGCCCCGGTCGGGGTCAACACGCTCGAGACGGCCTTTCGTGGCGGGAACCCGAACGGGCAATGGAAGCTCTACGTGATGGACGACAGTCCCGGGAACCCTGGCGCCATCCAGTCCTGGCACCTCAATGTCGGCGTGTCCGATCCGACCAAGGACTACGTCACGAAGGCCGGACAGGGCGTGTTCGCGCCAGGGGTGACCCAGGTAAAGGTTCTCATCACGGTCAACGGCGACACGACCGTCGAGTCGAACGAGACGTTCCGCATGAACCTGCTGGCGCCGATCAACGCCGGAATCGCTCGCGGCCAGGCCGACTTCACGATCCTGAACGACGACGGCGGCAGCGGCACCCCGCCAACCGCCGTCGCCGACGCCTACACCGGGAGTTCGATCGACGGCGTTGGCGTGACCGCGGCGTCTGGGTTGCTTGCCAACGACAGCAGCAACGGCGGCGGGCCGATGATTGCGGAGCTCGTCAAACCCCCGCAGCTCGGAATCCTCGACCTCGATCCCGACGGCGGGTTCACGTACATAGCAGGCGATCCCGCTTTCTTATCGGACTCGTTCACGTACCGGGCGCGCAACCAGTTCGGCTACAGCGCGGAAGTGGAAGTGCGTCTCACACTGAGCAAGACCGGGCCGAAGCCGACGAGAACCCGCGTGTGGGACCTCTTGCCCAGAAAGGACGCGCTCGGCGGTAGCGATGCCATCGTGCGCTTCGACACACTGCCTGCGGCCGTGAACCACCTCATCAACGGCGGTGTGCTCCCCGGGCAGCCGCTGGTAACCATCCCGACCAACAGCCCGTTCGGAATCCACAAGATCGAAGGCGTGCCGGGCGGCTCCTTCTACATCAGCGCGCAGGCAATCGACGCGAACAATCAGGTGAGCCTGGTGTCCAACGAGGTCAGGCTCCACAACACCACTGCAATCGCGCCATCGGCGCCGACGAATTTGCTGGGACTCGCCGACGGCCCGAACCTGACCCTGGCCTGGCGGAACACGCTTGACGGCGGCCTCCCGACCAACACGTTCCTGCGCGTCACTGGCGACGCGAATCTCACGGTGCCCCTCGGCAATACTGAGACGTTCAGGTACAACGGGGTGGCCGGCGGCGTCTTCAACGTCGCCGTCTTCAACGGCAACGCCGGCGGGACGAGCGCGGATTCGAACGTCGTGACACTGACGTTCCCCGCGACGTGTAGCGGGCCGCCCGGAACGCCCGTGGATTTCCTGCTCTATACGCCGGCGCCCGGGCGAATCGGGGCGGTTTGGGATCTTCCCGGCTCGGGAACCGCACCGGCGTTCTACCGGCTGCTCGTGACCAGCGCGCTCTTTACCGGCGCGGTCGATATGCAGGGACGGGATCTCGACGTCGCAGTGCCGCCCGGGCCATACACGATCGCGGCCCTGGCAGTGAACAGCTGCGGCGTGAGCCCGCCGACAGCCCCGCAGACCGTCGACGTGCGGTAGCGCGGGAGCCTGATGGCGGCACGGGTCGGTGGCCCGCGCCGCCTCACGCGACGCGCGGACGCCCGGCGCGGCGCTCGAGGATCGCCTTCAGCAGCGCGAGGTCGTGCGCGTTGGCGCGCGAGACGAGCAGCGGCAGCACGGGCAGCGCCAGCAACCACAGGCCCTTCGGGCGGGCATGGCAGTCGAGCGTCATGTGCGTCTGGCTGCCGCCCTCGTCGCGCCACGCGAACGTAGCGTCGAGGGCATACGGTCCGTCGATTTGCAGGCGAAGGCGCTCGCCGGGCACGTACTCGTCGATCGTGCAGGCCTGACGGCGCTTCCCGAGCATGTCGGTGATGAAGGCCAGGCGCGCGCCGGCCTGTACCTTTGGTTCCGATTCCCACTCCACCCAGCGGATCTTGCGGAACCACAGCGGCATCCGCTCGAAGTCGGCGGCGAAGGCCGTGACCTCGGGCCGCGGGCGGGCGATCACCGTCTCGCTGCGGACGTGGACCTGCATGCGCCGGTTAGACGGGGCAGGTCGGGCGTCCGGCATGCGGTTCGTCCCTGCTGGTTGTGCGTTGGTCCCGGGCAGCGCACTCAGGAGGCTATCGACCGGAGTTGCAGACCGGGGGATCGATCGTGCGCATGGTCCCTCGCGGTCCGGTTTTCGCGACTGGCTTCACCATCGCGTCGTCGACGCCTCCCGGCGGCGTGAGGATCGTGAGGCCGCACACGACCTGGCGCGTGGCGCGCGGCGTAGCGGTCGCGTTGGCCCGGGGCCGAGGGCCGGGCGCCACCAGCGGCGGCTGGGGCATCTGCCTCTGCCGGCGCGGCTGCAGGTTCAAATACGACCCGGAAGGCGTGGTCGTCGGCCCGGGCGGCGTCTGTGCCTGCGCGGACAACGCGACCAGCAGCACTGCCGCGGCCACGCCAGCCAATCGTCCGCCCACGAATGCTCGTCGCATGCGCGCACCTCCTGCGGTGGGTCCGAGGGAACCGCCTCATTAGACACGATCGGCGCACTGGCGGCCGGCGAGCCGCGTCCGCTACCTCAGCAGGCTCGCGAGGGCCTGATCGAGCTGCACTTGCGGCGCCCGCGCCAGCACCGCCCGCACGAACCCGGCCTTGTCGGCCGGGGAGACGTTGAGCCAGAACCCTCGTGTCGTGCTGATCTCGATGCGATCGAGCGACCACGCCGGCGACGACTCGATGCTGCGCGACGCTCGCAACCGCCGCAGGTCGGACAACGGACGCCGCCGCCGAATCGGCCCGAACCACACCGTGAGGGTCGAGTCCGTCACGACGTAGCGGGTCGTGACGATCAGGATCAGCAGCCCGGCGACGATCAGCGGGCGCACCGGCAGGCCGCCGCCGGTCCGGCCCATCGGCATACCGACCAGGGCCGTCGCCATGGGAATCAGGAGGGGAGCGAGGCACAGGGCCATGAGCCACGCATCGACCTTCGACGCGAAGCGCTTGTCCGTCATCTCTGTTTCGCTGGTCCCCAGTCCCTGGTCCCTACTGACCTCTGGCCGCAGTGCTCGTCTCTCCGGGCCAGAGGTACTTGCCGAACCAGTCCCAGTTCTGCTGCATCGCGGCACGATTCGCCTTCGGCTTGTCGAGGCCGTGGCCGAAGCCACGGAAGATCATCAGCTCCACCGGCACCTTCTGATCCTGTAGACCCTGGTACAGCTCGAAGGCATTCGGAATCGGCACGCGCGGATCGCGATCGCCGTGCTGGATGAGCGTGGGCGCCTTCGCCGACTTGATGTAGGTCATCGGCGAGGTGTCGGCGTAGATCTTCGGGTCGTCCCACGGCGTCGCCTTGAGGTACTGCCGCGTGAACGGGTGGATGTCGGTGTTCACGTAGTAGGTGACCCAGTTCGAGATGCCGGCGCCCACCGACAGCGCCTTGAAGCGATCGGCGTACTTCGTCGTCAGGAAGGCCGAGATGTAACCGCCCTGGCTCCATCCCATCGAGCCCACGCGGTCCTTGTCGACGAGCCCCTGTGCGACCAGATGGTCGATGCCGCTCAGCACGTCCCACGCGTCGCCGATACCCAGGTTGCGCACGT
>CADEDM010000183.1 GCA_902826065.1 uncultured Acidobacteriota bacterium | reverse complement strand
TCAAAATCTTGTGCCCCAAAAGGGCGTGTGGGTTCGATTCCCTCCGCCGGCACCAGCCGCGTCGTCTGACGCGGCCACGGCGCGTTCATCGCGCCGGACGCCGGAGCCGCGGGCGTCCGGTTCAGGGCGAGCAACGGCCTCCCAATCGCTGCCGGTGACCTACCTCTAGCGGGGCAACCGACCGAAATCTCTGTGGATGGGTCTGGTCGTCAAAGTTCGCCTGCCGTTTCGCCTGGGCTTCGCCAGGACGAAAGCGGCGCCGGTGGCCGGCGACGACCCGGTGCAGGCCCGGCTCGAGGTCCTCGAGCTGGAGACGCGCGAGCGGCTGGCCGCGTTGCCGCCGGACCCGGACGCCGACGTCGCGGTCGCGGCAGCCACCGGTCCTGACCGGCACGCTCCCCCTGCAACGGACTCGTTGCTCGACGACCGGCCCGACGTCGATGAGGTGTCGCAGGCCTCGTCCAACCTCGTCTGGCTCGCCTACACGTCGGCGCTGTCCTCGCGCGCCACCACGCTCGAAGACGCCGCGCTGGCCGCGCTCGAAGGCCGTCTCGACACCGGCCCGCGCCGCCGCGCCGCGCGCGAGACCTACAAGCTCGCGACCTCGTTGTGGCTGGTGGAAGCTCGCGATGCCGCACGGCTGGCGTGGGAAGCCGCCGGGTTGCTCGACACGGGCACGTTGCTCGGCACGGCGAATGCGCTGCGCCTGTCGCAGATCGTCGAGGCCCTGCACGCCACGCTGCGGACGCTGCCGCCGCCCGATGCGCTGTCGCCGGCCGGCCGCGCCGAGGCGCCGTGCCTGCTGGTCGTCGACGACGACGAGACCCTCGCCCGCGAGTTGCCGATCGAGGCTGCCGTGCGCGGCTGGCGGGCCCGCGTGCAGCGTCACCTCGGCGAGCCGCTCGAGGAGCGCGCCGCGGTGATCGTGCTCGGGCCCGACGTCCTGGGCGACGCCGATGCGGCGGCCCGCACGCGGCTCCTGGCGGCGCATCCCGACGCGGCGATCGCGACGCTCGCGCCCGGCTCGTCGCTGCTCGAGCGCTCGGGCGCGCACGCGCTGGTCTCGGCGCGCACACTCGCCCGCCCGATCGCGCCGGCGACGATCGTCGACGAGGCGATCGACATGCTGCGCCGCCGGCAGGCGGCGCCGCCGACCATCGTGCTCGGGGTCAGCGACCCCGCGTTGCGCGCGACCGCACGTCAGCAGCTGGCGACGCTGGGGCACGTCATCGAAGCGCACGAGCACAGCGAGGCGGTGTGGGACGCCATCACCCAGGCGCGCCCGGACCTCTGTGTCGTCGACGAGGCCGCGGCCGGCGGGACGAGTCTGCACCTGGCGCGCGCGCTGCGGCGGGAGTGGGACGCGGCCGCAACCAGCCTCGTGGTGCTGACGGCCGACGCGGCGGAGCTGACGCTGGCCCGCGCCGCCGAGGCCGGGGTCGACGACTGCGTGCCCCGCGCCGGCGTGCCGGCGCTGCTGACGGCGGTGGCGCGCAACCGGCTCGATCGCACCCGCACGCAGCGGCTCGCGGCCGACATCGATCCGGCCACGCGCCTGCCCCACCTCCGCTCGGTCGCGGCCACGGTCGAGCGGATGGTCGCGATCGCGCGCCGCTATCACCATGCGCTGGCCGTCCTGATGGTCGAAGTCGACGGGCAACAGGCCCGCCGCGCCGCCAGGGACGACGACACCAACCAGCGCCTCTCGGCGCTGCTCGGGCGGCGCCTGGCCCGGGCCTTCCGCGCCGAAGATCTCGTGGCACACGTCGCGCCCGGCCGGTTCGCGGTGGCCGCGTTCGGCATGAAGTCCGACGACGGCGTCCAGCGCATGGCGGAGATGCTCGAGAACTTCCGCGAGCAGGCCGTCGAAGGCGGCGACCGGGCGCCGGTCGCGGCCAGCTTCAGCGCCGGCATCGCGCAGATCCGAGTCGACGGCCCCGACGGCGCGACCCTGCTGCGGGCGGCCGAATCGGCGTTGGCCCTGGCCCAGCAGGACGGCGGCAACCGCATCCACGCCGCCAGCCGCGCCGAGGCCTCGCGCATCGAGTGGACGGCCGACGCCATCGTCATCGACGCCGATGCGCCATTCGCGGCCCTGGTCGAGCACGCGCTCGAGACCCGCGGCCATCGCGTCCGCACGATCCTCGACGGCCGCGAGGCGCTCGACCTGCTCACGCACGCGGACGCGCCGGTGCGCGCTCGTCTCATCGTCCTCGAGCTGGGGCTGCCGGGACTCGACGGCCTCACGCTGCTCGGACAACTGGCCGAGGCCGGCGTGTTGAAGACGTCGCGCGCCGTCGTCGTCACGACGCGGTCGGTCGAGGCCGAGATGATCAAGGCGATGGAGCTCGGCGCCGCCGACTACATCACCAAGCCGGTGAGCCTGCCGGTGCTGATGCGGCGGCTGCGGTCGGTGCTGGCCGGACACCCCGATGTCCGCTGACGCGCTCGTCCGCATGGTGCTGTTCTCCGAGGCCCTGCTGCTCGGTCTCGGCATCGCGCTGCTGGTCGCACATGCCGTCTGGTGGTGGTGGTACGACCGCTGGATCGGCGGCCGCGTCGAAGCGGTGCGCGCGGCGCTGCGGGGGGCGCTGGCCGCGGGCGACGCCAGACCCGCGTTCGCGCGCGACTTCGTGCGCCTGCCGATGCGCCTGCAGATCTACCTGCTCGGCGAGCTGGCGCCGCATCTGAGCGGCGCCGAGCGTCACGCGCTGCGCCGTCATGCGAAGCACGCCGGCCTGCTCGCCAAGGCCGAGGCGCTGTGCCGCAGCTGGTTCTGGTCGCGGCGCCTGTTCGGCGCCAAGATCTGCACGCTCGTCGGCCATCCCGCCGATGTCGTGCTCACGCTGCTCGCCGACGCCAACCCGAGCGTGCGCGCCCAGGCGATCGAGTGGGCCCTGCACCGGCCCGAGCCCGCCGTCGTGGCGTCGTTGCTGCGCATGCTCCGCGATCGCGACGGCCGGTGCCGGTTCGCGGCGCAGGACACGCTCGTCAGGCTGGGCCACGCCGCCGTGGCGCCGCTGATCGCCTGCCTGCCGACCGCCGACCGGGCCACGACGCTCGGCGCGCTCGACGTCGCGCTGACGATGGCCGATGCGCGCCTGTTGCCGCCGGCGCGCACGCTGGCCGGCTCGCCCGATGCCGCCGTGCGCGCCCGCGCCGTCGCCCTCCTCGGCGCGCTCGGCAGCGCCGAGGGCGTCGCGCTGGTCGAACAGGCGCTCGATGACGTCGACCCGCACGTGCGCCTCGCCGCGCTCAAGGCCCTGGGCGGACTCAGCCACTGGCCGGCGGCGCCGAAGGTCGCGCGGCTGGTCCTCGACCCGGTGTGGGACGTGCGGCGGCAGGCCGCGCTCTGCCTGCGGGCGCTCGGCGCACCGGGCACGCTCTTCCTCAGGCAACTGCGCGTCTCCGACGACCTCGTCGCGTCGTCGGTGGCGCGCTACGCGCTCGATCTGGCGACGGTGGGAGCCCGCGCATGAGCCCGGCGTTCGCGGCGCTGGTCGAGCGGATCATGGGCCCGGTCGAGGCGACCGTCCTCGGCTACTTCTTCCTCATCAATCTGTCCTACACCGCGCTGCTCATCGCGGCGGTGGTCGAGATGCGCCGGATGCGCAACGAGGCGGTCGGCATCAACGACCACATCGTCGTCGGCTCGCGCCTCGCGCCGACGATCTCCATCCTGGCGCCGGCCTACAACGAGGAAGCCACGATCACGGCGAGCATCCAGTCGCTGCTGACGCTCGACTACCCGAATCTCGAGGTGGTCGTGATCGCCGACGGCTGCAAGGACCGCACGGTGGCAGTGCTGACGGAGGAGTTCGCCCTCGTCGAAGTGCATCGCGCCTATGCTCCGCGAGTGCCGACCAAGGGCGTCGTCGCGTTGTATCGCTCGGTGCGGCACGCCAACCTCGTGGTCGTCGACAAGCTGAACGGCGGCAAGGCCGACGCCCTCAACGTCGGTCTGAACCTCGCCAGCGGCGAGCTGGTGTGCGCCATCGACGCCGACACACTGATCGAGCGCGGCGCGCTCGTGCGCCTGGCGCGGCCGATGATCATCGACGACCAGGTGGTCGCCACCGGCGGCACCATCCGCCCGGTCAACGCGGTGCCGACGCGCAACGGCCAGGTGCTGGACGTCACCGTGCCACGCACGATGCTGGCCGGTGTCCAGGTGGTCGAGTACCTGCGCGCGTTCCTGCTCGGCCGCCTCGGCTTGAACCGGCTGGGTGGCAACCTGATCATCTCGGGCGCGTTCGGGCTGTTCCGCCGCGAGCCGATGATCGTCGCGGGCGGCTGGCTCCACGACACCGTCGGCGAGGACATGGAGCTGGTGGTGCGCCTGCGACGCCTCGGCTATGAACAGCGCGGGCCCAGTCGCGTGGTCTTCGTGCCTGATCCGACCGCGTGGACCGAGGTGCCGGAGTCGTGGGGCGTGCTGGGCCGGCAACGCGACCGCTGGCACCGCGGCCTGACCGACACGTTGTGGCGCCATCGCCGATTGATCGGCAATCCGCGATTCGGGGCGATGGGACTGATCGTGTTCCCGTACTTCGTGCTGGTCGAGCTGCTGGCGCCGGTGGTCGAAGCCCTCGGCCTGGTGATCCTGGCGGCGACGCTCACCGTGGGCCTCGTCGATCGCACGTTCGCGGTGCTGTTCTTCGCGCTCGCCATGGGCATCGGCCTCGTGCTCAGCGTCGCGACGCTGCTGCTCGACCAGGCGTCATTCATGCGGTTCCGGCATCCACGCGACCTGCCGTGGCTGGTGTGGTGGAGCGTCGCGGAGAACCTCGGCTACCGGCAGATGACCGTGTACTGGCGACTGCGCGGCCTGTGGAAGTACCTGCGCGGACGCTCGGACTGGGGCGCGATGACGCGCAAGGGCTTCGCGACCAAGCCGGCGGCGCCGGCGACGCCGGCCCCGCGCGTCGGCTGACCCTCCGCGCAATCAGTCGAAGAGTTGCGCGCCCTCGACGCGCAGCCACTTGCGCGCCTCGAGATAGCGCGGACAGGCCGCCGCGACCAGCCGCCAGAACCGCGCCGAGTGGTTCAGCTCGCGGCGGTGCATCAACTCGTGCAGCAGCACGTACTCGCGCACGAACGGCGGGGTCTGCACGAGCCGCCAGTTCAGCGAGATCGCGCCCTGGCGCGAACACGACCCCCACCGCGAGACCTGGTTGCGAATCGCGACCCGCGTCACGGTCAGCCCGTGCGTCGCGGCCAGGGCCAGCAGTTGTCCGGGCAGGTCCTGACGTGCCCGCGAACGGAGGTGCGCATGGACGGCCGCTCGCACGGCACGGGCGTCTGCGCCGGCGGGCGCGAGTGTCTGGCCCGCGAGTACGACGGCACCGGCGGGATCGGCCGCCAGCGCGTACGGCTCGCCGTCGACGAGCACGGGGCTCCCGGCGGTCCAGCGGCCGGCCACCGGCGACGCGCGGCGCACGCGCTGCCGTGTGATCCAGTCCTGCTGCGAGGCCACGAACGCGCGCGCCTCGCGCTTGCTCCCCCACCACGGCACGGTCACGCGCAGCGAGCCGTCGTCGAGCACGCGCAGGATGTAGCGCCGCGTGCCGCGCCGTCGCACGAACACGATCGCCGCCTCGGCTGGAGGCGCGACGGGTGCGACGGGTGCCACGGAAGGCTGGGGCCCCGGTGACGTCGGCCCGGCTGACGCGCGCAGGTCGTCGGGAACCCCGGCCGGCGGCCCTGCGGGCGCGATGTCGGCGTCGAGCGGCAGCGGCAACTGGTTCACGCGCACGTCAGCGTTCCCGGATGTGGGTCCACCCGACGGTGATCATGTGTGCGTTGACACCGGGATTGCTGCGTAGCCGGTTGCCATTCGAGATGTGGTGCAGGCGGTAGCTGACGATGAGGCCGTGGCCGCTGGCGCCCAGCCGCCGCACGCCGATGCCCGCGTACGAGGTGAAGTTGCTGCCGGTGGTGCCGTCGGGAATCGGCGCCGACGTCCACAGCGCGCCGCCACCGACCTCGGCGTACGGGTGCCATCGGCCGTGGGGGGCGACGTTCCAGCGCCAGCCGAGCGGCGACACGCCGACGCCGCGGGCATGGCCCGTGGACCACTCCACGAACGTCGGCACGATCTCGAGCGACCACTCGAAGCGGCCGCGCAGCCACGAAGGTCCACGCAGATCGGTGAGCACGCGCCCCCACGCCAGCTGTGCGGTCGCATAGTGATCGCCGCCGGCCGATTGCAGGAGCGAGATGCCGCGTGCCGCCCCGGCGGTGGCCGACCACTCCGTGGCGCCCTTGACGACACCGGGTTGGGCGGACGCGGGCACCGCCGCGGCGACGGCGATCAGCAGAGCGGCGGCGAGGGCACGGTACAATCGTGGAGTGACCGTGTTCCGCCCGCTCACGACGCGCGCCGCTCTCGATGCGGTCGTCGACGCCTCCCACACTGCGCCCGTCATCCTCTTCAAGCATAGCCAGACCTGCGGCTCGAGTCTCATGGCGCGGATGCTGCTGGACGAAGGCGAGGTGCCGGCGGTCGTGCACGAGGTCGTGGTGCAGCAGCATCGCGACGTGTCGAACGCGATCGCCGACCGGTTCGGTGTCCGCCACGAGTCACCGCAGGTACTCGTGGTGGCCGGCGGCGTGGCCACGTGGCACGGGTCGCACGCGGGCGTCACCCCGCGCCGGGTCGCCGACGCCTTCCACCGCGCCGTCGCCACCCTCACGCCGTCGCCGGCGCTGTAGGCGCGCGGCGCGCCACGACCGACGCCAGCATCCGGCCGTCGAAGTCGCCCTCGCGTGCCGCCACGACCTCCAGCGGCGCGACCAGCCGCGGCAACTCGCCGGGCTCGAGCAGGAACGCGGGATTGGTGGGCTTGCCGCGAGCGGCCTGCGCAGTCGTGAACGTCTCGTAGATCAAGAGGCCGCCTGGCGCCAGCGCCCGCACCAGCGCCGGCATCAGCGGCCGGTGCAGGTAGTGCGTGACGACGATCATGTCGAAGGCGCCGTCGCCGAGGTCGGGCACGTCCTCTTCCAGATCGCGAACCTCGGTCGTGATCGCCCACTCGAGGCGCGCCGCGATCGCCGCCAGTCGCTGCAGCGCCGCCGCGTCGCGGTCGATGGCCGTGACGTCGAACCCGGCACCGGCCAGCAGGAGCGCATGCCGGCCGCGCCCGGCGGCGATGTCGGCGACGCGCCCGCCGCGCGGCAGGAGATGCGCGTACTGCAGGAGCCACGACGACGGGCCGTGGATCGGACCCGGCCCATGCTCGCGCGCGCCGCGCCACGCCGCCATGCCGCCGGCGAGATCGTAGACGGGCGTCACGCCAGCGGTGACGAGCAGCGCCGAGGCATGGGCGCTGCGCACGCCGTGCTCGCAGACGACGAGCACCGGCGAGCCATCGTCCGGCACCACCGCAGGCCCCGAGGCGATGAGGTCCACCGGCAGGAGCCGCGCGCCCGGCAGATGGCCGAGCGACGCGAACTCCTGCGGTGTCCGCACGTCGAGAATGGTGACCGGACCCGCGTCGAGGAGCCGCGCCGCGGCGGCGGCGTCGACCCTGGTCGCGCGGGCCGGCACGGTCACTGGGCCACGCGCTCCGCGAACGTGATCAGGTGCCCGTCGGGATCGTGGATGGCGAACTCGCGCATCCCGTACCACTGCGTGTGCAGCGGCATGACCACCGGCGTGTGCGGCGCCACGGCGGCGTGCAGCGCGTCGACGCCCTCGACCGTGACGAAGAGCGTGCTCGTGCCGCCGAAGACCGGCGCGGCGTAGGCCGGAAGGTCCTTCGCCACGGCCCCCGGGTCGTTGAGGAACACCGTGACGGCGCCGCGCTCCAGCCACACGAAGACGAATGGCGCGGCGTCGGGTACGGTCTGCTTCACGCCGAAGCCGAGCACGTCGCAATAGAAGCGCGTGCTCGCGGCGATGTCGCGGACGATGAGGTTGGGGGTGACGGAGGCGAAGCGGACGGCGTCGGTCGACATGCTGTTCTCCCCGGCGCAGTCGACGGCGTGCCCCCGAGGCACACGTCGCACACGCCTGGCGTGTGCTCGCGTGGCCTCCATCCGCGCCGTGGCGAGCACCTGGCGCAGGTAGGGCTCCTGATTGACTGTCGTGATCGGAGCCCGCGAGGGACGAAGAAAGTCTAGCGGCCCGGCCTCGGCAGGCGCAACCCTTCGCCGCCGCCGGCTGCTATCCTGATCGCATGGCACGCGGCTGGGAGAGCAAGGCCATCGAGTCGCAGCAGGCGGATCGGGCCGCGTCGCGCCCCGCCGGTCCCGCGCCCAGCCCCGAGGCCCTCGAGCGGCGCCAGCGGGCGGAGTCGGTGGCGCTGGCCCTGGCCGATGCCACCGCGCAGCTCCAGGCGGCCTGCCGCCCGGCGCACCGCGACGCCCTCCGCCAGCGCGTCACCGCCCTGGAGGCCCTGCTGGCCGGGTTGCGGGCGCCCCGCGACTGACGGCGGCGCGCGTTGCAGACCCCGTGCCTTCCTGCTATGCTGCCGCGTCCGGAGATCGACTGACGTCCCCACCGCCCGCGCCTGTCGCCCCGTGCACCACGCGGAGACATCCCCGAACCCGCCCACCCGTGAGTCGTCCAACGGACCTCCAAGAGTAACCAGCCGTGCCAGCCGTTCGCCTGTTCATCGGAAACCTCCCGTACAACGCCACTGAAGACGACATCCGGGCCCATTTCGCCCAGGTGGGTCCACCGACGCAGATCGTGCGCCCGCTCGACCGGGAAACCGGCCGCGCCCGCGGATTTGCCTTCGTCGAGTACGGCGAACGGCCGCTCGCCGAAGAGGCCATCAAGCGCTTCGACGGACAGCTGTTCATGGGCCGGCCGCTGGCCGTGAGCGAGGCGCGCGCCCGCGACGATCGCGGCCCGAGCGGCCCGCCGCGTCCCGGCGGCGGCTACGGCGCCCCGCGCCCCGGCGGCCCGGGCGGTGGATTCGGCGGTCCGCGTCCTGGCGGCTACAGCCCGCGCCCCCCCGGAGAAGGCGGCTACACGCCTCGGCCGGGTGGCGGCTACGCCGGCGGGCGTCCCGGCGACCCGCCGATGACGGACGCGGCCATCGCGAGGGCCCGCAATTTCGGCCCCCCGGCGCCGCCCAAGGGCAAGAAGGGACCGAAGGCCGGCTTCGCGGCCAAGGAACGCGGCCCCAAGGGACCCATTCCCACCAAGTTCACGGGACGTGCCTTCAGCCTCGACGATCAGGATGAAGCGGCCGCCGGCGGAGACGACGGGCTGCCCGATTTCATGAAGGCCGACGCGGGCACCGGCACGGATACCGGCGCCGAGGCGACGCCCGATACGGGCGCCGAGGATTCCGGCGACGACAAGGAGTGAGCCGGCGCGCGATGCGCGCCCCGACGTCATGGTCATCGCCGCGTTCGTCCGCGAGTTCACGAAGACCCGGCAACTCGCCGACCGCGCGATTGCGCAACTGAGCGACGAGCAGCTGCTGGCGCGGCTCGACGACGAGGCGAACAGCGTCGCGCTGCTGATGCAGCACCTGGCCGGCAACATGCGCTCGCGCTGGACAGAGTTCCTGACCAGCGACGGCGAGAAGCCGTGGCGCAATCGTGACACCGAGTTCGAGCCGCAGGGACAGGCGCGAGAAACCCTGCAGGCGTCCTGGGAGTCGGGCTGGCAGACGCTGTTCGACGCGTTGGCCGGCCTGACCGACGCCGACCTCGACCGCACGGTCACGATTCGCGGCGAAGCGCAGACGGTGCTCACCGCGCTCACGCGGCAGTTGTCCCACTACGCCGGTCACGCCTACCAGATCGTGCTGCTCGCCAAGCACCTCAAGGGCGCGGACTGGGCCGTGCTCTCGATTCCCCGGGGCCAGTCGGACAGCTACAACGCCCGGACGCGGGCGGCGGCGAATCCCTGACGACGGGCGCGTTATGATCGCGGGGATGGAGGCTTCCAGCCCCACGGTGCTGTGGCGCCTGTGGAGTCCGCGCGGCGAACCGGCCCGCGCGGTGGTGATTCCCGGCGATCCCCACTCGACCCTGACGATCTTCGTCGGCGACGTCCTCGACCGCGCCGAGAACTTCGACACCCTCGACCTCGCGCTCTTCCGTGCCGATGACCTGCGCACGACGCTGGTCGGCGACGGCTGGCGGGAGCACGAACGGGATTCGGACGGCACGCGATGATTCAACTGTCGCAGCGGCATCGCACGGTGCCCGTGAAGGTGGGCGGCGTGACGGTGGGCGGCGGCGCGCCGGTGGTCGTGCAGTCGATGACCATGACCGACACGGCCGATGCCGCGTCGACGGCGCGGCAGTGCATCGAACTGTGGGAGGCCGGGTCGGAACTGGTGCGCGTCACCGTGAACCTGCCCGAGGCCGCGGCCGCGGTGCCTGAGATCAAGCAGCGCATGCTCGACGCCGGCTGCACCGCGCCGCTCATCGGCGACTTCCACTACAACGGCCACCTGCTGCT
>CADEDM010000182.1 GCA_902826065.1 uncultured Acidobacteriota bacterium | reverse complement strand
TGTCCATCTCGAGCTCGAACAAGTCGGCCAGGTCTTCGGCGATCGAGCCGGCCTGTCCGCCGCCACCGCCGCCGCCCGACTGCTGGTTGGTCTGCACCTGCAGCTCGTACTCCTCTTCGGCCTGCTGCAGGTACTGCAGCGCCTTCTGCTCGAACGGCATCGCCGCCTGGGGATCGCGTCCCTGCAGCTTGGCCTCGGCGTTCTTCATCTCAGCGGCGGCCAGCGGCAGCACCTCGGCGATCTTCTTGAACGACGGATCCGGGGCGACGAGCCGGGAGTTCATGCGGCTGACGAGGCCTTCGACCTGCTCGCGCAGGCGGCCCTGCGACAGCGACAGCACCACTGACGCCTCGCGCAGGCGGTCCGCCGTGGTCGCCTTCTTCTCGCGCAGCACGTTGAACGTGCCGGCGATGATCTGCCGCTGCTGCTCGGACAGCGCGCCCACTTCCGCGCCGCCGCCCCCGCCGCCGCCACCCCCGCCGCCCATCGACGTCGCCGGCTTGAAGTCCTTGCCGAACGGCCGCACGCGCAGGAAGTACATGTCGCTCGTCGCCTGCTTGCCGCCGCCGGCGTCGTTGTCGCTGGCGCGGGCGTAGTAGGCCACGGCGTCGCCGGCCTGCACGCCGAGCTCTTCCATGTAGAAGGTGTGTCCGGCCGTGACCTCTTCGAGCCGCTGCGCGCCCTTGTAGAGCGGCACCGTCTTCTCGGGGCCGCCGTTCACCGAGTAGACGAGCTCGAGATTGCGCACGCCGTAGTCGTCGTCGGCGCGGGCCTCGACGAAGAACTCCTCGACCGGCGTGGCGTTGCTATCGCGGCCCGGCTTGGCGATGGCGACCGTGGGCGGCATGTCGTCGAGCACGTCGATGACGTACTGCGGCGACGCCGTGACCATGGCCCCATCGGGCCCGGTGAGGCCGATGCGGTAGAAGCCGTCCTTGTCGGCGGTGAAGCGCGCGGTGAGCGTGCCGTCGGCGTTCTTCGTGAGCGTGAGCGGCGTGGACTCGTGCAGCGTCACCTGCCCGCCGGGCGTCGGCATGGTCGGCGTGATGGTCATCACGACCTCGGTGCCGGTGAGCACGGCGATGTCGCCGGCGTCTTCGACGGTGCGCGGCTCGAGGCCGGTGTGGGCGGGGAAGCGGTACTCGAGGTCGATGCGTTGCGCGTAGGGCAGGTCGACCACCTCGAGCGTGAAGGTGCCCGAGCGCACGCCGGCGGCCTCGGCCAGGAACTCGAGTCTGGCGTCGACGTCGAAGACCATGCCTTCGAAGACGCCCTGCTCGTTCTTCACCAACGGCACGCGCTCGAACGCGGCGGCGTCGCCCTTGCGCACCATCAGCACGGCGTCGTCGGCGGTGAAGCCGCTCAGCGTGGCGCTGAAGAGCTGATCGGCGCCGCGCGGCACGCGGCCCGAGCCGGGCGTGAGCGTGATGCGATACGGCGCGGCGGCCTCCAGGTCCTGCGACCACGAGTACATCGCCGACAACCCCTGGCGCAGGTAGGCCGGGCCGAAGGCGAAGATGGCGATGGCGAGCGCCAGGGCCCCGGCGGCCATCATCGTGTAGCGGCGCACCAGCGGCGCTTCGACGCGGCGGCCGGCCTCGACGTCCTGGCAGCGCACCACGGCTTCTTCGACCAGCTTCGCGACCAGCACCGGCGAATGTTCCTCGGTGCCGGCCTTGCGCTCGGCGCTCATGGCGCTGAGCAGCAGGTTGTTGAGCGACGGCTCGTGTTCCTCGAGGTAGAGCGCGACCTGTTCGTCCGTCACGCGCGTGAGCAGCGGCCGCACGACGAACCAGCCGATCGCGCCCGCCAGCGCCACGAGCGTGGCGATGCGGAACGAGAGGATCGCGGACGGCGAGAAGCGCAGAGCCTCGAGGGCCACGCCGGCGCCGATCAGGATCAGCGCACCGGCGACGAGGAGGCGCAGCAGACCGCGCACCACCAACTTCCGCCGCCAGCCGGCGCGGATGTCGCGGATGACTCCGGCCACGTCAGTGGTGGCCGCGTGCCGTCGTTCGTGGAGCATCGCCTCTCCGTCCCGCGTCCTGCCCGGACGCTACGTCGCGCCGCCCGACAGGCGGCTCGCCACCACGCTTTCCCCGATGAGAAGCAGCATACCCGCCAGCAGCAGATACCACCACAGGCGCTGTGACTGTTCGGCCACCTCGTCCCTGATGGGCGCGGCCGCCGCCCCGGCCACTGCGGCCGTGCCCCCGGGGCCGGTGAGCGTGGCGGCGACGGCCGCCGGATCCACGCCAGCGAGGTCAGACTCCGCCAGGTCGACGTTGGCCGCGACGATCGTCCCGGCGCTCGCGTCACTGGCGGCGTCGCGCACCTCGTAGAAGCCGGGCTGCGCCACGTCGAACGCGTCGCCGCGGGTGGCCTCGAGCGGCGACCGGGTGCCATCGGGGGCCACGACCACGCGGGCCCGGCCGGCCGACGCCGGCCCCGCCGACACGACCTGGCCGACCGTGAAGGCCGCGGGCCGCGGGTCGAAGCCGGCCAGCGTCCGCAAAGCCTGGTGCAGGAACGGCAGGTAGATGGGCTTCAGCGCCAGGTCGTTCCACGACAAGTCGAGGCTGGTAGTCCAGGCCAGCACCTGGCCCCGGCCGCTGCGCGCGGCCACCAGGGCCGGCTGGCCGTCGTCGTAGCGGGCCAGCACCTGGGTGCCGGGGGCGGGCGTGAGGCGCCGGTAGCCGTAGACGCGCACCGAGGAGAAGTCGCCGCTGCGCGCGGCGCGGAAGGGCGCGAAGATCGCGTGCCCCAGCTCGAGTCCTCCCAGACGCCCGGTGTCGCCGCGTGTGCGATCCACCGGCGAGCCGAGCACCCCGGGGAAGGGCGCCGCCTGTGGCCACGCCGCTCGCGTGCCGGCGGCCAGCAGCACGCCGCCGCCGCGTTCCACGAACCGGCCGATCGCCGCCGCAGCGGTGTCGCCCAACGGCGCGTCGTGCACGACGAGGACGTCGGCCGATTGCAGCGTGTCGTCGCGCAGTTGCTCGGCGGGCAGGGTGGTGACGTCGAAGCGCGGCGTCTCGCCGATGGCCAGCGCCCGTCGCAGGTAGGTGGTGTCGGCGCCGCGCGTCGACGGGTCGGCCAGCACCACGCGAATCGGCGCTGTCGGCGCCACCACCGCGTAGTAGGCGTTGTCGGCGGCGATCGCCGAGTCGCGCACGCGCACGGCGACCCGCATCGGCGTCGGCGTCAGCGTGATCGGCGCGAACGTCGCCGAGGCCGACGCCTGCGGCGCCACCGTCACCTTGGCTTCCTCGACGACCCGGCCGTTGATCTCGAGCGCCAGCGCGACACCCTCCGCCGCGTCGGTGCCGCGGTTGGTGACGCCGGCCGTGAACGTGGCGCGCTCCTGGTTCTCGAAGCGGCCGCGGCGGATGGCCAGCGGCGTCACGGCCAGGTTGCGCGTGTCGGTGTCGGTGATCGGCACCGTCGTGAGCGTCACGCCCGCCGGCAGGCGATCGTCGTCGGTGGGAGCCCAGGCCAGCTTCTGGAAGTCGCTGATGAGCACGACCTCGCGGCGCGGACGGGTCGATTCCGCCATCACCGCGCCGGCGACCTTGAGCGCCGGCGAGAACCGCGTCGCCTCGGGCCCGGGCTGCGCGGCGGCGAGCGCCCCTTCCAGGCGCGCCCGGTCGTCGACCGACTGCAGCGCCACTTCCGCGCCGGTGCCGAAGAACACGAGGCTGGCCCGGTCGCCGGCGCCGAGGCCCTGCAGCACCGATCGCGCGGCCGCCTGCGCGCGCGTCCAGCGGTCGCCGTAGCCCATGCTGTACGAGCGATCGACGAGCACGATCACTTCGCGCGCGCCGCCGCTGACGGCGGCGACGCCGCCGCGCAGGAAGGGCCGCGCGAACGCCGCCACCAGCAGCGCCAGCGCCAGCAGCCGCAGCGCCAGCAGCAGCCAGTGCCGGATCTTGCGCCGTCGCACCGACTCGTAGGGCACGCGCCGCACGAACATCAGCGATGGGAAGGCGACGATGGTGTTCTTCTCGCGCTGGATCAGGTGGATCAGCACCGGCACGGCCAGCGCCGCGAGACCCGCGAGGAAGAGGGGCGCGATCAGTCCCACTAGCGTGTCCGCGACGTGCGTTCCCGGAACGCCAGGTAGTCGTAGAGCGCGAAGTCGAGCGGCCGCGAGGTGTCGAGCATGCGGTAGTCGACGCCTCGCTCGGAGGCCTTGGTCGTCAGCGCGTCGACGTGCGCGCGGATGAGGGCCTGGTACTTGTCGCGGAACGACTCGGGCACCACCGGCAGCTGCTCGCCGGTCTCGAGGTCCTCGAAGGCCGACGGGTCGGTGAACGGGAACTCGAGCTCGTTGGGATCGAGCACGTGGAAGACCACGACGTCGTTGCCGCGGAAGCGCATCGGCGCCAGGGCGTCGAAGATCGCCTCGGGCTCGTCGTAGAGATCCGAGATCAGCACGATGACCCCGCGGCGGCCGAAGTGCTCGGCCAGCCGCCGCAGCGGCGCCGTGAGCTGCCCCTGCCGCGTGGCGGTGGCGCGGTCGAGGGTGTGCAGCACCACGTCGAGATGCTTGGCCGACGGCGGGACGTGGTCGCGGATCTCGTGGTCGAACGTCACCAGGCCGACCCGATCGCGCTGGCGGTGCACGAGGTAGGTCAGGCAGGCGGCGAGCGTGCGGGCGTAGTCGAGCTTGGCGATCCGCGGGCCGTAGGCCATCGAGGCGGAGACGTCGAGCAGGACCACGAAGTTGGAGTTCGAGTCGGCCTCGAACTCCTTCACGTAGAACTTGTCGGTGCGCGCGAACACCCGCCAGTCGACGCGGCGGATGTCGTCGCCCGGCACGTAGCCGCGATGCTCCGCGAAGTCGACCGACGTGCCGAAGAACGGCGACTTGTGCAGGCCGTTGATCACGCCGTCGACGACCGACCGCGCCACCAGCTCCAGGTTCCCGATGCGCGCCAGGACCGCCGGGTCGACGAACTGCGCGCCGGGAATGACGCCACCGAGCTGCATCACATCCCCGATCGCGGCGCCGGCACCGACTCGAGCAGCTTGTCGACGATCATGTCGGAGTTCATGCCTTCCGACTGGGCGTGGAAGTTGATGAGCACGCGGTGGCGCAGCACTGGATGCGCCAGGGCCCGGATGTCCTCGAAGGTGACGTGGTAGCGCCCGCTGGTGAGGGCGCGGGCCTTGGCGGCCAGCACGAGGTACTGGGCGGCGCGCACCGAGGCGCCGAACGAGACCCACTTCTTCACCAGCTCCGAGGCCGTGCCGCCCTTGGGCCGGCTGGCCCGTACCAGCGACAGCGCGTAGCGCATGACCGGCTCGGCCACCGGCACGCGACGCACGAGGCGCTTGAAGGCGACGAGATCCTCGCCGTTCACCGTGCGCTCGAAATTCGGCTCCAGTACCGCGGTGGTCGTGCGCACGACCTCGAACTCCTCGTCCTCGGGCGGGTGCTCGATGACGATGTGGAACATGAAGCGGTCGAGCTGCGCCTCCGGAAGCGGATAGGTGCCCTCGAGCTCGATCGGGTTCTGCGTGGCGAACACGTAGAACGGCTCTTCGAGCGTGTAGGTGCGGCCCTGGATGGTGACGCGATGTTCCTGCATGGCCTCGAGCAGCGCCGACTGGGTCTTCGGCGGCGTGCGGTTGATCTCGTCGGCGAGCAGGATGTTGGTGAAGATCGGCCCCGGTGCGAACACCATCTGGCGGCGTCCGGTGGCCGGATCCTCCTGGATGATGTCGGTGCCGGTGATGTCCGAGGGCATCAGATCGGGCGTGAACTGGATGCGCGAGAACTTCAGGTCGACGACGCGGGCGAGGGTGTGGATGAGCAGCGTCTTGGCCAGCCCCGGCACGCCGATGATCAGGCTGTTGCCGCCGACGAAGAGCGTGTACAGCACCTGCTGCAGCACCTCGTCCTGGCCGACGATCAGCTTCTTCAGCTCCTGCTTGATGCGGACCTGGCCCTGGTTCATCCGATCGGCGAGCGCGATGTCGTCCGGTGCGCTCAGGTCCGTCTGCATGTTCGCTGCTTCCACGAAGCCTCCTCCGCCGTAGATCCACCGGTCGCGCGCTCGCCAGGTCACGAGATCACGCGCTGCGCGCGCTAGTGTGTCATGCCGTAGACAATGTAATTGACGCCGAACTTGTACGCCTCGTTCGAGAGGTCCACCGGCACCCAGCCGGTGTCGGAGAACTCCCAGTACTCGCCGAGGTCGTTGTTGTAGTTGGCCACGGCCAGCAGCCGCTTCGAGGGGTCGTTGTCCTCGAAGGCGCCGTAGAAAATGGGCTTGAGCCCGCCGTAGGGCGAGACGAAGCGCGCCGGGTCGATCTCGAAGAAGGCGTGGAAGATCGGGTGGTCGGCTTTCAGCTCGACCATCGGCTGCGACGGCAGCACTCGCTTCATCTGCAGCTCGAAGTTGTACCAGTGCTCCTGGCGGAAGTCGTCGAAGATGAGGAACCCGCCCTTGGCCAGGTAGGCGCGCAGGCCCTCGACCTCGGCGTCGTTCAGCGTCCAGAAGCCCGGCTCGGACATGTAGGCCACCGGGTAGTTGTGCAACTCCGGATCGTCGAGCGTCAGGATCGCGCTGTCGTCCAGGTGCGGGCGCAGCAGCGTGATCTCCGCCAGGATCTTCATCAGGTGGCGGTCGGCCCGCGGGTAGTCATGGGCCCACGGCGGCTCGCGGCGGAAGCCGCGGAAGCTGCCGGCGCGCCCGGGCATGGTGTAGCGCAGGCGCACGAACGCGAAGCGGCCGTCGTAGGGCACGTCGACGTTCGACTCGTAGTCGACGGCCGGGCCGCCGCGCCGTTCCTGCTCGCCGCGAAACGGCGACTGCGCGGCCAGGGCCACGGCCAGCCCCGACGCCGCAGCCAGGGCCAGTGCCCCGGTGCGGATCAGGCCGCGGCGGTCACGAGAGGCCGACCGCACGGCGGTACCCCCATTCCGCGCTCAGCAACCCGAGCAGCAGCAACAGCACCAGCGGCGCGTGCCACAACTCGCGTTCCTCGACGGCGGTGATCCCCCGTCCGGTGTACTTGACGTCCTCGAGCAGCGCCGCCGCGGTCTCGGGCGTGTAGGCGCGGCCACCGGTGGCTTCGGCCAGCCGCTGCAGCGTCGCCATCTGTCGCGTCGCTTCCGAGAACTCGGCGTCGCCGGGCCCGGCGTGCACGTGCGCGGTCGAGCGGCCCAGCGTGGTGTCGCCGCGGCGCGCCTCGACGGTGACCTCGTACCAGCCGGCAGCCGTGGTCGGCGCAGAGCCGGCGTAGACGCCGTCACGCTGGCCGTTCCAGGTCAGCGGCGCCGTGGCCGTGGCGCCGTCGGGGCCGGTGACCGTGGCGGTGACGATGGCGTCGTTGGCGGCGACGAACGAGGCGTCGTTCACGTCGGCCGTCAGCACGATCGGCTCGCCGGGCTCGACCCGATCCGAGGCCGTCGTCGCCTCGACGGGATCGGGCACGCCGTCGACCAGCCACCGCAGCCACTGGCGCGTGAACGTCTCGTGCGTCTGGTCCTCGACGCTCACCGTGGCGTGCATCTGCCACAGCCACGAGTCCTGCGGGGTGAACGCCGCCGACTTGCCGCGTCCGAAGCGCTGGAAGGCCAGCACCGGCCGCTCGCCGCGGCCTTCCGAGCTCAGCAGCGTGGTGGCGCCCGCCTTCACGGCGTCGACGGTGTTGACGGTGGTGAGGGCCGGCAGCTCGGGCCAGCGTGCCGCCGAGGCCGCTTCCGTCGCCGCGATCTGCGACACCGCGTGGCCGGTGCCGGCGCGCGTCGGGCGCACCGTGAGCGGCGTGGCCGCGGGCTGCGCCGGCGGCGTCATGCGCTGCAGCACGACCGGGAGGGCCTCGCCGATCGCCGTGCCGGCATACCCGCCCTCGCTGAACGACCGGGGACCGCCCAGCATCATCAGGCCGCCGCCGCGCCGGTCGACGAACTCGGCCAGCATGGCGAGCTGATCGCCGGTGAACGCCGCGGCCTCGATGCTGCCCAGCACGATGCCGCGATACGTGAAGAGCTCGTCGCGCGTCCGCGGGAAGCCGCCCACGAGCTCTTCGGGGTCGTCGACTTCGAGGCGCAGGTACTTGTTGTCGGCGGTGCGCTGCAGGACGACGAGCTGCAGCTGCTTGTCGTCGGTCACGGCGCGGCGCAGGAACTTCATCTCGAAGCGCGGCTCGCCTTCGAAGTACAGGACCTTCTCGCGCCGGTCGCGGACGTCGAGCAGCACGTCGCGGGCGTTGTTCTCCGACAAGAGCTCGCCCGGCTGCGGGGCGACGCGGAACGTGAAGATGCGCGGGCCTGGATCCTTCGCGGTGAAGCGCACCCGCACGGTGACCGGCTGGCCGTCGGGCCCGACCGTGAACGTCTGGCTGCCGGCGAGCGTGGCGCCGTCGGCGACGTCGAGCGTCAGCGACTGGCCGGCGTAGCCGCGGGCGGTGACCACCGCGTCGAGCAGCAGCGTCGTGCCGGCCAGCACCGTGCGCGGCGCCGTGATGCGGCCGACCTGGATGTCCTTGTCGGCCGTGTCCCTGCCGACGCCAATCGCGAACACCGGCACGCCGGCCGCCTTGAGCGCCGTGAGCGCCGGGTCGAGCGGGTCGTTCGAGGTGTCGGCGCCGTCGCTCACCACGACCAGGCCGGCCAGCGGCACGCCGGCAAGCTGCTGGCGCGCCTGATCGAGTGCCGACGCCAGCTTGGTGTGGGTGCCGTCGACGGTGAGGTCGGCCGCCGTCGGCGCCGGGTTCACCGTGCTCGAGAAGCGGAACGTGCGCACCGAGAAGCGCTCGCCGAGCTGCTGGCGCAGGCCCTTCGCCGGGTCGCCGAACTCGGCCTGCGCGTACGACGCCCGCGGCTGGCCGTCGAGGTCGGCGATGCGCATGCTGCGCGAGTCGTCGAGCAGCACGGCCACCACGTTCTGGTGCGGCACTGCCGCGCGCAGCACCAGCATCGGCCGCAGCAGGCACACGAGCAGCAGGCCCACGAGGGCGCTGCGCAGGGCCACCAGCACGACGCGGTCGCGAGTCGTGAGCCGGCGCGGCGCGCGCCGGTAGGTGATCACGGTCGCGCCGACGGCGACGACCGCCAGCGCCGCGGCGAGCGCCACGCCAGCCGGCGGCGCGAATCGCAGGTCGCCCTGACCGAGGACGGTCCAGCGGACACCGAGGAGGAGTTGCGAGAGCGTGTCGAGCACTGGGCCGGCTGCAGGGTGACGGCCGGCAGATGCCGGGCCGTTTCGGGGATTCTATTCCGCTTCGACGCCGCCGCAACGGTTCTGGTCGCGTCGCCCATGGGATACGATGCCGGCCACTTCCCTGGAGGCCGTCAATGACCCGCTGGAGTATCACTGCCGGACTCGCCGCGCCGTTCGTCCTGGCTCTCGCGATCGCGCCGGCGGCGCAGGCCCCGGCGCCGGCGGACCTCGTCCTCGTGAACGGCAAGGTCATCACCGTCGATGCGCGTGACACGACGGCCGAGGCGGTGGCCGTGACCGGCGGGCGGATCGTCGCCGTGGGGACGAACGCGGACATCCGCACACGAGTCGGGACATCCACGCGCGTCGTCGATTTGGGCGGACGGGCGATGACGCCCGGCCTCATCGACACCCACGTCCACTTCACCGAGGTCGATCAGCTGTACAGCATCGACCTGAGCGATCAGGCGATCAAGGCCATGGCCGACGTCGTCGCCCGCGTGCAGGCACAGGTCGCGCGCGTGAAGCCGGGCGAGTGGGTGACCGGTGATGGCTGGGACGAGGGCAAGCTGGCGGAGCGGCGGCACATCACCGCCGCCGATCTCGATGCCGTCTCGCCCAATAACCCCGTGTGGCTGGGCAACACGACCGGCCACTACGGCGTGGGCAACACCTACGCCCTGAAGATCGCCGAGATCAGGAAGGGCACGCCCGACCCGCCGGCCGGCACGATCGTCCACGCCGCGAACGGCGATCCCAACGGCGTCGTGCTCGAGAGCGCGCAGCAGCTCATCACACGCCACGTCCCGGACTACACCCGCGAGCAGCAGAAGGCCGGGCTCGTGAAGATCATCCAGGACTTCAACGCCGAGGGCATGACCGGCGCGAAGGACCCCGGGATCAGCGAGCTGAAGTGGGAGCTCTACAACGAGCTGCTCAAGGAGGGACGCCTCACGGTCCGGATGTTCGCGTTGTGGGCCGGCCCCCGCCGGCTCGATCAGGCCGCCGCCGTGCAGGCGCGCGTCAACGCCCATCCCCGTCCGCCGCAGTCCCTCGGCGACGGCCGGCTGTTCTCGGGCGGCGTGAAGATGTACATGGACGGCAGCGGCGGCGCCCGTACCGCCTGGATGCACGACAACTGGAACCGGAACCTGAAGGACGTCGACACGGGCAACGTGGGCTACCCGGCGACGCCGCCGGCCGAGTACCGCACGATGGCCACGAACTTCCACAAGGCCGGCGTGCACGTCAGCACGCA
>CADEDM010000181.1 GCA_902826065.1 uncultured Acidobacteriota bacterium | reverse complement strand
AGAAGCTGGCCGAGAAGGGCATCGTGCTGCTGAAGCACACCGGCCGCAGCACGCTGGTCGAGCTGAGCGAGGCCGGGGCGGCCATGGCCGACGCCGTGCCGATGGCGGCGCCGGCGCCCATCGAGGGCGCGGCCAACGGCGCGATCGCCGACGGCGCGCTCGCGGCGGTGCCGGCCCAGGCGCCGTCGCGCGGCCCGCGCGAACTCGACCCCGCACAGCAGGCGGCGATTGCCGAAGGCGTGGAGCTGGTGAGGAACCTGCTCAACGACCCGCCGCAGCCGCCGCGCTGGCCGATGTACCTGCGCCAGATCAAGCAGTTCATCCGCGCCAGCCATCCCGACTTCGACGACCGGAAGTACGGCTCGATCGTCGACCTGATGCGGGCCTGCCAGAAGGAAGGCCTGATCAAGCTGGAACGCGACCGCCAGGGCGGCCTGCGCGTCTTCGCGGCCGGCGCCGCGCCGTCGAACGGCGTTCAGTCGTCGGCCCCCGTATCTGATCCGGATGCCCAGCCGGCAGCGCCGCCGTCGTCGGCCAACGTCTACCGCCCGAAGAGCGTCACGCGTGGCTGGACCATGGGCGACGATGGCGAGGAGACCGCGGACGGCGACGACACCGGCGACTCGCAGGAGGTCGACGACGACATCCCGGTGCAGATTGCCATCGCCCCGATCGTGCCGGACGAAATCGAGCCGGAAGACGATCAGTCGAAGTTCTTCGCGCCCGGCAGCGCGCGCGAACCGGTCAGCGCCGGCCCGGCGGCACGTGGGGCGAAGCGGGGACCGCGCCGCACCATGAGCGCGGAAGACGCGGCCGATCGTCCCAAGCGCGCCCGCAAGGCGCCGGCGGGCGGGGCGCGTCGTGCCCCGGCGCGCCGGCCGAAGAAGGGCTGATTCGGCGCCTCGAGGGCGCCATCAAAAAAAACTGCCTCCGGGACGGTCAGGTCGTCCCGGAGGCAGCACAGCGCGGGGAGACCACCCCGCTGGTCAGCGAACGGCGACCATGGGGGTCGCCGGCGCTGGCGTCTGGAAGGCCTGTTCGAAGAACGTCACCTCGCCCGACTCGACGGCGTACATCGCGCCGGCGATGCCGATCTTCCCGGCCGTGAACAACTCCGCGAGCACCGGGCTCCGCTCGAGGATCTCGCGCATCTGCTGGCGCGTGTTCTCGAGGGCCACGCGGTCGATGAAGGCGGCCTCGGGCAGCTCGCCGCCGCCGGTGCGTTTCACCTCGCGGACGGCCGGCGCGATGCGCCCCAGCAGCGCCGTGAGATGCCCGAGATGCAGGTCGCTGCAGGCCCCGGTGACCGCGCCGCAGCGGGTGTGGCCCATCACCACGATCAGCCGCGAGCCGGCCACCTGGCAGGCGAACTCCATGCTGGCCAGCACGTCGTCGTTGATGACGTTGCCGGCGACGCGCACGCTGAAGATGTCGCCGAGGCCCTGGTCGAAGATCAGCTCCGCTCCGGTGCGCGAGTCGATGCAGCTCAGCACGATCGCGAAGGGGAACTGGCCCTCCGAGGTCTCGTTCACCTGCTCGAGCAGGTCGCGGTTGTAGCGCAGGTTCTTGACGAAGCGGCGATTGCCGTCGGCCAGGAGGTCGAGCGCCTTCGGCGGCGTCAGGTGCTGCTGGATGTCCCGGGTCTGCGTGCGCATCGGGCCTCCCCTCACGGCGTCGCTGATTCCGCGAGCACGGCCTGACGCGCGACTCGCTTCTGTTCACGGCGGATGACGCGCCCCACCTCGCGCATGGCGTCGGTGCGGTCCTTGGCGGCGTCGAGCCCGACCATGGTGACGTCGATGCCGCGAATCGCGGCGGTCTGTGGATACTCCCGCAGGATCTCGAACACGTCGTGATCGATGTGCACCGAGCGGCTGGCGTCGATCTCGACGCGCGTGCCGGCTGGAATCGCCTCGAGCGTGCGCAGGATGGCCGCACGGTTGAGGAACGAGACGTCCTCCGACAGCACCAGGCGCACCGGCTCGCCCGGCTTGTGGACGCGGGTGTCGAGGTAGTACGGGTTGCGGTAGTTCGTGAGCAGCAGCAGGAAGATCGCCACGGCCAGGCCGAGGCTGATGCCGACCAGCAGGTCGGTCATCAGGATCCCGACGACGGTGACCATGAACGGCCCGAACTGCGCCCAGCCCTGCCGGTACATGTGGGCGAACAGGGCCGGCTTCGCCAGCTTGTAGCCCACCGTGAGCAGCACGGCCGCGAGCGTCGCCAGCGGGATCAGGTTGAGCAGCCGCGGGATGAGCAGCACCGCGACCAGCAGGAACACGCCGTGGATGATCGCCGCCAGTTTCGTGCGGCCGCCCGACTGGATGTTGGCCGAACTGCGCACGACCACCTGCGTGATCGGCAGGCCGCCCACCAGGCCCGAGACGATGTTGCCGAGACCCTGCGCCTTCAGCTCGCGATCGGTCGGCGTGACGCGCTTCAACGGGTCGAGCCGATCGGTGGCCTCGACGCTGAGCAGCGTCTCGAGGCTGGCCACGATGGCGATCGTGAACGCCGTCGTGTAGACCGCGGAGTTGGTGATCTGCGTGAAGTCGGGCAGTGTGATGACCGACGCCAGTCCGCTCAGGCCGTCGATCAACGGCAGTTGCACGAGGTGCGACGACGCGATCGCGAGTCCGGGCGCGAAGGCGGCGAACGCGGCGTTCAGCCCGATGCCGGCGGCCACCGCGACCAGCGGCCCCTGAATCCACAACGACGCCTTGATGCGCTTGATGAACGGCTGATCCCATACGACCAGGATCGCCAGGGCGACCAGCGCCACGGCCAGCGCGCCCGGCTGGACGGCACTCAGCATGTGGCTCAGCGCCGACAGGGTGTTCTCGCCGCCGGGCTCGGCGAACGTCATGCTGCCCTCGGGATCGGGGTCGTAGCCGACCGCGTGCGGCAGCTGCTTGAGGATGATCGTGAGGCCGATGCCGGTGAGCATCCCCTTGATGACGGAGGACGGGAAGTAGTAGCCGATGACGCCGGCGCGGGCGAAACCGAGGGCGAGCTGCAGCACGCCGGCGAGCACCACGGCGAGGAGGAAGGTCTCCCACGCGCCCAGCGAGGCGATGGCGTTGAGGACGATGACCGCCAGACCCGCGGCCGGGCCGCTCACGCCCAGCGCCGATCCGGAGACCGCACCGACGACGATGCCGCCGATGATGCCGGCGATGATGCCCGAGAAGAGCGGAGCGCCCGAGGCCAGCGCGATGCCGAGGCACAGCGGCACGGCCACGAGGAACACGACGAGGGCGGCCGGCAGGTCGGACCGGGCGTGGTCCGGCATACGGAAGGTCATGCGTCTGCCTCCAGCAGGAATTCGCGAACGAACTCTCACCGTACGCGCTGGAGGCGCTCGATTGAAACTACATAATATGAAAGCGAGACGTAGAGAAAATCTATATGAGCGTTCTCGCCCAAGCCCGGCTGTCGGCGGAACGGCTGGCCACGGCCGGGCTGCCTGCGCCCGCGGATGCGGTCAGCGGCTGGCCACGACGCGCAACCCCGTGCGCGACCGCCGGCGTTCCGCCTCGCTGGCCGGACGGGCGGCAATCGACGCCAGGGCGCCGGCCAGATGCGGCGCGATCATGTCGATCATGCGGCATTGATCGGCAGAGAGCGGCTCGGCGGTATACAGCGTGAGGACCCCGGCGAGCGTGTTGCCGTTGACGAGCGGCGTCGCCGACGCCCACCGGACGTCCGTGGAGGCTTTCGGCAGGTCGAGCCGCGCGTCGCCGTTGTGCATCGTGCTGAAGTTGGCGGCGGCCCAGCCTGACAGCCGATCGCCAATCCGGATCTCGAGGCCGCCCACCTCCGCTGCGGCCGGGCCGGCCGCGAACGGCGCCGCGAGCCGCGTGCGATCGGTGTCCACCCCGAACAGCGCGACCGTGGCGGTGGGGGCGATGTGGCGCAGGTGGCCGGTGGCCAGCGCGCCGACGTCGGCCAGGGTCGATGAGCCCGAGGCGAGCCGGGCGAGGCTCACGAACGCCAGCAGTTCCGACGGCGGTCCACCCGCCGGCGGCGGCGTGGGCGCCGGCACCGCCGCCGCCTCGGGGGTGGCGGCGACCCCGCGAATCGTCTGCAGCAACCCGTCGAGACGCGGCTGCGGCAGCGACCGTGGCGCGATGTCGCGGTAGACCCGTGCGAACGCGTCGACGACCGTGGGGTCGTACATGGTGCCGCGCGCCTGGCCGATGATCTCGAGCGCGGCCTCGTCGGTGAGCGCCGGCCGATAGGGACGGTCGGACGTGAGCGCGTCGAAGCAGTCGACCACCGACAGGATGCGGGCGCCGATCGGGATCTCCTCGCCCTTCAGCCCCCGCGGATAGCCGCTGCCGTTCCAGTTCTCGTGGTGGGCGCGCACGATCGGCACGACCGGATACGGGAACTCGATCGAGGCCAGGATGTCGGCGCCGATGTCGACATGGGCCTTCATGGTCTCGAACTCGCGGGCGGTGAGCTTGCCCGGCTTGTTCAGGATGTGCTCCGGAATCGCCAGCTTGCCGGTGTCGTGCAGCAGCGCCGCAGCCTCGAGCGCCTTCAGCGTCGGCTCGTCGTCGACGCCCAGCGCCCGCGCCAGCCCCATCGCGTAGGCCTGCACGCGGTGGATGTGGTCGCTGGTCACGCCGTCCTTGGCCTCGATGGCGGTCGAGAAGGCCGAGATGGTCGACAGATACAGGCGGTCGACGTGCTGCACGTGGCGCTGGGCATCGGCCACACGGCCCAGCCACGCGCGCATCGCGACGTAGCAGACGAGCACCAGCGGGGAGATCACGGCCAGCGCGCCCACGCCGACGATGCGCACGAGCGCGATGAGCAGGTACGCCGCCGAAGCGGCGGCGAAGTAGTTCACCGACATCACGGCGAAATGGCGGCGCCAGAAGCCGAACGGCGATTCACCCTTCGAGAGCGCGACGACGCCGGCGGTGAAGCCCGAGTTGAGCAGGAAGTAGACGCCGGCGAGACCGGCCAGCGGCAGGACCGACGCATCGTCGGTCACCGCGACGAGCGGTGCGCCTGGCCGGCGCCCGGCCAGCAGCCAGAAGACCTGCACGCCGCACCAGAGCGCCGCCGCCGAGCTGGTCACGTTGAACAGCAACTGGCGCAGGTTGTTCTTGCGGCGCAGCGAGACCACCAGGCTGTCGAGGGCGATGGTCAGCGCCGCCGGCGCCGGCCCGAACAGCAGGCCGACCGTCATGAAGAACGCGTCCGAGATCGACAGGTACACGGGCACGCCCGGCACCTTCAGCGCGAACGACCCGGCCAGCAGCGCCAGCGTACTGAGCACCGCCCACTGTGTCGGCGACTCGACCTCCGGCAGGCGGACGAGCGAGTGCAGAATCACCGCGCCGCCGCCGCCGATGACGGCAGCGACGTAGACGGGGAGCCGGGACGAGCCGCCCGGCGTGGCCCCGCCGGGCGTCACCGCCCGTCGCCCTGTGGGAACGTCTCTCCCCAGAGAATCTGCTCACCCTGGGTCGACTGCTCGCCCCACAGAATCTGGTCGCCCCACAGGATCTGCTCGCCCCAGAGGATCTGATCTCCCCAGAGGATCTGCTCGCCCCACAGGATCTGGTCACCCCAGAGAATCTGCTGGCCCCCGATGTCGAAGAGCTGCTCGCCCCACAGGATCTGCTGGCCGACCGGCGCCAGCACGCCCTCGCCCCACAGGATCTGCGTCGGGCGCGTCAGCGGCTCCGCGCCTTGCACGAGGTAGAGCGTATTGGCGCCGAGACGCGATGGGTCGAGCAGGCCGATCCGCACGTCGCGCAGGCTGATCACGTCGACGCCCGACGCCCCCTGCAGGCGCTGCATGAGACGTCCGCCGTCCCACCACGCCAGCCCGCCGGCGCGAGCGAGCGCGCCGTCGATGGAGCTCATGGGCAATCTACTGGTGAGCGCCATCGTCAGCTGGTTGCCCATGAGCTGGCGCGCCGACCACAGATTCACGCTGCCGGCGCCGGCGGCCATCAGACCCTCGCGCATCGGCGTCGCCGTGAGCTGCAGCGCGAGCCGCACCTGCAGCGGCAGCGCCAGGGGCGACGCCTGCAGCAGCAGCGCCACGCCGCCGCTGACCATGCCGGCCGACATGCTCGTGCCGCTCATCTGCCGGTAGCCGTTGGCGCCGCGGCCGGCGACGTGCAGCGCCGGATACTGCGTGGCGAGGTAGCTGCCGTCGGCCTCGAGCGAGACGATCTTGTTGCCCGGCGCGACGACGTCGGGTTTCACGAGGAGATCGAAGGCCGCAGGGCCGCGCGAGCTGTACGACGCCACCGTGTCGTCGCCACGGGCCGCCGTGTTCTTCGTGTTCGTGGCCCCGACCGTGAGCGCGAACGGCGAGGTGCCCGGCGACGTGACCGTGCCCAGCACCAGCTGTCCGGATGGCGCGACGCCGCGGTTGCCCGCCGACGCCACGACCACGATGCCGGTGCGCTTGACCCGCTCCACCGCGCTGCACAGCGGGTCGAGCAGGCACGGGCCGGTGGCGGGATGGCCGAGCGAGAGATTGACGACGCGGATGCCGTAGCGGGTGCGGTTGGCCACGACCCAGTCGAGGCCGGCGATGACGCTGCTCGTCAGGCCGCTGCCGTCGCTGCCGAGCACGCGCACGTTGACGAGATGCGCGCCCGGGGCGATGCCACCCGCGTAACCCGCGGCCGCGGCGGCGCCGGCGGTAGGACGGCCGGCGATGATGCCGGCGATGTGCGTGCCGTGGCCGAAGCCGTCGTCGGTCGACGGCTCGTCCGGCACGAAGCTCACGGCCGCCGCCACCTTGCCGGTCAGCGCCGTGTGGGCCGCGATGCCCGAGTCGACCACCGCCACGCCGATGCCCTGGCCGTTGACGCCAGGCATGCCGAGGCCGAGCGCCCCGCGCGTGCCGGCGCGCACCTGGTCGGCGCCCATGGCGCGGTCGGAGACGACCATCAGCGGCGCGACGCGCAGGTCGCCGGCGATGAGGCGGACGACCGGATTGAGGCGCAGCACCGCGACCTGCAGCGCGTTGGCGTCGACGACGACGTACTCGTCGAGCACGCGCCGCGGCGTCAGGCCCAGCCGCGCCACGGCCTGGCGGACCTGCGCCACGTTGCCCTGCACCATCACGCGCATCGGCTGCGCCGGTGTGCGGAGGAGGCTGGCGAGGACGTCGGCGGTGATGACGGCAAGCGGCGATCCCTGCGCAGCGGGACGGTCGCCGGCGGAGAGGACGAGGCACGCGACCGCGAGGGCGGCGGCGACCATTGAGGAGCGACGGCGATGGGTCATGGCGTAGGCGACGGACGAAGCCGTCGCCCCTACGCTCAGCAACCCGCGATCCAACTCCGAGGCGGCGCGTCATGCCGTGCGACCTCGTGCGGCCCCAGGCAGCCATGGCCGTGTCGATTCTCGACCGCAGTGTTCCGTTCGAGGACACGCCCGCAGCACACCGGCTCCGAAATGAAGCCGTAAAATGTTGTGCGGATTAGGGTTGTCTCGACATGTGCCGGGCTCGCACAGCGCCGGGGCCGAACTGGCCCGTCATGGAACGCGGTAGTGGGCCACGCAGGAGATGGCGGGCGCTGCCGCGGCCGCCGTCAGTGCCGGATCGAGCGCTTCACCACGCCGCCGTCGACGTCCGACAGCGTGTGGTAGACGACGAAGGCGCTGGCGTCACGGGCGCGGACGATCTGCTTCACGCGGCCGACCTCGAGCCGCGTGACCACGCAGTACAGGACGTCCTGATCCTGGCCGCTCAAGCCGCCGTAGCCGCGCAACACCGACACGCCACGGCCCAGTTCGCGGATGAGGCCATCGCGGATCGCCGCGTGCTCGCGCGAGAAGATCGTGACGGCCGTGAATTCCTCGAGGCCGTAAATCACGAAGTCGAGCGTCTTCGCCGCCGACAGGAACGTGAGGATCGAGTAGAGCGCCGCCTCGACGCCCAGGGTCCGCATCGCCACGAGGAACAGCGCCACGTTGAACAGCAGGATGACGTCGCCGACCTTCAGCAGGTGGCTGCGCTTGCTGATGAGCAGCGCGGCGATCTCGGTGCCGTCGAGGACGGCGGCGCCACGCACGGCGAACCCGATCCCGGCCCCCAGGAAGAAGCCCCCGAACACCGCCTCGAGCACGTGGTCCTCGGTGACGTGCGGATACGGCACGACGACCAGCGCGAGTGCCAGCGCGCCGATCGCCAGCGCGCCGCGCACCGCGAAGGCCAGGCCGAGCTGACGGTAGCCGACGGCGAGGAACGGGACGTTGATGAGCGGCAACCAGACCGGCAGGGGAATCGGGGTCAGGCGTCCGAGCAGCATCGAGACGCCGGTGACGCCGCCGTCGATGAAGCCGCCGGGCACGAGGAAGCCCTCGATGCCGAATCCTGCCGACAGCACGCCCAGCAGGATGAGCGCGGCGTAGCGGGCTTCGCGCTCGATGTAGGGATTCCGGATCACTGCGCTTCGAGGTCCGTCTCCACGAAGCCGGCGCCCGGCGACCACTGCACGCGACGCGGCGGCAGGGTGTCGGGCCGGCCGGGCCGGTGGAAGTAGATCATGATCTCGGTGTAGCGGCTTTGCAAGCGCGCCGTGATCTCGCGCGCGATCGGCAGCGCTTCACCGAGCCGCGTCGTCTCCACCTGCACCACCAGCACCGACTGCGCGGCGAATTGCTCGGTAATGGTCCAGCGCTGGAACGGGTCGGCGTCGCGCCTGACCGCCGGCAGCCGGTGCGCGACCACCAGTGCGCCGGGGTCGGGGGGCGACGCCCGCCTGGCCCGCAACCCCATCCACCCGCCGGCCACGACGGTCACGAGGACGACGCACGCCGCGACGAGCCGGGGCCCGCGCACGCAGTGGCTTATACGCCCGTTCCCACAGGGGCGCAAGGCTATACTTGGTGCCGTTCGCTGGTCCGCCGTCCGCGTCGCGGCGCGACACTTCTAGCCGCTAGCCCCTAGCCGCTAGCCGCTGAGCAAGTGTCCATGTCGTATACCGCCAAAGACATCCAGGTTCTCGAAGGGCTCGAGCCCGTCCGCAAACGCCCCGGCATGTACATCGGCGGCGTCGGCGCCGCCGGGTTGCATCACCTGGTCTGGGAGATCCTCGACAACTCCATCGACGAGGCCATGAACGGCCACGCCTCGACGATCAACGTGACGCTGCACGACGACGGCTCGTCGGTGACCATCGCCGACGACGGCCGCGGCATGCCGGTCGACGTGCATCCGAAGACGAAGAAGAGCGCGGTCGAAGTCATCTTCACGGTGCTGCATGCCGGCGGCAAGTTCGAGCAGGGCAACTACAAGACCGCCGGCGGCCTGCACGGCGTGGGTGCCAGCGTCGTGAACGCGCTGTCACGCGAACTCACCGCCACGGTGCGTCGCGACGGCCAGCAGTGGGAGATGTCCTTCAAACAGGGCAAGCCCGACGGCGCCCTGAAGAAGACCGGCGCCGCGCGTGGCACCGGCACCACCGTGTTCTTCCGCCCCGACCCCACGATCTTCCCGAAGGTCGAGTTCGACCCGCAGACCATTCGCGAGCGGCTCGAAGTGGCGAGCTTCCTCCACAAGGGCGTCAAGGTCACCTTCGACGACCAGACGACGGGCACGAAGCAGACCTTCCAGCACGACGACGGTCTCGGCGACTACCTGAAGAAGATCCTGGGCGAGCGATCGAGCAAGGCGGTGCACGAGATGCCGTTCGCGCTGGCCAAGGAGAACGGCCTGCGCCTCGAGCTCGTGCTGCAATGGACCGAGTCCACCGACGAGCACGTGCGCAGCTACGTCAACGGCATCCCCACCGGCTCGGGCGGCACGCACGAGAACGGCCTGCGCGCCGGTCTCGGCAAGGCCGTACGCAACTTCATCGAGACGCACAACCTGTCGCCCAAGGGCGTGACGCTCACCGCCGAAGACATCCGCGAGGGCGTCACCGGCGTGCTCTCGGTGTTCCTCGCCGAACCGCAGTTCCAGGGGCAGACCAAGGACCGTCTGAACAATCCCGAGGTGCTGAGCGCGGTGGACGGCCTGGTGCGTCCGGCCCTCGAACACTGGCTGAACACCAACATCTCGATCGCCGAAGGCATCGTCGCGCGCATCATCCTCGCCGCGCGTGCCCGCGAGGCCAGCCGCGCCGCGCAGATGGACGTGGTGCGCAAGGGGCCGACGGCCGGCCGTGTGCACCTGCCCGGCAAGCTCGCCGACTGCACCCAGCCGGGATCGATCACGAGCGAGCTGTTCGTGGTGGAAGGCGACTCCGCCGGCGGCTCGGCGAAACAGGGCCGCGATCGCGCGCGCCAGGCGATCCTGCCGCTGCGCGGCAAGGTCCTGAACACCGAAGGCGTGTCGACGGCGAAGGTGCTCGAGAACAAGGAGCTCGCCGATCTCGTGACCGCGCTCGGCTGCGGCGTGGGCAAGTCGTTCGAGTTGTCGCGCATGCGCTACGGCAAGGTGATCCTGCTCGCCGACGCCGACTCCGACGGCC
>CADEDM010000180.1 GCA_902826065.1 uncultured Acidobacteriota bacterium | reverse complement strand
TCTGCCGCTGGCACTCGACGCCAGCGGCGCGGCCATGCAGGCGTTCGAGATCCGCGAGCTGCCCACGCTGGTCGCCATCGACCACGAGGGACGCGTGGCGCTCTACCACGAGGGACCGCTCTACAACGTGGACGTCGCGCTCGAGCCGCTTCTGCCACGCCCGACGCCGACGCAGGCACCGGAGCCGCGATGACCACGCCCGCGCTCGACTGGCGTGCGCTGACGGTCACGTTCGGCTCGCGTCGCCGCCGCACCACCGCTGTGGATCGCGTCACCTTGTCTGTGGAGCCCGGCGACGTGCTGGCGCTGATCGGACCGAACGGATCTGGCAAGACCACGGCGATCCGCGCCACGGTGGGCCTCGTGCCGGTGACGAGCGGCGAGGCGCGGGTGTTCGGAGAACGTCTGTCGGCCGGCTCGACCGCGTTTCGCGACGTCGTCTACGTGCCCGAGGAGCCGTACTACCACGAGTACCTGACCATCGAGGAGGCGCTGCGCTACTACGCGCGCCTGCGTGGCCGGGTGCTGTCGGAGACCGAGGCCGGGGCCCTGCTCGAGCGCCTGCATCTCACCGCCGCCAGGCACACACGGCTGTCGGCGTGCTCCAAGGGCATGAAGCAGAAGCTCGGCCTGTCGCAGTGCCTGCTCGGCACGCCGCGCCTGCTGGTGCTCGACGAGCCGATGCGCGGCCTCGATCCGGTGGCCGTGCGCGAGGTGCGCGAGATCATCACGCAGGCACATGCGTCGGGCGCTGCGGTGCTGCTCTGCTCGCACGTGCTCTCGGAGGTCGAGCACCTCGCCACCCGGGTCGCGGTGCTCGACTCGGGCCGGCTGCTGGCGGTGGATGACATCGGCGACCTGCTCGCAGTCGACGCCGGGGTCTACGAGGTGGAGGTGACCGGACTCAGCGAAGTGCCGGACGTGTGGACCGCGACCCGCACCAGCGCCGACGTCCGCTACTGCACGGTGCCCGCCGGCGACCTGCATGTCTTCCTCGACTGGTGCCGAGTCCGGGGTGGCGTAGTGCGCTCGTGCCGGCTGCAGCGACGCACGCTCGAGGACTCGTTGATGGACACGCTGGCCAGTGGAGCTCGAGCCGATGGGTGACGCCATTCGCGCCCATCTCGCCGCGCACCTGACCTGCTTGCGCCGGCAGCGGCTGCTGCAGGCCACGCTGGCCGTGATCACCCTCGGCCTCGTGACGTCGATGACGGCCGGCCTGTCGCTCATCGACGTGTCGAACCGCTTCGACGTGCTCCGCGGCATGGCCGTGGGGCTGCATGGTCTTGCCAAGCTCATGACGGCGGGCGTCGGGCTGCTGCTGGTGCGCCAGCATCGGCGTTCGTGGAGCCTGGCCGTCGTGGCCACCACGCCGGCGCCATTCGCGGCGTGGGTGGCGTCGGTGCTGATCACGGGCGCGGCGGTCGGCGCGGCCGCCCAGGCGCTCGTCGGCGTGACGTGTGCCGCCCTCTCGGTGGGCTGGGGCGTCACCTACCAGTACGGCTTCGTCTACCTGGCGCTGGATCACTTCGCGGAATCGCTGATCCTGCTCGGCGTCGCTACCGTGCTCGGCAGCGTGCTCCATCCGGTGGTGGTGGGCACGGCCGTGTTCCTGGTCAACGACGGCGTCATCCGGATGCTGCGGGCGGCGCTGGCGGCACTGCCCACGTGGGCCGGGGCCGTGGTTGATCAGGGGCTGACCGCGGCCTACTACGTCCTGCCGAGCCTGGACCCCTTCGGCGAACGCACCGCGGCCCTGCTCCGTAACCTGCGGCCGGTCGAGCGCGACTGGTGGTACTTGCTCGCAACGTTCGGGTACGCCCTGCTCCTGCTGGCGTGGGCCCAGGCCCTCACTGTGCTGCTCCTCCGACGTCGCCCCACGACGTAGGCGAACGGCGGCAATATCGGCCCGGCCAGCGGCTAGCCCCGCTTGATCGGTCCCGTCCCGCGCGCGTTGTAGACCGTGACGGCTCCTGCGGCGACCAGTTCCTGGTACTCGCGGAAGACGTCGAGTGCCTCGGCACGCAAGAGACCACGCTCCACGACGATGCCGCGCGCCTCGAACTGCGCCACCCAGTCGGGCACCATCGGGCCCTCGTCGAAGCCGGTCAGCGCTTCGAGTTCCGGCCCGTCGCCGGCGATGACGAGCCGCGTGATGCCGGCCCACAGGATCGCGCCGTAGCACTGCACGCACGGACGCCAGTTGACCATCAGCGTGTGCCGGGCGCCCTCGGCGCCCAGGTCCCACCGCGCGAGCCTCGCTTGCGCCAGGCCGAGCGCCACCACTTCGGCGTGACTCGCCGACAGGCCGGAGGCCAGCACCAGGTTGACGCCCACCGACACCAGCGTCCCGCTCGACGCGTCGACGACCAGGGCAGCGAACGGTCCACCGGTGCCTTCGCGCACGTTGCGGCGGGCCAGCCGATGCACCAGCGCCATCCGTTCCACGTCGGTGGCCGGACGAGGCGCTGCGGCCACCTCCTCGAGCACCCAGCCCGGCAGTTCGACCCCGTAGCGTGTTGGCAGTGTCATGACTAGTAGAGCGACGGTCGCGGGACCGCCGCCCCGGGTGCCAGTGTAGGACAGCGACGGCGCGTGGTACACCTGACGTCATGCCCATCCCCCAGCTGCATCACGTGAGCGTGGTCGTCGAGGACCTGCCCGCCGCGATCGCGTTCTTCGCCGCGCTCGGCATGACGCTCGAAGGCGAAGCGCCGATCGAAGGCGACTGGGTGGATCGCATCAACGGCATCGAGGGCCTGAAGGTCGACATCGCGATGATGCGCGACCCCGAGGGGGACGGACGGCTCGAGCTCACGAAGTTCCGCCATCCACCCCTGGTGACAGTGGAACCGGCCGCGCCGCCGCCGAACGCGCCAGGCCTGCGCAGCGTGATGTTCACGATCGACGACCTCGATGCCACCGTCGCGCGGCTGCACGAACAGGGCGGCGAACTCGTCGGCGAGGTCGTGCAGTACGAGGACAAGTACCGCTTGTGTTACATGCGCGGGCCGGCCGGCATCATCGTCGCGCTGGCGCAGCCGCTGAAATGACTCGGACTTCCATGGTGCACCCGCGCCTGATTGCGGCTGTCGTCGTCATCCTCCCCACGGTCGCGTGCGGTGGCGACTCGTCGGGGCCGACCGCGCCGACCACTCCGAGCCAGTCGTGTCGCACCTACGCCACGTCCGCACACGCCGTGCAAACGGGCGAACTGGGAGCCGAGCGCGTGGACATGTGGCAGATGACGTCCAGCTGCCGGTGGAACACTGATCGGCTGACTTGTACGCAGCAGTACTCGCAGTTCCGCGGCGACTGTGAGGGGGCGCGCGGCGACGCCACGTGGACCGCCACGTATGGATCCGCCGCGGACTTCGTGGATGAAGTCTCGGTGCTCCCGCCGGTGTCGAAGGCGACGAGCGTGGCGGTGACGTCGGCTGGCGGGAGCTGTCCGGCGCCATTCGAGACGCGCCAGCAGTACGACGCCACCGGACGCCTGCTGCGCGTGACGAGCAGCTCGTCGGTGAGCGTCGCGTCGAGCTCCACGAATCGTGGTGCGCGAGGTGCTGAGCGACGCCATTCCCGGCGACGTGCGCCCCACCTACACCACGACCACGACGGTGCTGGCGACGGATCGCGTCTGCAAGTAGCGGGAGAGTGAGACCCACCGTGGCCCGATTGTCGTATGCGCTGCCGATCTTGGCGCGCGCCGCCTGGGGCACGACGATCGAGGCGCTCGCCGGACCAGCGGCTACGGGTTGATCCGGTGCGCCTTGACGAACTCGCGAACCGCGGCCGTGAACTCCGGCCGCCGCGGCGTGCTCGTCTCACTACCGAAGTGATTGGCGCCTTCGATGATCACGACCGTCATCGCCGGCTGAATGCCCTTCAGCACCTGGATCGCCTTCGGATTGTCGCGGCTGCCCATGATGCCCAGCAGTGGCACGGTTGTCGCGGCCATCTCGGCGTCGGTCGTGCTCAACCCGCGCGTGCCGGCGCGGTTGTAGGCGGCCAGGGCCTTGACGTCGTTCATGGCTTCCATCTCCTTGGACCGCGTGCGGATGTACTCCTCCGTGCGCGGCGGTTCATCACGCGGCGTCCTCGAGACAAGGAAACCGCGGAACGGCACGTCGGCCTCGAGCTCTTGCGCGTAGCGCTCGGCCGACTCGTCGAAGCGCGGCTGCCAGTTGCGATAGCCGGCATGTCCGCCGAGCGTCGCGGTGGCGAAGCGATCCGGTGTAAGCGTCACGGCCTTGGCCACGATGCCCGCGCCCAGCGAGTAGCCCACGACGTGCGCCTTCTTCAGACCGAGATGGTCCATGAGGCGCGTGACGTCGCGCACCATCTCTTCCCCGTACGCGGCCGGCTCGTGCGGCTTCCCGCTCTTGCCATGTCCGCGCAGGTCGAACCCGATGACGCGGTGGTCGGCGGCCAGGTTCTGCCACACGCCGGTGTCGATCCAGTTCGCCTCGATGTTCACCGTGTAGCCGTGCACCAGCACGACCGGCTCCCCTCGTCCCTGCTCGACGTAGCGGATGCGGACGCCGTTCGAGTCGAAAAACGTGTCCGCGGGCGCCTGCGCACGCCCGGGAAGCGTCGACAGGGCGACCACCGCAAGAGCGACCAGGATCGCAGGACGTCGCATGGCGCGAGAGTCTACGCCTCGGGCGGGCCTGGCGCTACTTCTTCTTGTGCGGCGGCGTGGTCGGCACCACGTTCGTGAATCTCACGATCAACCAGCCCGCGCTGCGCGACGACGGCGTGACCTCGATCACTTCAGCTTCGGCTGGGCCAGCTTCGCCAACGCCAGCACGTCGGCGCGGACGTCGGCCGCGGGCTGCATCGGGTCGCCGTTCCAGATGGTGAGGTGCCGGGCGCCGGCGCGGACGTAGATGCGTGTGCCCCAGTAATAGGCGTCGTCACCCACGCCGCTCACGGCCTCGAGCTTCTCGCCCTGGTCCTCGAGCAACGTGCGGAACTCGTCGAAGTCCTTCTTCGACGCCGACGGCGACAGCACCACGTTGATGTTGCCCTCGGTGCCGCCGATGAGGTCACAGGTGGTGGCGCCTGGCTGGGAGCCTGGCCGCGTCCGCCGGAACGTGCGGCCGGTGGCCTGCCCCGCCTGCCCCAGTGTGAACAGCGCACAGGCCTCGGGAACGGTGGGCTGGCCGATGCCGCGCATGTCCACCACCACCGCCGTCATGGCGGCGGCTATCGTCGTGGCCAGGGCGATTGCGGTCACACGCATGGGCACCTCACCCGCTGTCAGCGACAGCACCCCGCGGAACCCCTCAGCCGCACGCGCCGGCCGGGTGTCACGGGCGCTACCCAATAGATCCCGGCCGCGCCTCATTCCACGCGGCATTTCGGCGGATCTGGCGCCAAAACGCCTGGGTTGGCCTGACGCCCGCCCGGCACGGCCGTTGCTAATTCGTGTGCAACGATGGCCACGATCCGGCAGTACGCGAGGCGCCTGAAGCGCGGGGCGCCCGGGCGGCGGTTCGTCGATCTCTACGAGTTCCGCCAGGGCGACCCGCCGGCGCCGATGGCGCGGGTCGGCCTCTGGCTCATGGCGTTCGTCCTCATCGCCGGCGGGTTGGCCATCGGCTGGCTACCCGGGCCCGGAGGGTTCATCGCGGTGTTCGGGCTCGCCATCATCGCGATGGAGTTCCGCGTCATGGCCGTCAGTCTCGACTGGCTCGAGCGGATCGGGCGCGACGCCTGGGCGCGACTGCGAGGGAAGAAGAAGCCGGCGCGCGCGGCATCCGGCCGCCGGCAGTAACGCGCCGGCGCTCACTGGGCGCGGGCGGGATTCCAGTTCAGCAGCAGCGTGATCGGCGCGATGGCCGTATCCAGCATCGTGTTGATCAGGAAGCGGCCATCCGGGGCGACGTCATACTGCCGCAGCTCCAGCTCCAGCCCACCGCCGAAGATGGCGGTCGGGAAGAGGCGTAGCGGTGTGCCCGGCGCGATTGCGGATCCGGCGACGGCAATCGGGACCGCCATCATCTCGCCGATCTGGTTGATGAAGTAGACCTCCCGGCCATTCGGGCTCCAGGTCGGATGCAGTCCGCCAGCGTTCGACACCTGCCACTCGCGACCGCGCTCCCCCGCCGACTCGTTGGCAGCCAACGCGGCATCGAACGGCCGGACGTACACCTCCCAACGTCCGGACTGGTCCGACGTGTACGCCACCCAGCGGCCGTCGGGCGAGAACACGCCGTCGGCTTCGCGGAATCGCGTCTTCAGGAAGGCCACGGGCGCTCCGGTCGGCGGCAGGATCCACAAGTCGTTCGCCGTCTCCGGATCGGTGCTGTAGAACAGGAAGAAGCGGCCATCCGGCGACCAGGCATTCGGCGTCTTGGTCTGCGCGGATGCGAAGAGGAGCCGATCGCCGCCGGCTCCGGGCGCGGTCTGATAGAGATCCGCTTGACCGGTCTCGGATCGTGTCGACGAGAACGTGAGTCGCAAGCCGTCGGGGGACCAGATGGGCAGTTGGTCGAGCGCATCGTCGAAGGTCACTCGGCTGGTGCGCGAGCCCTCGAACAACCAGATGTCCGAGTTGCCTTCCACCGTGCGGATGGCCGCGACGCGACGGCCATCCGGGGCGATGCGAGGATCCCGCAGGTTGTTGACGTCGGGCGCGCCGACGGCGCCGACCACCCTGCCCGATCGGTCGACCCAGGTGAGCTGACGCCGGCCGTGAGTGCTCAGCCGGTAGGCGAAGGCGCCGTTCGACGCCACCGAAAACGCGCCGCGGCGCAGTGCCACCTCGAACCCATCGGCGATCGTGACCGGCTCGCCGGTGAGTGTCGCCTGCGTCACGTCGAGGCGCTGCGCGACGAGCGCGCCGCGGCGCACCCACACCAGCCAGCCCGGTGGCAGGTAGACGGCGCCGGAGTCGGCTTCACGCGTCAGCTCGACAACGGCGTCACTCTCGAGGCGTTGCAGGAAGATGGCGCCGTCCGACACATAGAGGAACTCCCGTCCGGACGGCAGCAGATGCGGCCAACGGTGGGTACGCTGCTGCGGCTCGAGGCGAGTCGCCGCCACGGGGTCACCCCCAGTGGCGGACACGCGCATCAGCGGACTGCTCTGATCGGGCGAGAAGATGATGCTGCCGTCTGGATGCCAGGTGCCGCCGCGTCCCACCGGGGCGCGCGCCAGCGTCTGTGGCGCACCGCCGGCGAGATCGACGCGCTTCATCATCCCGGACGCGAAGAAGCCGATCGATCGGCCGTCGGGCGACCAGAACGGATAGAGGGCGCCCTCGGTACCGCTCAACGGCCGGGCGGTGGTGGCCGCAAGGTCGCGCAGCCACAGCCCCACGCCGCCGTCGCCGGGTGCCGCCAACACGATCTGCCGCCCATCGGGCGACAGCGCGAACGATGTGGGCTCGCCGCCGATCGGGGTGACGATGTCGAGCCGCGTCTCGGGCGCTGTCACTGCAGGACGCCACGGCGCCCATGCCAGCAGCATCGCGAGAGCCGATGCCGCGGCCACTGCCGCTGCGGTCCATGGCAACGCGGCGGGGCGGCGCATCGCCGACGAGGCCGCCGCGTCCGCGGGCTGGACCGCATCGCCGAGGGCGTCGTCGATCTCGAGTCGCAGCGCCGCCGCCGAGTCGAGCCGTTGCTTCCGGTCCTTCTGCAGGCAGCGCCGCAGCAGGCGTCGAATCGGTGCCGGCGTCTCCGCGGGCAAGGCCGACCAGTCGGGCTCGCGCGTGAGCACGGCCACGACGGTGTCGGTGATGTCGTCGGCGTCGAACGCACGCCGGCCGGTGAGCATCTCGAACAACACGGCGCCCAGGGCCCAGATGTCGGCACGGCGATCGACCGGCCTGCCCCGCGCCTGCTCGGGCGCCATGTAGGCGGCCGTGCCCAGGATCACGCCGGGCGTTGTCATGGCCGGCGAGGTGATGGTGGGCGAATCGGTGGCGCGGCCCGAGGTCCGGTCCTGCTCGAAGGTCTTGGCCAGACCGAAGTCGAGCACCTTCACGACGCCGTCGCCGCGAAGCTGGACGTTCGACGGCTTCAAGTCGCGATGGATGATGCCGAGATCGTGGGCGGCCTCGAGCGCCTCGGCGATCTGCCGCGCGATCGCCAGCGCCTCGTCGAGCGGCACGGCACCGCGCATGATGCGCGTGCTGAGGTCTTCGCCCTCCACCAGTTCCATCGCCAGGGCGGTCACGCCGTTGGCGCGCGCCAGCCCATAGATCTGCGCGATGTGCGGGTGATTGAGGGTCGCGAGCACCTCGGCTTCGCGCTGGAAGCGGGCCACCCGTCCGGCGTCGCCGGCAAACGACTCGGGCAGCACCTTCAGGGCGACCTGCCGCTTGAGGTCGACGTCGGTGGCCCGGTAGACCTCGCCCATGCCGCCCGCGCCCAGGGGCGCGACGACCTCGTACGCGCCGAGGCGAGTGCCGCTGGCAAGAGCCAAGTGCGGGGAATTATAGCCGCGCGATCGCGGCGCGCCGGCCCAGGCTGTCCCTAGCCGATGTGTGACTGGGTGTCGGTGGACGCGTCGGCTCGCGAGGCGCGGAACACCGCTTCCACGGGGCCGAACGCGCAGCGCACGCCGTCGTGCAGCGGCACGATGCCGGCGGCGCGGGTGTCGTCCACGACGGTGCCGTTCTTGCTGCCCAGGTCCTCGAGCGTGACGTCGAGACCGCTGACCGTGATGCGGGCGTGACGGCGGGAGACGCCGGCGTCGTCCACGTGCACGTGCACGGACGGATCGCGCCCCACGATGTTCTCGCCCTCGGCGAGCAGCACCTTCCGGCCGGTGAACACGAGCCAGTGGGTGGCACGGCCGGGCGCGGCGGCAGCGGATGGCACGGGTCGGGTCACCTCCGGCGTGAACGCATACCCCACGCGATGTACGGTGCGGACGATCGGCGCGTCGCTGTCGCGATCGTCGAGCACGCGGCGCAGTTCCTTGACCAGCCCGACCAGCGACGCGTCGGAGACGTGCGCGTCGGGCCAGAGCGCATCGTGCAGCTCCTGCTTCGGGACCACCCGCGGCGCCTCGCGCACCAGCAGCGTCAGCAGCTCGAACGCCTTCGGCGTGAGATGGCGCGCCTCGCCGTCGCCGCGCAGCTCGCGCCGTGGCCCGTCGAGCACGAAGCGTCCGAAGCGGACGGTCATGGTCTCCCCGAAATCTCCTGGATCTCCCAGCGTTCGCTCACGACATCCGCGAGCCGCGAGCGCACGCTGGCCGCGCATCGACGGCGACCGCGACGGACGCGGCGCGCGCTGACGAAGGAGACCGACATGAACGCAGGCACATCGCGCACGACAGCAGCAACCGCTAGTATCGCCCGGCCCGTGCTCAAGGCCGCCGCGAGCCTCACCGCAACCTCCCTCCTGGTTGGCTGGCTGGTCGCACCCGCGACCGCGCACTGGGACGCGGCTGGACAGTGGGGCCCGGCAAAGAGCGTGGACCGGGGCGGCCGGCTCGGCATCAACACCGCCGCCGGCGAAGGCTGTCCGGCCGAGTCGCCCGACGGCCACCTGCTGTTCTTCGCGTCGAATCGCGCCGGCGGCGTCGGACCGGGCACGAACGACGTGTGGGCGGCGTTCCGCGCCAGCCGCCGGGCCGCGTGGGAGACGCCGGTGAACCTCGGCGAGCCGGTGAACTCGCTCGGCAACGACTTCTGCCCCACGCCGCTGCCCGGCAATCAACTGCTCTACGTCAGCTCCAGGGCGAACAACTGCGGCGGCCCGGGCAACAACCCCGACATCTACTACACGCGCCTGCAGCCATCGGGACAGTGGCTGCCGCCGCAGGCCCTGAGTTGCGACATCAACAGCGGCGGCGAGGAGTTCTCGCCGTCGTTCGTCCGCGCCCAGGGGCGCACGCTGCTCTACTTCTCGAGCAATCGTCTGGGCACGCACGACATCTTCGTCAGCGAGCTCGACGCGAACGGCGCGTGGACGCCGGCGCAGCCCGTGGCGGAGCTGAACACCGGGATGCAGGACTCGCGGCCCAACGTCCGCAAGGACGGCCTGGAGATCGTCTTCGACTCGACCCGCGATAACGCGCTGCCGCAGATCTACAGCGCGACCCGCGCCAGCGTGTTCAAGCGCTGGTCGACGCCGCGACGCCTGGGGAATCACGTCAACCATCCCGACTTCAGCCAGACGCGGCCGACCATTTCGCGCGACGGCCAGCGCCTCTACTTCGGGTCGAGCCGGGTCGACCCCGAAAGCGGCACGGCGAACGATCTGTACGTCGCGGAACGACAGCCCTCCAGGCGAGACTGACCGCGAGGGCCGGCCACGGACGAAGTATGGTGTGACTGGCGTGGCGCCCCCCGCGCCGGACAGGAAGCACAGATGCAGGTCACCCGACGCGTCCGCGTTCATGCCTGGCTGCTGGTCACCGCGGCCGCGGCCGTCACCTTCGCCCACGGCGCCGCCGCCAAGCAGCCCGTGAACCAACGCTCGGCGGCTCCAGTCACCGCCCGGGCCACGTACCTCGCCAACGCCAGCGTGCTCGTGACCCACGGCGACACCAAGGTGGTGTTCGACCCGCT
>CADEDM010000179.1 GCA_902826065.1 uncultured Acidobacteriota bacterium | reverse complement strand
CCAAGGTCACGGGCAAGGCGAAGTACGCGGAGGACTACCGCGCCGAGGGCATGCTGTTCATCAAGCTGCTGCTCTCGCCGATGCCGCACGCCCGCGTCCTGCGCGTCGACGACAGTCGCGCCCTGGCGCTGCCCGGCGTGAAGGGCATCCTGCGCGCCAGCGACTTCCCGCCGCCTCCCGCGCCGCCCCCGCCGCCCGCCGCTGCGGCCGGTCAGCCGGCGCCGGCCGCGCCGCCGCCTCCGCCGCTGCCGCCCGAGATCGCGCTCACCGATGAACCGGTCTACCAGGGCGAGCCGATTCTGGCGATCGCCGCGGTCGACGAGACCACGGCCGCCGAAGCGATCGAGCTGCTGCAGGTCGACTACGAGCCGTTGCCCTTCGCAGTCGATCCGATGGACAGCCTGCGGCCCGGCAGCCCCAATGCCCGCACCCAGGGCAACGTCTGGGCCGGCGCGGGTCCCGCGGCGAAGGTCACGACGATCAAGTGGACCGACGCCGACTGGGCCGAAGCCGCCGAAGGCCGCCTGCCGATGGGCGAGGCGCCGGACTTCTTCGAGCTGGGTAACCTCGAGGAAGGCTTCAAGAAGGCCGAGCTCGTCCTCGACGAGACGCTCTACTCGCAGTCCACCGGCCACCAGCCGCTCGAGACCCGCACCGCCATGGCCTACTGGCAGGGCGGCAAGCTGTTCTTCCACGGCTCCACGCAGAGCGTCGCGCAGACCGTGCCGAACATCGCGCGCATGGTCGGCATCAAGCCCGAAGAGGTCGTGCTCATCAGCGAGTTCACGGGCGGCGGCTTCGGCAGCAAGATTCCGGGCAGCCAGAGCATGGCCATCCCGGCGCTGATGTCGAAGAAGCTCAACGGCGCGCCGGTGATGATGCGCATCACCCGCGAGGAAGAGCACTACATCGGCCGCGCGCGCGCCGGCCTGTTCGGCCGCGCCAAGGTGGGCTTCCGCAAGGACGGCCGCATCGTGGCGATGGACTTCTTCACGGTGCAGGACAACGGCCCCTACAACAACCAGGGCGACTACCGCTCGGCCGGCGCGATGGCGTCGCTGCAGTTCCAGCCCGAGACCTTCCGCTGGCGCGGCATCTCGGTGCTCACCAACACGCCGCCGCGCACGTCGCAGCGGTCGCCGGGCGGCATGCAGATGAACGCGCTGCTCGACCCGGTCATGGCGAAGGCGGCGAAGAAGCTCGGCATCGATCACGTCGAGCTGCTGAAGATCAACGCCCCCGTCGGCAAGGCGCCGTACGGCCCCGTGGTCCCGGCCACGAAGAAGCAGGCCTACGTCACGCAGGCCAACGTCAAGGAAGCGCTCGACCAGGGCAAGGTGATCTTCGACTGGGATGCCAAGAAGGCGGCGCTGGCCGCCAGCAACCGCCAGGGCACGAAGGTGCGGGGCATCGGCGTCGCGGTGGGCCCGTACACGGCCGGCTCGATCGGCTTCGACGGCCTCGCCATCGTGCGGCCCGCGGACGGCAAGGTCGAGGTCCACTCGGGCATCGGCAACCTGGGCACCGAGTCGGTCATCGACTGCCAGCGCGTCTACGCCGAGATCCTCGACACGCCGTGGGAGCAGTTCGAGGTGGTCTGGGGCAACACCGCCAAGGGCCTGCCGTGGACCTGCGTCTCGGCCGGCAGCCAGACGGTGCACGCCATGACCCGCGCCGCGCACGCCGCGGCCACCGACCTCAAGGCCAAGCTGCAGGAAGTCGCCGCCAAGATTCGTGGCGGCAACCCGGCCAGCTACGCCGTGGCCAACGGCCGCGTCGGCGGGCTCACGTTCGCCGAGGTCGCGAAGAAGGCCGTGGAACTCGGCGGCAAGTACGACGGCCACGAGGGCCCGGAAGACATCAACGTGTTCACCAAGAACGCGCTGAAGATCGTGGCTGGCCAGGGCCTCGTCGGCGTCGCCAAGGACAACTACAAGCGCGACGGCAACACGCACTCGTTCGTGGCGGGCTTCGCCGAGGTCGAGGTCGATGTCGAAACCGGCGCCTGGCACATCGTCGAGTACGCGTCGGTGGCCGATGTCGGCACCGTGCTGCACCCGCGCAACCTGCAGGGCCAGACGTTCGGCGGCTCCATGCTGGGCATCGGGCACACCATCTCGCAGCGCTGGGTCTACGACAAGCAATACGGGGTCTGCCTGGCGCGGCGGTTCCACCACAACAAACCGCCCTCGATCCTCGAGGTACCGGCCGCCATCAAGTGGGCCGCCACCGAGATCCCCGATCCCGAGACGCCCGTGGGCGCGCGCGGCATCGGCGAGCCGCCGGTGGGCGCCGGCTGCGGCGCGGTGGCCGCGGCCCTCGTGAACGCCCTCGGCGACGAGGCGTTCCGCCGTTATCCGATGACGCCGGATCTGCTGCTGACGTCGATCGAAGCGAAGACCTACCAGCACACGGCGCTCACGGCGCACATCTAAGGGAGCATCGAATCATGGCTGTGATTCACGACATGATGCCGGCGTTCGAGCTGTTCCAGCCGGCGAGCCTCGACGACGCCCTGGGACTGCTCGCCACGCACGGAACCGACGCCTGGGTGATGGCGGGCGGCATGGACAGCTTCGACTGGCTGAAGGACCGCATCCGCAAGCCGAAGGTGGTGGTGGAACTCGGCGCGATCGATGCCCTCAAGGGCGTCAACGCGGTGGGCGACGGCATCGAGATCGGTGCCATGACCACGCTGACCGAGGTGGTCAAGCACCCGCTGGTGCGCGACAAGTACGGCGTGCTGTTCCAGGGGGCGGAAGCGGCGGCCTCGCCGCAGATCCGCAATCAGGGCACCATCGGCGGCAACCTCTCACAGGATGCCCGCTGCTGGTACTACCGCGCCGGCTGGTCGTGCTATCGCGCCGGCGGCAACGTCTGCTACGCCGACACGCCCACCGCCATCAACCGCGAGCATGCCATCTTCGGCGCCGACCGCTGCGTGGCGGTGAACCCGTCCGACACGGCGCCGGCGATGATCGCGCTCGACGCCAAGATGGTCATCCGCTCGGCCAACGGCGAACGCATCGTCGACGCGCAGGACTACTTCGTCGGGCCGGGCACGGACATCACCCGGCTCACCACGCTGCAGACCGGCGAGATCCTCACCTCGATCCGGCTGCCCGGCACGTGGGCCGGCGCCGAGTTCTACACCGAGAAGGTCGCCGATCGGAAGGTGTGGGACTTCCCGCTCGTCAACATCGCGGCGGCGTTCAAGACCAGCGGCAACACCATCGAGCGCGCGCGCATCGTGGTGAACGCCGTGGCGGCGCCGCCGATGCGCCTCGAGGCGGTGGAAGCGTTCGTGGCCGGCAAGCCGCGCAACGCCGACACGGCCAACGAGGCTGGTGAAATCGCGGTGCGGGGCGCGGTCGCCCTGGCCCACAACGGCTACAAGATTCCGCTGATGCGCAACCTGGTGAAGCGCGCAGTCCGCGGGGGGGACAACGGATGGGCATCGACTTCCTAACGCGCGGCCTCAGCCCCTGGGGCCAGTCGGTCTTCACGCATATCTCGTGGGACCTGCTGTGGGTGTCGTTCTTCGCCGGCGTGGTGTTCCTGGCGGCGCACTCGGTCTACATGCTGCTGTCGGCGCACACCAAGCGGCCGGAGGCCGAGGTCATCGCGCTCGAAGCGAAGATGCCGGGCCTGCCCGAGAAGGTGCAGCGGCACAGCGGCGCGGCCCGCATGTTCCACTGGGTGATGGCGGCGTCGATGTTCACGCTGCTGTTCACCGCGTTCCTGCCGATCGTGGGCGTGCAGTTCGCCTGGGTGACGTGGCACTGGATGGCCGGCGTCGTGCTGACGGCGTCGATTCTCTACCACATCATCCACGCCATCTTCTTCATGGACTTCTGGTCGATCTGGATCGGCCCGAAGGACATCCCCGAACTGAAGTCCGAGATGGCGCGTGAACTCGGGCGCGACACGGGCGACTGGAAGCCGGCGAAGTACCCGCTCGGCAACCGGCTCTATCACCTGGCCATCGTGGTCACGGCGTTCCTCGCCACCGGCACCGGCCTCTTCATGATGAAGAAGGTGCAGACGCCGTTCTTCACCCGCGACCCGTACATCCTCACCGACATCACCTGGGGCTGGATGTACGTGGGCCACGGCGTGGCCGGCGTCGCGCTCGTGGGCCTGACCATGGCGCACGTCTACTTCGCCATCCGGCCCGAGAAGTTCTGGCTGACGAAGTCGATGCTGTTCGGCACGATCACGCGGCGCCAGTATCTCGAGCATCACGACCCGGCGCGCTGGCGCGTGCCTGGTTCGCAGCCCGTCGGCGGACGGCCCTCGGAATAGCGTGAGCCACCGCGACGACATGGCGGCCCGGTGCGATCGCATCGAGGAAGCCTACGAGTTCATGCTCGCCTACGCGGCGCAGGGCCTGGCCACCGACTCGGGGTCGGGGGCCGGCGCCCAGGTGCGCCAGTTCCTCACCGGCCTCGACCAGGCCCTCACCGGTCTCGGTGACGTCTTCCGCGCCGTGGCGGCCGACGACGCCGGGAACGCCGACAAGTACGCCGCGTTCATCGCGGTGCTCGATCGCGATGCCGGCTCGGCCCAGGCCGCGGTGCGCCTCGTGCTCGCGCAGCCCGGCATCAGCTCGCAGATGGTCGACAACCTGAACGCGTCGATCCACCTGCGCGCCCTGCTCACCGACGTGTTCCTGGTGGATGAGGTGCTCAAGGCGCCGGCCAGGACCTAGGAACACGCAGGGACCAGGGACCAGGCAGTCGACGAGGCCGGAGTGCTCCTTGCGCTCCGGCCTTCGTGCGTACGGGCTCGAGCATCTGGGCGAGCTTCGGGATTTCCTGGTCCCTCGTCCCAGATCCCCGCCCCCTCCATCGCGCCTGAGCGCTACTTCCCCGGGTCGAACCTGAACACCAGGTAGCTGATCGGCGCATCCAGCTCGCTGAAGCCGTGCGGCGTGCCGGCCGGGATGACGATCACGTCGCCGGGACCGACCTTGCGGCTCTCGCCGCCCTGCCGCGTGCCCTGGAGGCTCGGCCCAGCGCCCAGGCGGGTCAGGTCGTTCGGCTTGGTCTCGCCCAGCGAGCCACCGGTGACGAGCGTGCCGCTGCCGTGCAGGATGTAGTACGTCTCGGTCACGCGCTCGTGGATGAGGCCGCCGGTCTCGGCCCGATCGCGGTGCAGCATCGCCACCAGCGCGCGGCCGCCGTGCACGTCCACGCCCTTGATCGGCTGGTCAACGGCGCTCTTGGCAATCGCGGTCTCGAGGATCTGCGCGACCTCCGCCGGCGAGATGAACACCGCCGGCACGGGTGGCGCCTGCGCCGCGGCGGGCGCGACGACGACGGCCAGGGACGAGACGAACGACACGACGATGGCGGCTGGACGCACGCGGCCCCCTCACGCCGGCGCAGTCGGGCCGGCCGCCGCGGAGTCTACCACCGCGCCGACGCGGCGCTGCGCGTCGGCGGCGTCGTGGCCGGGCGCGTCACTCGTGCAGGGCCTGCACCATGGCGTCGACGCTCTGCGCGCACAGCTTCCCCGCCGTCGCGTCGGCGGTGAGCATGGCGGTGACGCGTTCGACGTCGAGGCCGGCACGATACGGGCGGTCGGAGCGCAGCGCGTCGGTGACATCGGCCACCGCCAGCACGCGCGCCGACGGGCTGAGCGCCGCGCCCCGCAGGCCACGGTCGTAGCCGCCGCCGTCGAGGCGTTCATGGTGAGCGGCCGCATCATCGGCCAGTTCGCTGAACACCGGCACGGCATCGAGGATCTCGTAGGTGTGCCGCGTGTGAGCGCGCACCGCCCGCCACTCGTCGGGCGTGAGCGGGCCGGCTTTGTCGAGGATGCCGTTCGACACGCCCAGCTTGCCGATGTCGTGCAGCAGGGCGGCGCGGCGCAGGCGGATCAGGCGCTCGGCCGAGAAGCCGAGGCGTCGTCCGGCAGCGACGGCGTAGTCCGCCACGCGCCTGGAGTGGTCGTGGGTATAGGGCGACTTGGCGTCGATGACGCCGGCGAACGCCTCGACGACGCGGTCGAGCCGCGCGTCGTCGGCCACAACCATCGCCGGGGCCGGCGCGATCTCGCGCAGCAGGCGCACCGGGTCCATCGTCCCGAAGCGGCGCCAGAAGTCGGGCCGCTCGCACAGCGCCACCCCGCAGGTGGCGAGCTTGGGCGAGAACCAGCGCCGCCGGCGCCGGCGCACGACCTCGCGCGCGGCGTCGATGCCGCCCTCCTGCCAGTAGAGCTCCATCACCTGCGCCAGGCCGATGATCTGCGCCAGCACCGGGATGCGGTCGCCCTTCAATCCCTCGGGCTGTCCGCCGCCGTCCCAGTGCTCGTCCATCCACCGGATCGCCGCCGCGGTCGCCGGCGACAGGCCGATGTCCAAGGCGATGGCCGCGCCGCGATCGCAGCGAATCTGGAACAGCTCGCGCTCGGCGCGCGGGCCGATCACGGCGAGCCTCGCGACGCGGACGGCCCGCTGCCACGGCCGCTCGCCCTTGCCCGCGTACTCGACGCTGTAGCGAATCTTCGCCGGCCAGCTGCGCCAGTCGGTCATCCACACCGCATGCTTGGCGGCCTGGTCCTGGCCGCCGATCAGTTGATGGAGGCGGGCGGCGTTGCTCGAGCAGCCGGCGTCCTTCAGGAGCAGGGCGTGGAAGAGATCGGCGCGCTCCGTGTCGTCGAGCCCGAGTTCGGCGCCGATGGCCATGCCGATCAGGCACGACCGGGCCGAATGGCCGCGCGGATGCCCTTCCGTGATGTCGAGCGCCCGCGACAGGCCGGCGATCACGTCCATCACCGGCACGGCCGTGCTGGTGATCGGCGCGGAAGCGGCGGACGTGGCCGGTGGCGTCACGCGCCCGCGTAGAGCAAGACCAATGCCTTGCACGGCCGTGCTCCGCCGTGCGCAGCGCGGCTCGTGGGAGGCGGCTGGTGGAGCGACGCGCAGTGTCAGCCGGGCGCGCACCCACGTTCGGACGTGTCGGCCGCGGCGCCCGGCGCGCTGCGCCGGCCGGCGCACCTCGTCCCGCCGGCTAAATGGTCGCCGTCTTGTCGACCACGAAGAAATTGTTCTCGGTTTCCTGGATCGTGACCTCGATCCGGTAGTCGAGCCCGCGATCGGGATACTGCCGGCGAATCAGCTCGACGACGTGGTCGAAGACGTAGTGCGCGACGTTCTCCACGCTCGGGCCCTTGCCCGGAATCACGACCACGCCTTCCGGCTCGAACAGCGCAGAGTTCATGAAGGTCGTGTCGGCCTCGACGACCAGCATCTTGTGGTCGAGGTCGCGCATCACGTTCTTGATGTGGCCGAAGTCGAGCGACATGTCGAGATCGTCGCGCGGGAACGTCTCGGTCGCGATCGTCACCGTGCCGCGCCAGGTGTGGCCGTGGACGAAGCGGCATTCGCCGGGGTAGCCGAGCTGTCGATGGCCGGTGTGGAACTTGGCGTGGACGATGATCTTTTCCATGAGCGGGCGCGGGCGCCGGCGCCGGGCACGGCGGCTGGTTCCAGTATAGGGCGGCGGAGACGGGCGCACGGCGCGGCGCTCTGCTATCGTGCGGCGTGAGCCGCGCCATGTCCGACGACGACGCCGTCGAGATCCCCATCGAGCAGGAACTCGACCTGCATGCGTTCCAGCCGCGCGACATCCCCGATGTGGTCGACGCGTTCCTGACCGCGGCGGTCGACGCCGGCCTGCGTGACGTGCGGCTGGTGCACGGGCGCGGTATCGGCGTGCAGCGCGCGGTGGTGCACCAGGTGCTGGCCGGGCATCCGGCCGTCGCCGACTACTGGGACGATCCGCGGGCGCACCTCGGCGCGACGCTCGCGCGCCTGCGCCGCCACTGACGTCGACGGGCGGTGCTACTCGGCCGCCAGGGTCACCGCCGGGTCGACGCGCAGCGCGCGACGCGCTGGTGCCGCGGTGGCCGCCAGCGTGGCGCCGAGCAGCAACACGACGGCCGTGGCCACCGACACCGGATCGAACGGCCGCACCTCGAACACCTCCGAGGCGAGCGCGCGTCCGAGCCAGGCGGCGCCGGCCAGGCCCACGGCGAGGCCCACCAGCACCACCGTCACGCTCTCGCGCAGCACCAGGCCGGCGATCGCCGGCGCGGAGCCGCCCAGCGCCATGCGGATGCCGATCTCGCGGGTGCGCTGTGCCACCAGATACGCGAGCACGCCGTAGAGCCCGAGCGCCGACAGCCCGAGCGCGAGGCCGCCGAAGGCCACCGCCAGCGTCATCGTGGCGCGCCGCGCCCGCAGCGAGTGGTCGACCCGCTCGCGCATCACGCGCACGTCGAACAACGGCAGGCGCGGATCGAGTGCGCCGAGCACGCGGCGGAGATCGTTCTCGACGACGGTGGGCGACGCCTCGCTCTGCACGACCATCGTCAGCCCGATCGGCGCGTCCTGCGCGAACGGGAAATAGTAGGCGCCCACGGCGTCGGCCGGCGTCACGAGCGCATACTGCTTGACCGACTTCACGACGCCGACGACGCGGTGCCGCACCAGGTTCTCGGGCGTCGGGTTCGACAGCGCCTCGGCCGTGCGCGGTTGCAGCATGTAGCGACCGATCGGATCGCGATCCGGCCAGAAGCGCCTGGCGAGCCGCTCATCGACGACGACGGCGCGCTCCGTCCCTTCGATCTCGCTGCCGTCGAACGTGCGCCCGGCCACGGCCGGAATGCCCATCGCCTCGAAGTAGCCGGGCGAGACGCGAATCTGATCCGGCGAGACGAAGCTCTGACCGGGCAGCGGCGTCCAGCCCTCGGGCCACGCCACGCTGTCGCTGCGGCTGGTGCCGAACGGGATGTTCGAAGTCGCCCCGGCATGGGTGACGCCGGGAATGGCGCGCACCTGATCCAACAGCCGGTTCACGAACGCGATGCGCTCGGGATCGGTGGCGTACGCGGAGGCCGGCAGCGAGATGGCGCCGGTGACGACGCTGGTCCGGAACCCGGTGTCGACCGCGAGCAGCTTGCGGAAGCTCGTGAAGAGCACCCCGGCGCCGACGAGCAGCATGCAGGCCACGGCCACCTGGCCGACGACCAGCACCTGGCGCAGGCGCCGCGTGGTGCGGCTGCCGGTGCGGCTGCGCCCGTCGTCACGAAGCGTCGCCGCGGTGCGCCCGGGCTCGACGCCGCGCATCGCCACGAGGCCCAGCGTCACGCCGACGACGACCGTGAGGCCGGCGGCATAGCCCCAGACCCGCGGATCGAGACCCACGTCGCGGCCGGCGGGGACGAGCGCCAGGCCGGCGCCGGGCACACCGCGGACGAGCGCCCAGGCCAGGCCGACGCCGAGCACTCCGCCCATCAGCGCCAGCAGCACGTGTTCGGTCACGAGTTGGAGCCGCACGCGGCCGGCGGCCGCGCCGAGCGCCAGGCGCGTCGCCAGCTCACCGCGTCGCGCCGTGGCGCGCGCCAGCGTCAGGGCGGCCAGGTTCACGACGCCGATCAGCAGCACGCACGCCACCCCGCCCCAGAGCAGGTAGAGCGGCCGGCGCACGTCGGCGACCAGGACGTCGACGAGCGGCGTCGCCATCGAGCGGAAGCCCGCCTCGACGAGCACCGCTTTCATCGCCGGAAAACGCTCGAGGTTCGCCACATTCAGCGCGTTGACCTGCGCCTGCACCTGCTGGATCGACGCGCCCGGCGCCAGCCGGCCCACGTAGGTCCAGTTGTTGCTGTGACGCGACTCGTCGCTCTTTTCCTCGGCGGTGAACGCCGCCGGCAGCCACAACGCCACCTCGTCGTCGTAGAACCGGAAGCCCCGCGGCATCACGCCGACGATCTCGTGCGGCACGCCGCCGATGGCGACCGTCTGGCCGACGACGCCCGGCGACGCAGCGAAGCGACGCCGCCACAGGCCGTCGCTCAGCACCACCTTGCGGTGTCGGCCTTCCTGGCCTTCGTCGTCCGTGAAGGTGCGGCCCAGCGCCGCCTGCGTCCGCAGCAGCGGGAACAGCGACGGCGTCGCGGTCATGGCCGTGATGCGCTCCGCCATCTGGTCGCCCATGCTGACGCCGTGGGTGTCGAAGAGCGCCTGCTCGGCGAAGGCCGGAATCGCGCTGAGCCGATCGAAGTAGTCGGGCACACCCGAGTTGCCGCCGACGTTGGCGGCGGCGCCCGCGTTCGGATACTGGTTGCCGATGTGAATCAGTCCCTGTGGCTCCGGCACGCTGACGGCATCGAGCAGTACGGCGTTCACGAGCGTGAACACGACCACGTTGGCCGCGAGGCACGCCGCCAGCGTGAGCACCGACGCAGTCGTGAACGTGCGGTCGCGGAGGAACGAGCGGAAGGCGAAGCGGACGTCGCGGCCGAACCCGGTCGTGGCCGTCAGGAACCCGCCGCCCGACGTCGCGGGCGGTGGTGCGACCGGCGCCGGCGGCACGTACTGCGGACGCCGGCGCGCCAGCTGACGGATCGCCTCGACCGTGGGAACCTCCGCCGTCACCAGCCGGTGCGCCTCGGTGGCGGCGGTACCGCCGGTCACCAGGTCGTCGAAACGGTCCTGCAGGTGTTCGGCGATCTCGCCCTGCACCTCGTCGCGCCGGGCGGGTTCGAGGCCAGCCGCCGTGCACCGCCGGTCGAGTTCCTGCCGCCACTCAGCCACGTTCGACTCCTGCGATGCGGCTCACCGCGGCC
>CADEDM010000178.1 GCA_902826065.1 uncultured Acidobacteriota bacterium | reverse complement strand
AGCGTCCAGATGTAGGTGAACCACGGCGCGTAGAGCACCTCGCTCGGCACGACCAGCATCGCCGCCTGCAGTTCGTCCATCGCCTGCAGGAACGTCGCGCGATCGGTCACGCCGGATTCGGCCCGCAGATCCTTCGTCGCCATCTCCCACTCGGCCCGCAGCACCTTCAGGACGGCGCGCGCGGGCCGACCGAGGCGACGTGCCTCGTCGGCCTTCCGCACCCCCCAGATGGCGTGGAAGTACGGCACCAGCCGCGGCGCGACGAACATCGCCTTGCCGCGTGCCAGCTTCGCGTAATACACCTTGCCGCGGCGGATGACCTCGTCCTTCAGCAGCCACGCCTCCGACGCCTCGGGGTCCTTCTGCACGTTGCGCGGCATGACGGCGTCGCGACGGCCGCAGACCGCGACGTAGAGGGACGGGCCGGGCTTGCGGGCGTCGGTGAGGCACGCCGCGAAGCCGACGTCCTCGACGAACTGCTCGGCCTGCAGGGCCGACGTCACCTCGCGGCCGCCCTCGCGGCGCCAGCGGCGATCGCGGAAATCTTCGACGTGATCCGGCAGGACGTGACGGCTGGGCATCGGCGGGCGGAGCTTCACCGTATCATTTCGTACCGGCCGTTCTGCCCGCGCGCCCGTCCAACGAACCACGTCCCATGCCGTCTTCAATCAGAGCGTTGCGACCGGGGTGGCAGGCGACGTTGGCGAGTATGGTCGCCGCCGGCGTGCTGCTCGCGGCGGGATGCGGCGGCTCCGACTCCACCCCCACGACGCCGACGCCGCCGTCGAGCGCGCCGCCCTCGAGCGCCGGCCGCTTCGATGTCACGATCGCCGGCGACGGCGTCACCCAGGGCGGCATCCTCTACCGCCCGGAGACACCGCAGCCGCGACCGGCGCTGATCGTGCTGCACGGCTGGCAGACGGCCGGCACGAACGGCGCGGCGCTGGTGGAAGGGCGGGCCCGCCGTTTCTCGGATGACGGATACGTCGCCCTGGCGCTGTCGATGCGCGGCTGGCCGCCGTCGGGCGGCGCCGACGACTGCGGTCTCCGCCAGCCCGACGACGTGGCGCTGGCGGCCGCGTGGCTGCGCACGCTGCCCGGTGTCGACGGCGATCGCGTCGCGCTCGTGGGCTTTTCCCAGGGCGGGCAGGTGGCCCTGCTCACGGCCGCCCGCGATGCGCGCCTGCGCGCCGTCGTCGCCTACTTCCCAGTCACCGACGTCGCGCGCTGGAAGGTGACGACGGCCAACGCCGATATTCCCGGCTACGTGACCGCGGTGTGCGAGCCTGGGGGCGTGACGTCCCGCTCCCCACTGACGCAGGCCCCGCGCATCGCCGCGCCGGTGCTGCTGGTGCATGGCGACGCCGACACGCGCGTGCCCACCGAGCAGAGCCGGCTGCTCGCCGACGCGCTCGTCGCCGCCGGCCGGCGCGTCCAGCTCGAGCTGATCACCGGCGCGCAACACGGCTTCACCACGGCCGAAGAGGCCGTGGCCCGGCCGATCGTCGATCGCTTCCTCGCAGCCGAGTTGCGCTGACCGCCGCCGGCGTTCCAGGCGGCGGCCGCGGCCGCGGCGGTGTCGGCCGTCGGTATACTTTGATGTTCCCGTGGCCCCCCGCTCGAACGACACCACGCACATCACGTCTGGCGGCGGCGCGGACGCGTCCGAGCGGCGCATCGGGCCGTACCGGCTGGTCCGCGAACTGGGCCAGGGCGGGATGGGCACGGTGTTCCTGGCCGTCCGCGACGACGACGTCTTCCACAAGCGCGTCGCCGTCAAGCTGCTCAAGCGCGGCATGGACACCGACGCCATCGTGCAGCGGTTCCGCGCCGAGCGGCAGATCCTGGCCGGGCTCGACCATCCGAACATCGCGCGGCTGCTCGACGGCGGCACCACCGACGACGGCCTCCCCTACCTCGTCATGGAGTACGTCGAGGGCGCGCCGCTCATCGAGTACGCCGATGCGCGCGACCTCTACGTGGCCGCGCGGCTCGACCTGTTCCTGCAGGTCTGCGCGGCGGTGCAGCACGCGCACCAGAACCTGGTCATCCATCGCGACCTGAAGCCGGCCAACGTGCTGGTGACGGCGGACGGCGTGCCCAAGCTGCTCGACTTCGGCATCGCCAAGCTGCTGAATCCCGAGATGGCCGGCCACACGATGGCGCCCACTGCGCCCGGGCTGCAGTTGATGACGCCCGAGTACGCCAGCCCCGAGCAGGTGCGCGGCGAGGTGGTCACGACCGCCACCGACGTCTACTCGCTGGGCGTGCTGCTCTACGAGTTCCTCACCGGCCGCCAGCCGTATCGCCTCACGAGCCGGGCGTTGCCCGAGATCGTGCGCGTCGTGTGCGAAGAGGCACCGGTGCAGCCGAGCCTCGCCGTCACGCGGCCGCTCGACGCGGCGACGGCGCGCGACACCGCCACGACGACCAGCCCGCGATCGACGCGCATCACCGATTCCCATCGCCTGCAGCGCCGCCTCGAAGGCGACCTCGACAACATCGTCCTGAAGGCGCTCAGCAAGGAACCGACGCGCCGCTACGCCTCGGTGGACCAGTTCGCCGAGGACGTGCGCCGCCATCTCGCGGGGCTGCCGGTGCTGGCGCGGCCCGATACCTTCGGCTATCGGGCGTCGAAGTTCGTGCGGCGCCACCGCGGCGCCGTCGCCGCCGGCGTGGCCGTGGTGCTGGCGCTGGTGCTCGGCCTGGTGGGCGTGGCGTGGCAGGCGCGAGTCGCCAGCCGCGAACGCGCACGGGCCGAACAGCGCTTCGACGACGTCCGCTCGCTGGCGAACGCCTTCCTGTTCGACGTGCACGACGCGGTGCGCGATCTCTCGGGCTCCACGGCGGCGCGCCAGCTGATGGTGCAGAAGGGCATCGAGTATCTCGACAAGCTGGCGCGCGACGCCGGCGACCGCGCCGATCTCCGGCGCGAGCTCGCCGCCGGCTACGTGCGCGTCGGCGACGTGCAGGGCCGGCCCTTCACCGCCAACCTGGGCGACTCCGCCGGCGCGCTGGCCAGCTACGAGAAGGCGGTCGCGCTCTACACGTCGCTCGACGTCACCGCGGCGAGCCCCGGCGACCTGAGGCGCGAGGCGGCGATGGCGCACCTGCGGCTCAGCGAGATCCAGCGAGCCACCGGCGATACGGCGGCGGCAATGGCCGCGGCGCGCACCGGCCTCGACCTCGTGCGCGATGTCGCCACCGACGCCACCGCCTCGCCGGCCGAACGTCGCGACCTGGCACTGGGCTACAGCCGCTACGGCGACATGTTGATGATCACGGGCGCGACGAGCGAGGCGCTCGACTACCACCGCCGTTCGCTGGCGGTGCTGCAGGCGCTCGACGCCGCCGCCCCCGACGACCTCGCGAACCTGCGCATGCTCGGCGCCGCCCACCACAAGGTCGGCAGCCTGCTCGGCAATCCGAACTCGCCCAACGTCGGCGACTACGAAGGCGCCCTGCGCGAGATCGGCGAGTCGGTGGCGGTGTTCGAGCGGGCGTCGCGCAAGGATCCGGACAACGCGCTCTTCCGCCGCAACCTGGCGGTGGCCGGCTCCGGCATGGCCGACGTGCTGACGGCCCTCGGCCGGCGCGACGAGGCCATGGCCCGCATCGGCCAGTCAGTCGCGACGCACGAGGACCTCGTGCGCGCGGACCCGGCCAACGCCACCGCGCGCAACGACCTGGCGATCGCCTACTTCAAGCAGGCCGAGCTGCTCGATGCCGCCGGCCACACCCGCGACGCGCTGGCTCCGATCGAACGCGCGACGGCGATTCAGGATCAGCTCGCCGCCGCCGATCCCGACAGCGCGCGGGCGCGCAGTGAGACGGCGACGAACTACGGCATGCGCGGCCGCTTCCTGGCCAAGCTCGGGCAACGTGCGCCGGCACTCGCCAGCCTCGACCGCGCCGTGAACGTCTGTCGCGCGCTGGCCAGGGACAACGACGACGACGTCGAGCTGCGTGTCGCCGTCGCCTCGGCGCTGATCGAGCGCGGCGACGCCCGCGTCGTGCTGATGCGCGGCCCGGCTCGTGACGCCGGCGACCGCGACGCCGCCCAGCGTGACTACGCCGAGGCGGTCACCCTCCTCGCTGCGCTCAAGGACGCCGGCGACATCGAGGGCACGGACGTCGAGACGCTGGACACGACGAAGAAGAAGGTCGACGACCTCCGCGCCGGCCGTTGAACATTCTGCGACGTGGAGCCCCATCAACCCAGCAGGGCGCGGATCTCCGCAAGGGTGCCGGCCGGGTCGTCCTCCTGGATGTTGTGCCCGGCGTTCATCGGCTTGCCGCTGACGCTCACCCCGCGCTCCTTCCAGATCGCGAGCACGTCATAGATGCGGCCCATCGGGCCTTTCGATCCCCACAACGTCACCAGCGGGCACTGGATCTTCCTGGCCAGGTCGGCGGCGTCGTGCTGCAGGTCGATCGACGCGCCGGCGCGGTAGTCCTCGCACATCCCGTGGATGCTCGCGGGGTCGCTCTGCGCGCGCAGGTACTCGATCCGGACGTCGTCGCCCGAGGCTGCTACCTTGGCGCGCTGCGCGTCGTACTGCGCCTTCAGGTCGTTCTCCGGACCGGGCGCGGCGCGCACGTAGTTGAACCAGTGGAAGTAGGCCTGGATGAACTCGATCGTGACGTGCGTGTAGAGGTAGTGCGTCGGCACGATGTCGAGCACCATCAGCTTCGTGACGCGCTCCGGGTGATCGAGCGCGAGCCGGTGCCCGACGCGTCCGCCGCGGTCGTGGCCGATGACCGGGAACGTGTCATGGCCGTAGTGGCGCATCAGTTCGACCTGGTCGAGCGCCATCGCCCGCTTGGCGTAGTTGGCGTGGTTGTCGCCGTCGGCCGGCTTGCTGCTGTCGCCGTAGCCGCGCAGGTCGGGCACGATGACGGTGTGGGTCTTCGCCAGCTCCGGCGCCACCTTGCGCCACGAGATGTGCGTTTGCGGGGCGCCGTGCAGCAGCAGCACCGGCGGACCCGATCCGCCCTTCAGCACGTAGATCTCCGCGCCAGACGTCTTCACGGTCTCGGCGGTGAAGCCGGGGAAGAATCGCAGCGTCGTGCCCCGGGCCGGCGTGACCGGCGCGGCCTGGCCCGGTCGCGGCGCCGCGCCCGCGGCGCGGGCGGCCGCCGCCAGCCCGGTGAGCGCGAGGGACTGCGTGAGAAGGTCGCGACGGTCGAAACGTCTCATGCCGCGCATTGTAGACGTGCCGGCTCGGCCTCACTACAATCGCGGCGATCCCGCCCGGCGCACCGGGCCAGCACGAGGCAGACACCATGACTCCGAACCGAGGAATCGCGTCGTTCCTGGGCGCGGCGCTGCTGGCGGCCTGGGCCACCAATGCGGCGGCGCAGGCGCAGGTGAAGTACGTGAAGTACGAGGCGGCCGGCGCGACCTCGTGGGGCATCCTCGAGAACGACACCACGATCCAGGCGATCTCAGGTGCACCATGGGCCGGTGGCAAACCCACCGGGCGGCGCGTCAAGGTCGCCGAGGTCAGGTTCCTCGCCCCGGCAGAGGCGAAGAAGGTCATCGCCGCCGGCCTCAACTACAAGAGCCACATCGGCCAGGCCACACCGGCCAAGTACGTCGGCCTGTTCGCGAAGTTCCCCACCTCGCTCACCGGCCACGACCAGCCGATCGTCTACCCCGCCGACGCGACCAACCTCCACTACGAAGCGGAGATCTGCGTCGTCATCGGGAAGAAGGCCTCGAACATCACCGAGGCGCAGGTGAAGGATCACGTCTTCGGCGTGACGCCGTGCAACGACGTCAGCGAGCGCAACTGGCAGCGCGACGACCTGCAGTGGTTCCGCGCCAAGGCCGCCGACACCTTCGGCCCGATGGGCCCGGCCCTCGTGACCAACGTCGACTACACGAAGCTGAAGCTGATCGGCCGCCACAACGGCCAGGTCGTGCAGGAGACCACCACCGACCTGCTGATCTTCGACATCGACAACATCGTCAGCTACACCAGCCGCTACATCACGCTCGAACCAGGCGACGTGATCTTCACCGGCACGCCCGGCACGACCCACGCGATGAAGCCGGGTGACACCTTCGAAGTGGAGGTGGTGGGTGTGGGCACGCTGCGCAACAAGGTCGTTGCGGCGCCGAGGGGAACGAACCAGTAGGGATCAGGGACCAGGGACTCGGGACCAGGGCACCTCGCATCGTCACGCGTACACAGTTCGGGCCCGGCGGCACCTGCCCGCCGGGCCCGTGTTTTCTGATCCCCGGTCCCTACTCGCGCACGCGCGGCTTGGCGCGGCCGCACTAGAACCGCGACGCGCGCACCCACGTATCCGAGCGCGCCCACGCCTTCTCGAGATCCTTGTCCACGTCGGCCGTCGGCTTGCCCTGCAGCTTCAGCGCCTGCTGCAGGCCTACCAGCGACCAGCCGTTGTGCGGATGCTCCTTCAGCTCCGTGCGGTAGGTGGCTTCGGCTTCGGCGCCCATTCCCGCTTCGACCTGCATCGCGCCCAGCCAGTGGTGCGCGTCGAAGGGCAGCGGCTCGGGCTCGTCGTACTCGATCTGGTCGTCGAGCTTCACCGCCTCTTCGAACTTCGCGAGCGCGCCCTTCCTGTCGCCGGTATAGCGCAGGATCTCGCCTTCCAGGATGTTGCCGACCACGCCCAGCAGCTTCGCCGCCTCATGGCCGCGGAAGTTCTGCTTCGACGTCGCCGCGGTCTTCTGCACCCGCGACAGATACAGCTTCGCGTAGTCGAGCTCGCCGGCGCGCAGCTTGGCGTAGCCCTGGGCGAAGTCCCACATGCCCGCGGGCACGTCGCGCTCGGGACGCTGCTCGACCGCCGGGATCTCGTCGAAGCGCCCGAAGCGCACCAGCGTGAGCACGTGGTACATCGAGTCGCCGGTGCTCTTGGCGTAGTCCTTCCCCGCCTGGATGGCCACGGCCCCCTGCGTGTCGTTCGACGCCGCGAACAGCAGCATGTGCAGGTTGTGATCGGGGTAGATCGCGAAGCCCTCGTTGATCTTCGCCTTGAGATCCGAGTGCCAGGCCTGGATGTTCGAACGCACGCCGTCGTTCCAGCGGCCGATCTCGTTCCAGGTGTGCGAGGGCATGTGGTTCATGTGGCTGGCGCCGGGCACCGCGTTGCCGAGGAACTCGGCGCAGGCCGCGGCCTTGCCGGGGTCGACGGTGGACTCGGTGGCGTGCACGTAGAGATGGCAGGCGCCCGGATGCTTGATATCCATCGCCAGCGCCTGCTCGAGCACCTTGTGCAGCCGCTGCACGTTCGGGCTGTTGAGGTCGCGCGTGCCGCGTCGCGGTTCGAGCAGGAACAGGGCGTCGCCGTAGAGCGTCACGGCGTCGATGTCGGTGGGCATCGCCTCGGCCACCTTCTTGATGGCGTCGGCGTAGGCGCGCTCCTGGTCCATGCGCTTGCCCGGTTCGAACTTCTCGACGTAGCGCACCTGGATGGCGTCGATGAACGCCTGCTCCCACGGCAGCTTCGCATTGGCCTTCAGCGCCAGCGCCTTCTTGGCCGCGGCATACGCGAACGGCGAATGCTCGGCCAGCATCGGGCCGTTGAGATACGACCCCCACGCCCACGCCTCGCCCCAGTAGCAGATGGCGCAGCTCGCGTCGCGCTGCCACGCGGCGCGGAACGAGCGCACGGCGTCGAGCTTGGCGAACGAGTACATCATCTGCATGCCCTGGGTGAACAAGGCCTGCGCTTCGGGGTTGGTGGTGGTGATGGTCTTGGTGAAGGGCCCGAGGCCCACGGTGTAGATCGGAATCGGATCGGCGACGTATTTCGGCAACTCCGGCGTCACACCGGGCTTCGTCACCCCGGATTCGCCGCCCATCGGCATGTCGTGCTGGGCCAGCGCCGGCACGGCCGACATCCACGCCAGGCTCGTCGCGAGCATGGCCATTCGAACGCTTCTACACCCCATTGGCTGCCTCCCGGTCCTGATGCGCGCGGACCGCCCGCGATCATAGCGGAAAGGCATGCAATGGATGCGCCCCCCCCCACGCGTCACGCCCTGTCCCATTTGGCACGATTGGTGCGCGGATTCCGCGCCACACGGGACAGGGGCGTTACAATCGCCGACCGATGACGCGGCGCGAATGGCTGACGGCGCTCGGCGGCGTTTCCGCGGTGATCGCGGCGGACGCGCTGTCTGCGACGGCGGCGCAGCAACCGGGCAGCGCACCCGCCGACCTGACGGCGCTTGGCATGGCTGAGCTGGCGAAGGCCTACGCCGCTGGCGCCGTGACGCCGCTCGAGGTCACGGCCGCCTATCTCGCGCGCATCGACCGCGAGAATCCAGGCCTCGGCGCCTTCGTGACCGTGTCGCGCGATCGCGCGGTGGACGAGACGCGGCGGCTCCTCGTGGGCGGACAGGGCACGGCAGCACGCTCCGCGCTCATGGGCGTGCCGGTCGCGCACAAGGACCTCTTCCGGACGCGCGGCGTGCGCACGGCCGGCGGATCACGGCTCTACGAACACGACGTGCCGGAGGCGGATGCCGATACGGTGGCGCGCATCGCGATGGCCGGCGCCGTGATGCTCGGCAAGACCAACACGCACGAGCTCGGAGGCGGCGTCACCACCATCAACCCGTTCTTCGGCACGACCCGCAACCCGCGCGACGTCACCCGCATCCCCGGCGGATCGAGCGGCGGCTCGGCGGCGGCCGTGGCCGCGCACCTGGCGCTCGTGGCCACCGGCAGCGACACCGGCGGCAGCGTGCGGATTCCCGCCGCGCTCTGCGGCTGCGTGGGCCTGAAGCCGACGTTCGACCTGCTGCCCACGACCGGCCTGCTCGGCGCGTGTCCCACCTTCGATCACGTGGGCCTGCTCACACGCACTTCGGAAGACGCCGCGCTCATGCTCGCCACGATCGTCCCGGCGGTGGACGGGCGTGGCCTGGCCGGAGCAACATTCCTCGAGGCCTATCGCGCCGCCGTGACGCGCGGCGTGCGTGGCCTGCGCGTTGGTGTGGCGCGTGGCGACTTCTTCGACAGGCTCGAACCGGGTGTGCTCCGCGCCGTGGAAGCCACGATCGAACGCCTGCGCGTCGCCGGTGCCCGGGTCCGAGACGTCTCGACCCCGGCCAACGCCAGGCTCTACGGCGACATGTTCGGGCCCATCGCCGTGAGCGAGATTCGCGCCACCTACGGCCGCGCGTTCCGCGCGAGGCCGGATGCCTTCTCGAAAGACTTCGCCGCGGTCTTCGACGGCCCCGGCTCCACGGCTGCCGCTGTGGCGAACGCGCGCGAGGCCCGCGACGCGGTGCAGCGGTCGATCGAGGCGACGCTCGAGGAGGTCGACGTGATCCTGACGCCTGCGGTGCCGATGGTGGCGCCGCTCATTGCCGGCCCCATCGACGGCATGCGGATCCTGCAGAACACCTGGATGTTCAACGCCGCGCGTGTGCCGGCCGTCTCCGTGCCGTGCGGCACCGGCGCGCACGGCCTGCCGGTGGGGATGCAACTCGTCGGCCGGCCCTTCGGTGAACCCGCGCTGCTGGCCGCCGCCACCCTCGTGGAGCGCCTCGTCAACGCCTGAAACGACGTCTCGCGGGCTACAATCATCCGCGATGCGTTCCATGCTTTCCGGGTCCGCGCGCGCGTGACACGTTCCACGCCGCTCTACGCCGGCCTCGGCCTGACGATGCTCGCGACGCTGCTGCTCGAGATCGTCGACAGCCGTCTGCTCTCGGTCGTCACCTGGTATCACCTCTCGTTCGTCGCCATCTCCGTGGCGATGCTTGGCGCGGCGGCCGGCGCCGTGGCCGTGTTCGTCTCACCGGCGCGCTTCCCGCTCGACGACGGCCCGCGCCAGCTCGCCACCTGGGCCGGACGATTCGCGATGGTGCTGCCGATCTCGCACCTGCTGTCGCTCGTCATCCCGATGCCCGACGGCCAGCAGTGGGCGTCGATGGACCTCGTGGTGCTGGCGCTTTCGCTCGGCATCATCGCCACGCCGTTCGCACTCGGCGGCATCGTCACGACCCTCGCCCTCACGCGCACGCACGCGCCAGTGGGTCGGTTGTACGCCGCGGATCTTCTGGGCGCGGCCATCGGCTGCCTCGCCGCCGTGGTCCTGCTCGATACCACGAACCTGAGCGCCGCCGCGTTTGCCGCCACCGCCGTGGCGGCCCTGGGTGCGTTGGCCTTCCGGCGCGCGGCCGGACTGTCCCTCGGCCTCGCCGTGCCGGTCACGCTCGTGCTGGCGCTCGTCGCCATGGGCGGGAACGTGCGTGGCGAAGCCGTGCGGGTGATGTATCCGAAGAACCGGCTCGCGTGGAACAAGCCGGTGCTGCGCAGCCTGTGGAACAGCCACGCGCACATCCTCGCGTTCCTCCCGGAGGTGGGTCCGGCGTTCTATTGGGGCGGCGGCGACGGCGCCGCGCAGTTCACCAACACCCAGGCGTTCGTGGTCGTGGACGGTGAAGCCGGCACGCCGATGACCGAGTGGGACGGCGATCCGGCCTCACTCGACTGGGTGTCGTACGACGTCACCGCGCTGCCGTACCAACTGCGCAAGGCCGGGCGCGTGGGGATCGTGGGCGTGGGCGGCGGACGCGACATCCTCGCGGCCATCTGGAGCCGGAGCCCGTCGATCACGGCGGTCGAGATCAACAGCAACGTCGTGGCGCTGCTCACCG
>CADEDM010000177.1 GCA_902826065.1 uncultured Acidobacteriota bacterium | reverse complement strand
CGAACTCGTTGCGGAAGAACGCGTCCTTCATGCCGCCGTCGATGATGTCCCACGGCAGGACCCGGTCGTTCGAGCGGTCGCGGTAGATGTAGAAGTCCGCGTCCACGCCCGACTCGCGCACCGCCTGCCGCCACTGTCCGCCGTTGCGCTCGGCCGCCTCGATGGCCGGCGCGACGCGGCGGTCGCCCAGCGACAACAGCGCCTGGTAGTAGGAATGGCGCTCGCTCTTGATCGAGAAGTACACGTGCTCGAGGCCGTCGACGAGCGCGTGCAGGCGCTTCATCTTGCGCTCGATCTCCTTCGCGTCGGTCATCGGCAGCCACTGGTAACTGGTGCCGGGCTTGGGCACGAGCGGGTTGACGCTGCCCACGATGCGGCCCACGGTGCCGCGCGGGCGCGCGTGCTTCAGCATCAGGTCGCGGAGCTGCACCGTCTGGTCGCGCAGCGCCACGAGATCGTCGTCGGTCTCGGTGGGCAGCCCGATCATGTAGTAGAGCTTCAGGTTCTCGATCCCCTCGGAGAAGATCAGGTCGGCCTTCTCCAGGATCTCGTCGTTCGTGACGGTCTTGTTGATCACGCGGCGCAGCCGGTCCGACCCGGTTTCCGGGGCGATGGTCAGCGTCCGCTCGCCGCTGGCCCGCAGCTGCCGCACGATCGCCGGCGTCAGGTCGTCGAGCCGCAACGACGCCGGGCTGATCGAATAGCCCATCTCGGCCAGGCGGCGCAGGATCAGCTCGATGTCCGGATGGTCGCAGAGCGCGATCGACACCAGTCCGACGCGCTGGGAATGGGCGCGCGCCGCTTCCGCCAGCTCCAGAATGCGCGCGGTGGGAAAGGCGCGCACGGGCAGGTAGTTGTAGCCGGCCCAGCAGAACCGGCACAGGTTCGCGCAGCCGCGCACCACCTCGATGAGGAAGCGCGAGCCGAACTCGGTGTCGGGCGTGAAGATCGAGGTGCACGGCGGGTCGACGGCGTCGGTCGTCTTCAGCGCCGCCTTCTTCACCCGGGGCGGCGCGCCGGTGCCGTCACGCGGCACCCAGGTGTCGATGGTGCCGTCCTCGGCGTACTGCACGTCGTAGAACGACGGCACGTAGAATCCGCGCCGGGCCGCGAGCCTGGTGAGCAGGTCGCCGCGCGAGCTGGCCTCGGCCACCGCCTCGAGCAGCGACGGCACCAGCACCTCGCCTTCGCCGGCGGCGATGACGTCGGCGAAGAGCGCCAGCGGCTCGGGGTTCACGAACGTCACCGCGCCGCCGATCACGACCAGCGGATGGCGGTGATCGCGCTGGCTGGCGTACAGCGGCAGGCCGGCCAGGCGCAACATCGTCAGGACGTTGGTGTAGTCCCACTCGAACGACACCGAGAACGCCAGCACGTCCAGGTCGTTCAGGGGCGTCTGCGACTCGAGGGTGACGAGCCGCGCGTTCTGCGCCAGCAGCGTCTGCAGTTCCTGCTTGGGCGGCAGGAAGACGCGCTCGCAGACCGTCTCGGGGTGGTCGTTGAAGAGGCGGTAGACCGTCTGGAAGCCGAGGTTCGACATCCCCACGAAGTACGTATTGGGGAAGGCCAGGCCGACACGCATGCGGTCGACGTGCGGCTTGCGCACGTAGCCCACTTCCTTCGCCAGGGTCTGGCGGGCGGCGGCGCGTTGATCGATCGGGGCAGGCATTGGACGGGGACGCGGCGTCCCCGATCCCAGTCTACTTGACCGGCGCCGCGCGGCCGGGGGCGGCCGTGGCGCGAGAGGCCTACTCGTGCTGCTTGCGCAGGAACGCCGGCACGTCGAGTTCCATCGTCAGATCCACCTCGCCCGGCTCCAGATCGGGGTCGATCAGCGGCGTGCCGCCGACGACGGCGCGGGCCTGCATCGGCAGGTCGAGCGGCCGGCGCATCACCGTGGCCGCCCGCGGCGTGGCGTCGATGGCGTTGGCGCCGGCCCCGGTGCGCAGGTGCGCGGCGTAGTTCGACAGGTCCACCGGTGTCTGCGACGGCGCGGCGCCGATGGTGCGGGCCGTGCTGCGCACATGCTCGAACCCGGTCGCGATCACGGTGATCTTCACCTTGCCCGCCAGCGTCGGGTCGATGACCGCTCCGAAGATGATGTTCGCGTCTTCGTGCGCCGCCTCCTGGATGATCGACAGCGCGTCGTTCACCTCCATCAGCGACATGTCCGGCCCGCCGGTGACGTTGACGATCACGCCGCGGGCGCCGTTGACGCTGGCATCCTCGAGCAGCGGGCTCGACACCGCGCGATTGGCGGCGTCGACGGCGCGGCTGTGGCCATCGCCCATCGCCGTGCCCATCATCGCCACGCCCATGCCCGACATGATCGCCTTGACGTCGGCGAAGTCGAGGTTGATGACGCCGGGCACCAGGATCAGATCCGAGATGCCCTGGATGGCCTGCTTGAGGACATCGTCGGCAGTCACGAACGCCTCGATCATCGAGGTCTGCCGCTCGATGACCGACAGCAGGCGCTCATTGGGGATCGTGATCACGGTGTCGACGGCGTCGCGCAGGGCGTCGAGCCCCTGCGCCGCCTGCACCAGCCGCTTCTTGCCCTCGAACTTGAAGGGCTTGGTGACGACCGCGATCGTCAGCGCGCCCAGCTCGGTGGCGAGGCTCGCGATCACCGGCGCCGCGCCGGTGCCGGTGCCGCCGCCGAGGCCGGTGGTGACGAACACCATGTCGGCGCCGCTCAGCGCCGAGATCAGGCTGTCGGTGTCCTCCAGCGCGGCCTGCCGGCCCACGTTCGGGTCGGCGCCGGCGCCGAGGCCCTTCGTGAGCTTGCTGCCGATCTGGATCTTCACCGGCGCCGGGTTCGAGCGCAGCGCCTGGGCGTCGGTGTTCGCGACCATGAACTCCACGCCCGACAGGCCGGCCTGCACCATGCGCGACACGGCGTTGCCGCCGCCGCCGCCCACGCCCACGACCTTGATCTTCGCCCCGCTGCGCAGCTCCTCGTCCAGGGTCAACCGCAGCGTCTCGGCCACATCGGCCGCAGGGCCTCCAGGTTTCAACCATCCATCCATCAGAAGAACTCCTTGAAGACAGTTCGCAGCCGGCTGACCATGCGGGTGAACGCGCCGCCGCCGACGCCCACGGGCTCGTACTGGCGGTGGCGATGTGCGTAGAGGACGAGACCCAGCGCCGACGCGCATGCCGGGTTGCCCAGGTGATCGGCGAGACCGCCGACACCGGCGGGGACGCCGCGGCGCATCGGCAGGTCGAAGATCTGCTCGGCGATCTCCGAGAGGCCGTCGAGCACGGCGCCGCCGCCGGTGAGCACGAGGCCGGAGTTGAGCGACTTCTCGTAGCCGGCCTTGCTGATCTCGTCCCACGCCAGGTGGAACAGCTCCTCGGCGCGCGGCTGCAGGATGTCCGACAGGATGCGGCGCGCCATGACCCGCGGACGCCGGCCGCCGACGCTCGCGACCTCGATGGTCTCGTCCTCGTCGACCATGCCCGAGAGCGCGCAGCCGCAGCGGCGCTTGACCTTTTCGGCTTCCGGAATCGGCGTGCGCAGCCCGACGGCGATGTCGTTGGTGAAGTGATCGCCGCCGACGCCGATGACGGCGGTGTGCCACAACGCGCCGCGCTCGAAGATGGCGAGGTCGGCGGTGCCGCCGCCGATGTCGAGCAGCGCCACGCCCAGTTCACGTTCGTCGGGGGTGAGCACGGCCTCGGCGGCCGCGAGCTGGCCGATCACCATCTCCTTCACCTCGAGGCCGGCGCGGTTCACGCACGACACCAGGTTCTGCGTCGAGGTCGTCGCCCCGGTGACGATGTGGACGTTGACCTCGAGCCGGGTGCCGGTCATCCCCACCGGGGCGCCGATGCCGTCCTGGTCGTCGACGACGAAGTCCTGCGGCAGCACGTGCAGCACCTCGCGGCCGGCCGGCAGCGACACGGCGCGCGCGGCGTCGAGCGCGCGGCGGACGTCCTCGCGGGTGATCTCGCGGTTCTTGCCGGCCACCGCCACGACGCCGCGGCTGTTGAAGCCCTTGATGTGCGGGCCGCTGACGGCGAGCGACGCCGAGTCGATCTCCACGCCGGCCATCAGCTCCGCTTCCTCGACCGCCTTCTTGATCGATTCCACGGCGGCTTCGAGGTTGACCACGACGCCGCGCTTGAGGCCCTTCGACTCGGACATGCCGATGCCGATGATGTCGAGGCTGCCGTCATCGGAGACCTCGCCCACCACGGTGCAGACCTTCGACGTGCCGATGTCGAGACCGACGATGTATCGCTCGCTTCGTGCCACTACTGCCCTCCCCGTCCCGCGTCGCGCGACGCCGGCGCCACCCCGTGCTCGTCGCGGCCGGGGCGCACGTACATCCGTTCACCGAACCTGAGATCCACCGTGTCGATGCCCGACATCCGGTCCTTGAGCGCCGTGGCGACGTCCAGGTAGTCCTGGAGCCGGGACGCGAAGTCGCGGTCGCCGAGCCGCAGCAGCACCGTGTCGCCGTCGAGCACGACCACGGCGTCGCGGGCATCGCGGACGTCGATCTGCGAGACCCGCTGCGACAGCTGCTGGTTGTGGCCGACCTCGGCGAGCAGGCGGGCGACGAGCGCGGTGCGGCCGGCGTCGGCGACCGGCGGGCCGTCGGCCGGCGACCCGGACGAGAGGCCGTCGATCACCGGCAGATCGAGGTCGGCGTAGGCCGGGCCGTAGTCGTCGATCAGCGTGCCGTGGGCGTCGACGAGGAAGAGGTCGCGGCCGACGCGCGCGATGCCCATCGGCGTGCGCTCGCGCACGACGATGTCGAGGGTGCGTGGCAGCACCCGCCGCACCACCGCGTCTTCGACCCAGCGCGACGTCATGAGCCGGTGCCGCCAGTCGTCGAGCGAGATCGACAGGATGTTGCGGCCCATCAGATCGCCGACGAGCGCCATCGCCTCGCCGCGCGACAGCCGGTCGTTGCCGTGCAGGGCGATGTGCGACACCTGGAACGTCGGCGACTCGGTGACGAGCGACACGACGCGCCACGCGGCGAGCACGGCGACCAGCAGCATCGCGACGGTACGGGCGCCGACGAACAGCCGGCGCCAGATCGCGCCGCGCCGCCCGGTGGGCTTCACCTGCGCGCGCCGGAAGCGCTTGTCGGCGGGGGTCGGCAGTCCGGGCTTCACGACGCCGCTCCTTCCGCGGCACGGGCCTCGAGTTCGCGCACGACCGCGGCCGGGATGTGTCCGATCGATCCGGCGCCCAGCGTGATGACGAGATCACCCGGACGCGCCAGCTCCGCCACCGCGACCGGGACGCCGTCGAGGCTCTTCACCACGACCACCGGGCGCGGCCGGCGGCGATTGACGGCCTCGGCCAGCGCCTCGACGGTGACGCCGGGGATCGGCGCCTCGCTCGCGGCGTAGATGTCGGTCAGCACGACCTCGTCGGCCGGGGCCAGCGCCGCGGCGAAATCGGGCAGCAGTTGTGCGGTGCGCGAGTAGCGATGCGGCTGGAACGCGACGACGATGCGGCCCGCCGACGCCGCCCGGGCCGCCGCCAGCACGGCGACGATCTCCGTCGGATGGTGGCCGTAGTCGTCGACCACGGTGATGCCGTTGACGACGCCGCGCACTTCGAAGCGGCGCTCGGCGCCGGTGAATTCGTCGAGGGCGCTGGCGATGACGTCGAACGGCACGCCGAGCTCGATGCCCACGGCCACGGCGGCCAGGGCGTTCAGCACCGAGTGCCGGCCCGGCACCTGCAGGCGCAGCCGTCCCAGCGGCTGCGCCGGCGCGGAGCGGTCGTGGGCGCTGCGCTGCACGACGGTGCAGGTGCTGCCGAAGCCCTCGAGGGCGACGTCGGCGGCGCCGACGATGGCATCGGGCGTCTCGATGCCGTAGGTCGTGGCGCGGCGCTTGAGGCGCGGCAGGATGCGCGCGACCTCGGCATCGTCGGCGCAGGCGACGACGGCGCCGTAGAACGGCACCTTGTTGGCGAAGTCGACGAACGCCTGCTGCAGGTCGTCGAAGCCGCCGTAGGCCTCCATGTGCTCGCGATCGATGTTGGTGATCACGGCCACCGTGGGCGACAGCTTCAGGAACGAGCGATCGCTCTCGTCGGCCTCGACCACCATGTGCTGGCCGTGGCCGAGCCGGGCGTTGCTGCCGAAGGCGCGCAGCCGGCCGCCGATGACGGCCGTCGGATCGAGCCCGGCGCGTTCGAGGACGAGCGCCACCATCGAGGTGGTGGACGTCTTGCCATGCGCGCCGGCGACGGCGATGCCGATGCGCAGGCGCATCAGCTCGGCGAGCATCTCGGCGCGGGCCACGACCGGGATGCCGCGGGCGCGGGCCTCGGCGAGCTCGACGTTCTCGGGCCGGATGGCTGACGAGAAGACCACCACGTCGGCGGGGCCGACGTTGCCGACGGCGTGTCCGACCGCGGTCGCCACGCCCAGCGACGTCAGCCGTTCGAGGGTGGCCGACGACGACTGATCGGACCCCGACACCTCGTAGCCGAGGTTCACCAGGAGTTCGGCGATGCCGCTCATGCCGATGCCGCCGATGCCCACGAAGTGCACGCGGCGTGTGCGTCCCAGCACCACGTCAGCGGCCCTCCCCGAGCGCGATGACCCGATCGGCGACGCGGGCGGCGGCATCGGGCCGGCCCAGCGTGCGGGCAGCGGCGGCCATGCGGGCGCGCGCCGGCGCGTCGGCCGCCAGCGCCAGCAGCCGCGAGGCAAGACCCTCACCCGTCAGATCACGTTCCTCGACGATCTCCGCGGCGCCGGCACTCGCGAGCGACCGCGCGTTCTTCCGCTGATGGTCGTCGGCCGCCGTGGGCAGCGGCACCAGCACCGACGGCCGGCCCAGCACCGTCAGCTCTGCGATCGTCGATGCGCCGGCACGGGCGACGACGAGATCGGCGGCGCGGAGCCGCACGTTCATGTCGTGGAAGAACGGCTCGACGGTGGCGGCGAGCCTGGCGGCAGCGTAGCCGTCCCGCACGCGAGCGAGGTCGCGCTCGCCGGTCTGGTGCGTGATCGACAGCCGCGCCCCCGACGCCACGAGATGCGGCGCCGCCGCGACCATCGCGTCGTTGATGCCGCGCGCGCCCTGGGATCCGCCCACGATCAGCACGCGCACCTCCGCCGGATCGCGCGCCGGCTCATCGCCGCCCTCCAGGGCCTGCAGGAAGGCGCGCCGCACCGGGTTGCCGGACACGAAGCCCGTGCCCGGAAAGAATCGCAGCGTCTCCTCGTAGCTCACGGCGGCCGCGCGCACGACGCGCGCGAGCTGCCGGTTGGTGAATCCCGGCGCGGTGTTCTGCTCCATCACCATCGTCGGAATGCCGCGCAGCGCCGCCAGCAGCAGCACCGGCCCGGAGCTGTAGCCGCCCACGCCCACGGCGACATCCGGTCGCCGGGCGGACAGCACGCGCCACGCGTCCAGCGCCGACAGCGGCAGCAGCGCCAGTCCACGCAGCAGCGCCCCGATCGACTTCCCCTTCAGTCCGGCACTGCGGATCACGTCCAGCGGCAGCCCCAGCGCCGGCACGACCCGCGCTTCCAGGCCCCGCGCCGTGCCCACGAACGACACGATCGTCGACGGGTCGCGGCGGCGCAACTCGTCGGCCACCGCGATGCCGGGATACAGATGGCCCCCGGTGCCCCCGCCCGCGAAGAGGATGCGCACTCACGCGGCTCCCGGCTCCCCGAGGGCGCCGTCGTGCACCGAGTGCTGCGAGATGTTCAGCAGCACACCGATGCTGGCGAGGGTGACGAGCAGCGACGATCCGCCGCTGCTGACGAGCGGCAGGGCGATGCCCTTCGTCGGCAGCAGGCTCAGGACCACCGAGAGGTTCACGAACGCCTGCGCCACCACCATCACCGTGATGCCGAGCGCCAGGAACGCGCCGAAGCGATCGGGCGCCGACATCGCCGCGCGCAGGCCGCGCCAGGCGATCACGCAGAAGCACGCCAGCGTCACGGTCGCGCCGAGCAGCCCGAGCTCCTCGGCGATCACGGCGAAGATGAAATCGGTGTGCGGCTCGGGCAGGTAGAACAGCTTCTGCAGCCCGCCCATCAGGCCGCGGCCGAACCATCCGCCGCTGCCCACGGCGATGAGCGACTGGATGATGTGGAAGCCATCGCCCTGCGGGTCGGCCCACGGGTTCAGGAAGGCGAGGATGCGGCGCACGCGGTAGTCGGCCGACATCAGCACGAAGTAGGCGATGGGCAGGATGACGATCGAGAGGCCGGCCGCGTAGCGGTAGCTGAGGCCCGAGGCGAAGACCATCACCGCCACGATCGCCGCCAGGGCCGCCGCGGTGCCGTAGTCGGGCTCGATCAGGATGAGACCGGCCAGGCCGCCGACGATGATGGCGATCGGCATCAGCGCGTACTTGACCTCGGCGATGCGGTGCATGCGCCGGTCGAGGGTCAGGGCGGTGAAGAAGATGGCCGCCACCTTGGCCAGCTCAGAGGGCTGGATGCCGAGGCCGCCGACGCCGAACCAGCGGTGGGCGCCCTTCACCGGGCGGGTGAAGAGCACCGCCACCAGCATCAGCCCCACCACGCCCAGCAGCCCCCAGATGAGCTGTTCGTTCCGGTAGGTGCGGTAGTCGATGCGCATCACGATCGACAGCACCGCCACGCCGAGCAGGGCCCACATCGCCTGCTTGGTCACGTAGAAGTAGGGCTGGTGGAGCTTCTGGTCGGCGACGACCGCCGACGCCGAATACACCATGACCACGCTGACGCAGACGAGCGCCAGGGTCGCCAGGAACAGCCACTTGTCAGACTGCAGCTTCCGCGCCATACTCTCCCGCTCCGGACGGCCCCAGGGGCACCGGAAGGCCCCCTCTAAAGTCCCGGGGGCGTCGTACCGAAACACTCGCCGGACGCGGAACAGGCGTCCGGCCGCTCAGTGACCGTATGAGTCGCGAGCGGTCAGCAGTCATCAGCCAGGTGGGGGACTGGGACACCAGCCTCTCAGGCCGGAGAAGCCTGAGCTCCCAGCGGCCAGCTCCCAATCGCCACCATCCGGCTGATGACTGCTCACCTCTCGCGCACGTCGGTCTCCTTCCGCACCCTCGATCCGTCGGGCACCGGCACGCGCCGGGCCCCGGTCCTACCCAGCCCTAGCTCCCGGCCCCCAGGGCCCGGACGGCGTCCTTGAACGCGCGTCCCCGCGCCGCGTAGTCCGAGAACATGTCGAAGCTCGAACAGGCCGGCGCCAGCAGCACGACGCCGCGCGGCCTGGCCAGTTCGTAGGCCTGCCCGACTGCGTCGGCCATCGAGACCGCCTCCACCACCGGCACCGTGCCCGCCAGTGCGGACCGCACCAGCGGACGCGCCTCGCCGATCGCCACCACCGCGCGACCGTGCGCCGACAGCGGCCCGATCAGGTCCTCGAAGCGGCCGCCCTTGTACTTCCCGCCGACGATCGCGACCACGCCGTCGAAGCTCTCGATGGCGCGCCCCGCGGCGTCGATGTTGGTGGCCTTCGAGTCGTTGACGAAGCGGACACCGTCGATCTCGCTGACGAACTCGAGCACGTGCTCGAGGCCGGCGAACGACGCCAGCGCCGTGGCCATGCCGGCCGGCGTGGCGCCGGCGACGTGGCTGATGGCGCACGCCGCGACGACGTTCGTGGTCATGTGGCGCCCGGGCAGCCGTACCGCGGCCAGCGGCGCCAGCGCCGTCTCGCCCGATTCGTCGCGCCGCCAGACCACGCCGTCGCGGGCGAACACGCCGCGATCGAGGGCGCGCGTCGACGAGAACGGCAGGGCCCGAGCCTTGCCGCCACCGGCGAGCGCCAGGGCCTCGGGCTGGTCGGCGTTCACGATCCGCCAGTCGGCCGTGGTCTGGTTGGCGAAGATCCGCGCCTTGGCGGCGGCGTAGCTCGTCAGGTCGGGATGCCGATCGAGGTGATCGGCCGACAGGTTCAGCAGCGCCGCGACGAACGGATGGAACGTGTCGGTCGCCTCGAGCTGGAAGCTGCTGGCCTCGACGACGTGGATCGTGTCGGCCGTGGACTGATCCACGTGCGCGCTCAGCGGCACGCCGATGTTGCCGCCGACGAGAACCGTCTTGCCCGACGCCTCGAGCATCCGCCCGACGAGCGTCGTGGTCGTCGACTTGCCCTTGGTGCCGGTGATCGCGACGATCGGCCCGCGCAGCCAGCGCGACGCCAGTTCCAGTTCGCCGATCACGGGGACCGCGGCGGCACGGGCCGCCATCAGCTCGGGCAGCTCCGGCGGCACGCCGGGGCTCGTGACGATGAGATCCGCGTCGAGGAACAGGCGCGGGTCGTGCCCGCCGAGGTCGAGGGCCACGCCGGCAGCGCGCAAGCGGGCGTCGGCCGAGATCGTCGCCGCGTGGTCGGTCAGCGTCACCGCGGCGCCGCGGCGCGCCAGCAGTTCCGCGGCGGCCACGCCGCTGCGTGCCGCGCCCACGACCAGCACGCGCTGGCCGTCCACCGAGAACGTCTGCCCGGCCGGCCCGATTGGAGTCGTCGCGGCCATCATCGGAGCTTCAGGGTGGTGAGGCTGAACAGGGCGAAGAGAATGCCCATGATCAGGAAGCGGGTGATCACCTTCGGCTCGCTCCAGCCGGCGAGCTCGAAGTGGTGGTGCAGCGGCGCCATGCGGAAGATCCGCTTGCCGGTGAGCTTGAACGAGCCGACCTGCAGGATGACCGAGACGGCCTCCATCACGAAGACGC
>CADEDM010000176.1 GCA_902826065.1 uncultured Acidobacteriota bacterium | reverse complement strand
TCGAGGAACAGCGTGCCGCCGTGGGCGAGCTCGAACTTGCCGATCTGCTGGCGGACGGCGCCGGTGAACGCGCCCTTCTCGTGGCCGAACAGCGTGCTCTCGACCAGCTCGCGAGGGATTGCGGCGAGGTTGACGGCGATGAACGGCCCCTCGGCGAACTCCGAGTGGCGGTGGACCATTCGCGCGACCAGCTCCTTGCCGGTGCCGCTCTCGCCGCGGATGAGCACGGTGGCCGGGTGTTTCGCCACCTTGTGCACGTCCTCGATGACCTTGCGGATGGCGGCGCTGGGACCGGCGACGAACTCGCGATCGCCGCTCTGGTCCTTCACCTCGTCCGAGAGCGCGAGCACCTTGCGGTTCAGGTCCTGGCGCTCGGAGGCGTGCGCGACCGTGGTGACGATGATCTCGGCCGCCGCCGACTTGACGAGGAAGTGATAGGCGCCGAGCTTCACCGCCTCGACCGCCGCGTCGACGTCCGGCTCGTCGGCCAGCAGGACGAACTCGGCCATCGGGTAGTTCTCGCGGACGATGCGCAGGAAGTCGAGGCCGCTGACCCCGGGCAGGGCGCGGTTGGCGAGCACGACGTCGACGCCGTCCTTGCCGATCAGGCCCAGTCCGGCCTCGGCCGATCCGGCACGCAGCACGTGATGATCGCGGCGCAGGGCCTTCGCGAATCGATCGCGGGTGTCTTCGTCCGCGTCGACGACCATCACCGTCTTGCGCGACGCCGCCATGGTCCGGCCAGTATAGGCGCGCACGGGGCATACTGTCGGGCGGGAGCACGACATGGATGGGGTGTGGCTGACGGCGGGGCTGGCGGTGGTCATCGCGGTCGCGAGCTGGGTGGTGGCGCGGCGCGCCTCGCGGCAGGCCCGCGACGTGACGGCCATGTACTGGCAGCTCAAGTACGAGCACGGCGAGCTCAAGGCGCGTCTCGACCGCGCCACGCCCGATCCCGACGCCCCGCCGCGCATGCCCGCGGGCACGCAGTTCGTGCCGCTCACCAGCGTGAAGAAATGAGACCGATGCCGCTGCCTGATGTCTCCGGCGCGCGGTTGACGCCTCGCCCGGATCCAAGCGACAGTGGGGAGTTGTTCCGCCTGCGCGGCTCCGCCGCTACGGCGTGACCTCCGGGCCTGACGGCCACGGGCGGCGAACGAACAGGAGACACGCGTGGCGAGCGAATACGACGTCGTAGTGGTGGGAGCCGGCACGGGCGGCTACGTGGCGGCGATTCGCGCCGCGCAGCTCGGGTTGAAGGTGGCCGTGGTGGAGCGTCAGAACACGCTCGGCGGCACCTGCCTCATCTGGGGCTGCATTCCCACCAAGGCGCTGCTCGAGCACGCGCACGCGCTGAAGGTGGCGCAGTCAGCGAAGGAGTGGGGCCTCACCGGCGTCGACGGCGCGAAGGTCGGGATCGACATGCCGTCGGTGCACGCCCGCAAGGACAAGATGATCACCGGCCTCACCGGCGGCATCGAGTCGCTGTTCAAGAAGCACAAGATCGACTGGATCAAGGGCACCGCCACGTTCACGTCGCCGACGACCTTCACCGTGGCGCTGCACGCCGGCGGCACCGAGACCGTGACCGCGACGAAGCAGGTGATCGTCGCCACCGGCTCGACCCCGCGCTCGATTCCCGGTATCGAGGTCGATGGCAAGCAGATCATCTTCAGCGACCACGCCATCCACCTGCCGCGCGTGCCGAAGTCGATCGCGATCATGGGCAGCGGCGCAGTCGGCGTCGAGTTCGCGTCGATCTTCAAGAGCTACGGCAGCGAGGTCACGATCATCGAGCTGTTGCCCAAGCTGGTGCCGTCGGAAGACGAGGCGGTCTCGAACGAACTCGAGCGCACCTTCAAAAAGCGCGGAATCAAGGCGCTCACCGGCACCAAGGTCACGAGCGCGAAGGCCGGCGCCAACGGCGTCGAGATCACGATGGATCGCGGCGGCAAGACGGAGTCGCTGAACGTCGAGATGCTGCTCGTCGCCACTGGCCGAGGCCCGGTCACGGACGGTCTCGGCGCCGACAAGGTGGGCCTCAAGATGGACCGTGGCTACGTCGTGGTCGACACGCTGTTCGCGACCACCGTGCCCGGCATCTCGGCCATCGGCGATGTCATCACCATGGGTGGCCCGCACTACCAGCTGGCGCACGTTTCCTCAATGGAGGGCATCCTGCTGGCCGAGAAGATCGCCGGCCACACGGTGCAGCCCATCAACTACGACCACGTGCCGCGTTGCACCTACACCGAGCCCGAGATCGGCAGCGTGGGCCTGACCGAGGCGCAGGCGAAGGCCGCCGGCCACGACGTGAACGTGGGCACGTTCCCCTTCCGCGCCCTGGCCCGCGCCCGCATGGCCGGGGAGACCGACGGCTTCGTGAAGATCGTGGCCGAGAAGAAGTACGACGAGGTACTGGGCGTGCACATCATCGGCCCACGCGCCACCGAGCTCATCGCCGAGGCGGTGCTGGCCCTGCGGCTGGAGTGCACGGTCGAGGAGCTGGTGAAGACGATCCACGCCCATCCGACGATGAGCGAGGCAGTGGGCGAAGCGTCGCACGCGGCCCACGGGGCCGCCATCCACATCTGAAGGGAATCACGATGTCCACCCCTGTGACCATGCCCCAGATGGGGGAGTCGATCACCGAGGGCACGATCGTCCGCTGGATCAAGAAGGCCGGCGACAGCGTCGATCGCGACGAGCCGCTCTTCGAGATCTCGACCGACAAGGTCGATGCGGAGATCCCGTCGCCGTCGGCGGGCGTGCTGGTGGAGATCGCGGTCAAGGAAGGCGAGACGGTGCCGGTCGGCAGCGTGGTCGCGACCATCGGTGCGCCTGGCTCGAAGCCGGCCGCCGCCGCGGCGCCGGCCAGCACCGCGATGCCGGAAGCGGCCGTCGGGCAGCCGGAGACGCCGCAGCCGGCGACGCCGGCCGCCATCGCCGCGCCCTCGGCATCGCCGGTCGCGGTGCCGGCGAACGGCCGCGGCCAGCGCTCGTCCCCGCTCGTCCGCAAGATCGCCAAGGAGCACGGCGTCGACATCGGGCACATCAGCGGCAGCGGCGCCGGCGGCCGCGTGACCAAGCACGACATCCTCGAGTTCCTGGAGAAGGGCCCCGCGGTCGCCTCGCAGGCCGCGCCATCCCCGGCGATGGCGAGGCCGGCGGCGCCGGCCCATGCGCCAATGCCAGTGGCGAGGATGACCGGCGATCGCGTCGAGGCGATGTCGGTGATGCGCAAGAAGATCGCCGAGCACATGGTGCTCAGCAAGCACACCTCGCCGCACGTCTACACGGTGTTCGAGGTCAACTACACGCGCGTCGATCAGATTCGCAAGGCGAAGAAGGACGACTACGAGCGCCAGGGCGCGAAGCTCACCTTCACCTCGTTCATCGCCAAGGCCGTGGTCGACTGCCTGCGCCGCCACCCGGTGCTGAACGCCTCGATCGACGGCGACAAGATCATCTATCGCGGCAACGTGAACCTGGGCATCGCCGTGGCCCTCGACAACGGTCTGATCGTGCCGGTCATCAAGGGCGCGGACGAGAAGAACCTGCTCGGCCTGTCGCGCGCCATCGCCGATGTCGCCGACCGCGCCCGCGCCAAGAAGCTGAACCCCGACGAGGTGCAGGGCGGCACCTTCACGATCACCAATCCGGGGAATTTCGGCGCCCAGTACGGCCTGCCGGTCATCAACCAGCCGCAGGTCGCGATCCTCTGCGTCGGCACCATCGAGAAGCGGCCGGTCGTGATCGACGACGCGATCGGCATCCGCACGATGGGCTATCTGTCGCTCGGATTCGATCACCGCCTCGTCGACGGCGCCGTGGCCGACCAGTTCATGGCGGACTTGAAGGCTTCGCTGGAGAACTTCGACGCGAAGCAGGTCTAGGGGCTGGAGGCTGGGTGCTAGGGGCTGGGGCGAGCTACGCACCGCACAGTGACCCGATGTCCGTCCCGGAACCCAACCCCCAGCCCCCAGCACCGCGGCGAACGCTCGGGGTGCGCCGCCTCGGCGTGGTGCCCTACGGCGAGGCGCTCGAGTTGCAGCGCGCGCTGGTCGAGCAGCGCAAGCGCGGTGAGATTCCGGACACGCTGCTCCTGCTGCAGCATCCGCACGTCCTGACGCTGGGCGTGAAGGGCGACGGCGGACGTTCGCACGTGCTCGCGTCCGACGCGAGACTGGCCGAACTCGGCGTCGGCATCTTCGAGACCGGGCGCGGCGGCGACGTCACCTACCACGGCCCCGGCCAGCTCGTGGCGTATCCCATCATCGACCTCGATCCCAATCGCCGCGACGTGCATCGCTACGTCCGCGACCTCGAGGAGGTCATGCTGCGCGTGTGCGCCTCGTACGGCATCGCCGCGGGACGCATCGCCGGCAAGACCGGCGCGTGGCTACGCGTGCCCGCGGACCCTGCTGCCGAGGCGGCCCGACACCCTCAGGCCGAGCTACGAGGGCCCGGGAAGATCGGCGCACTCGGGGTGCGCATCTCGCGCTGGATCACCAGCCACGGCGTCGCCCTCAATGTCTGGACCGACCTTGAGTATTTTCAGTTGATTGTGCCGTGCGGGATCGCGGAATACGGCGTGACTTCGCTGAAACAGGAGATTGGCGCGGAGATCGCCATGGCGGAGGTCGAGGCACGCTTCGTGCAGTCCTTCAGTGACATCTTCGACCGGCATATACTGCCGGCCGACGTGTCACCCACATGACGAGTCTGCCCCTCCGCTGCACCGACAACACCCGCATCGCGGGCTGGATGAGCGCCCTCGTCACCACCGCGACGTTCTCGTTTCTCCACGACGCCTACGACCGCCTGCCACTGCTGGTGCCGATCCGGTTCGACGACGGCAACCCGAGCCAGTTCGCGTTCAAGTCGCCGGCGCTGGTCTACCTGCCGTTCGGCATGCAGCTGGCCCTGGCGATCGTGTTCCTGGCGATCGTCACCGTGCTCGTGCGCCGCGCGCTGCGTCCCGAAAGCGCGGGTGGCGCGGGCGCCTCGGCCTCGCTGCACGTAGCCGAGGCCACGGCCATCCTCGCGCTCGTGTGGATCACGTTCCAGAGCGTGAACGCCTGGCGGCTCACTTCGCTCTACCGCCGCACGTTCGACGAGCACATGGAGATCTTCGTCGTGGCGCTCATCACCGCCATCACGGCCACGATCGTCGTCATGGCCCGCGCGGTGATGAAGGTGCAGGAGTCCACGGCGGAGGGCGCGCTCAGTCCGCTGCGGCAGCCCGTCGTCGACCGTCGCGAGCGACCGCTGGCCACGGCCGTGCTGGCCACGGCTCTCGTCGCCGGCATCGCGGCGCCGCTGTACATCCTCGCCACTGTTTGGGGCGGCCTCAGACTCATCTGAGCCGGGCCGGGTAGACCCCGGCCCGCGCCCCGCCACTTCCTGCGGACCGTCCCGACCGCAATGGCGCGGGAATACCCGCCGGCCATCGGTGTTCCTACCGATAGACGCCGACGAGGATACCCGTGAGCCGCCCTTCCACCGACACCACCCTGATCGACCGGCTGCGCGCCGGAGACGACGCCGCCGTGGCCGACCTGGCGCGCCAGTACGGCGCGCGGATGTTCCAGCTCGCGCTGCGCTACACCCGCAACCGGGAAGACGCCGAAGAGGTCGTGCAGGACGTGTTGATGAAGGTGCGCGACCGGATCGACGCCTTCCGCGGCGACGCGGCCCTCTCGTCGTGGATCTACCGCATCACGTTCAACACCGCGATGTCGCACCTGCGCTCGACCCGGTCGGAGCGCTACTTCGAGATCGCCGCCGACATCGACGCCGTGAACGACGACGGCACGCCGCGCGTCATCGAGCCAGCGGACTGGTCGAACCTGGGCGATGAGGTGCTGCTGCGCGGCCAGATGCGCGAGGCGCTGCAGGCGGCGGTGGCCGAACTGCCCGACATCTACCGTGATCCGGTCATCCTGCGCGACCTCCGCGGCCTCTCGACCGAAGAAGCCAGCCGCCAGCTGAAGGTGAAAGACCAGACGCTCAAGTCGCGCCTGCACCGCGGGCGGCTCATCCTGCGCGAGCGGCTGGCGGCCTTCGCGGGCGGGCTGTCGCTCCATCACGCGGCCACGGCGTAAGTCAGCCCCGTCCTCTGGCGACGACAGCTCCGCGGCTCGCCACGCGAATTCTGGCCTGATTCCACCGAGAGTCCTGGCACGGGCCTTGCCCCATGTCGGGGCAGGGTCACTCGGGACCCCCGGAAGGAAGGTCAGTCGTGAAGAGGATCAACGTTGCCGTCGTCGCTGCCCTGATCGCCAGCACCTTGACCTTGCAGCCGGCGACGGTGCTGGCTCAGGGACGCGACCGTCGTGATCGCTACGAGGATCGCAACGATCGCCGTGACGATCAGCGCCGCAGGAACGACAGGCGCGACGATCGCGCCGTGCCGCGCTCGTGGCGCTCCTACGACTACCGCCACTACGAGCCCGAGCAGCGGGGGTACGACCCGGCTCGCTACTACCGCAACGGACGCGACTACCGCTCGTATCGAATGGGCCGGAACGACCGCATCTACCGCGGCCGCGACAACCGCTACTACTGCCGTCGTGACGACGGCACCACCGGTCTGATCGTCGGCGGCGTGGCCGGCGGGATCCTGGGCAGCATCATCGCCCCCGGCGATTCCAAGACCATCGGCGCAATCCTCGGCGCCGGCGTCGGCGCGGTGGTGGGCCGGGAGATCGACAACGGCGTCGAGTGCCGTTGAGGCCCTGAAACGGGGCGGCGCGCGTCAGGCTCCGGCGCGCGCCGCCGACTCGAAGCGCACGCGCTCGCGCGGCGCCAGCGTCGGCCGCAGCGGCCGCACCTCTCCTTCGACAATCTCCGCGGGCACGGTCACGCTTCGCGGCGCTCCGCCAGCAGATTCCGGCGCCACCACGAACAACGACGGCCGGCCCGGCGCCCGCGTCAGCGCGAGGCGCGCAACCCGTGCCGCCGCTGCGCCCAGGCTCAGCGGGCCGGGCGGCCACAGCAGCGGCGTCTGCCGCTCGAGCCGCGTCAACGCCGGCGGCATCAGCACCTCCGTGGCGCGCGCGCCGCCGATCGACGCCCCTTCCCACGCCACGAACAGGTCGCGCCCATGGCGGCCGACCAGCGTGAGTGCCACGTCCTCCGGCGCGGTACCGGCTTCGAGCGCCGTCAACGCCACCAGCGCCGCACGCAGCGCCTCGGGCGCGGAGCCGGCGATGCGCGCCGCGTCGGCGCCTCGTTCGAGCACCATGCGCTCCGGAATCGTGTCCTGGGCAGCGCCGGCACAGATCACCAGCGCCCGGGGGTTGAGCGCGCGCAGCGACGCGACCATCGCCAGACCGTCATCCCCACGCCATTCGCCGGCCGCGCCGTAGCGGTCGGCCACGACGACGACCCGCGCACCGACGACGGCGCCGGTGTCGCCGGTGCCCTCGACGAGGGTCGACGTGCCGGTGACGGCGCCTGACTGGCAGATGTCGAGCGCCAGTCCACGCGCGACATCCGCCGCGGGGTCGACGAGCACGATGCGCGTCGCCAGGGCGGTGGCGGCCGCCTGCTGTGCCGCGGCGGCGCCGATCGGCCCGGCGCCCACGACGACGAGGGAAGACACGGGGCTATTCTAAGAGCAGCGGCTGGCGGCTAGCGGCTAGGAAGACATCGACGACATGGCAGTAGCGTTCGTCACGGGAGGCACGCGCGGCATCGGGCTCGCGGTCGTGCAGGCGCTGGTCGCACGCGGCGATTCCGTCGTGCTCACGGGAGCGACGGTGGAATCGGCGCTGCGCGCCGAGACGGCCGTGGCGCTCGAGGCTGGCGACGCGACGCGGGTGATGGGCGTGGGCTGCGACGTCCGCGACCGGCCGTCGGTGCGCCGCGCCGTCGAGGCGGCCGTTCAGCGGTTCGGCGGGCTCGACCTGCTGGTGAACAACGCCGGCGTCGGCACCGGCGCGCCCATCGAGTACCTCGACGAGGCCGAGTGGCATCGGCTCATCGACACCAACCTCACCGGCGTCTTCCACTGCAGCCAGGCGGCGATTCCGCACCTCAAGGCCCGCGGCGGCGGCTGGATCGTGAACGTCAGCAGCCTGGCGGGGAAGAACGCCTTCGCTGGCGGCGCCGCCTACTGCGCCACCAAGGCAGGGCTCGACGCCTTCAGCGAGGCCCTCATGCAGGAGGTGCGGCACGACGGCATCCGCGTGGCGCACGTGTGCCCCGGCTCGGTCGCGACCGGCTTCAACGACCGCGCGCCCGAGTCTGGTGCGGAGTGGAAGCTCCACGCCGAGGACGTCGCCGCCGTGATCGTCCACCTGCTCTCGCATCCGCCGCGCAGCCTGCCGAGTCGGGTTGAAATCCGGCCGGCGCGTCCACCGAGAAAGTGACCATGGTCATCGAGTCCGCCTGCGCCCCCCCGTTCATGAAGAACGGGTTCGTCCTGAGTTGCGAGCGCACGAAAGAGGCCGTCTACATCGACCCCGGCGACGAGGTCGACGAGCTGCTCGCGTACATCGCCCGCGAGCGGCTGCACGTGGCGCATATCCTGCTGACCCACGCGCATGTCGACCACGTGTCGGGGGTGGCCGCGGCGAAGCGCGCCATCGACGCGCCGATCTGGCTTCACGCCGACGACCGCGTCCTCTACGCGCGGGCCAAGGAGCAGGGGGCGCTGTTCGGCTACTCGCTGGAGGCGCCGCCGCCCCCCGATCGCTTCTTCGAGTTGCCCGGGCCCATCGGCTTCGGTGACTACGACGTGTTCGTGCACCACACGCCCGGGCATTGCCCGGGCAACGTGTGCCTGCAGGTCGGACGCCGCGGCTCGGTCGGCATGGACCTGTTCGTCGGCGACACGCTCTTCGCCGGCTCGATTGGCCGCACCGACCTCCCCGGGGGGAACTACGAGGTGCTGATGCGGGCGATCACCGACGTGCTGTTGCCGTTCGGCGACGACGCCCGGGTCCGCCCCGGCCACGGCCCGGACACGACGATCGGCCGCGAGCGTCAGACCAACCCGTTCCTGCTGGAGTGGGCCGCCGCCCAGTCCCGCTAGGTCTCGCGGACGGCGAACTCGACGCGACCGACGCGCAAGGCGTCGCCGCTGCGCAGCAGCAGCTTCGTCACCCGTTCGCCGTTGACGAAGGTGCCGTTGGTGCTTTCCAGATCCTCGACCAGCAGGCCGTCGGTCTGGAGCGTCAGGCGGCAGTGAAGACGCGAGACGAGCGGCGCATCGACGACGAAGTCGGCGCGCGGCGCCCGGCCCACGGTCTTGATGCCGCCGGGCAGGATGCGAAAGGTGAGGGCCTCAGGGGCATCAGCGCTGGATTCGAGCAGCCACATTGCGGAGGCTGATTCTACCAAGGGGCCGGGCCCGCCGCCGGAACCCGGTCCCGACGCGGTCCGTAACTGTACGTGGCGCCCGCGCCCTTGCCCATGTCCAAGCCTCGCAAGTTCGTGCTCGCCGGTGCCGTCACCGCCCTCGTGGCGGGTGGCGCCTACATCTCCACCGTCCGTGGGTCGTCCACGACCATCGACCCGTCGCGCCTCGCCACCGTCGAACGCGGCCCGATGACGCGCTCGGTCGTCGCCACCGGCAAGATCGAACCCATCACCAAGGTCGAGATCAAGTCGAAGGCCAACGGCATCATCGAGCGGCTGGCGGTCGACGTCGACCACCAGGTGCAGACCGGCCAGGTGCTGGCCGAACTCGACAAGGAGAACCTGAACGCGCGGCTGCGTGAGGCGCGCGCCAACCTGGAAGCGGCCCGCGCGGCGCTGTCGGCCGCCGAGGCGCAGGCCCGGAAGAACGAGATCGAGGCCGAGGCGCCGGAACTCGCGTTCGCGAAGTCGGCTTACCAGCGGGCGCAGTCGTTGTCGGATCAGAAGTTGATCTCGCAGGAGGCGCTCGACCAGTCGCACACGCTCTACGAGCAGGCGGCCAACCGTCAGCGGGCCTCGCAGTCGCAGCTGCTCATGAGCCGCGCCAAGGTGGAAGAGGCCCGGGCGCAGGTGGCGCAGGCGCAGGCGTCGTCGGAGCGCGCCGCCGAGGAGCTGGCCAACGCCACCATCAAGGCGCCGATTCAGGGCACGGTCCTTACGCGCGACGTCGAGATCGGCAGCCCGGTGTCGTCGATCCTCAATCTGGGCGCCAACGCGACGCTGGTGATGACCCTCGGCGACATCGGCCACGTGTTCGTGCGCGGCAAGGTCGACGAGGCCGACATCGGCTTCGTGAAGCTGGGCATGTCGGCGCGAATCACCACCGAGAGCTTCCGTGAGCAGGTGTTCCACGGCAAGGTCACGCAGATCTCGCCGATTGGCGTCGAGAAGGACAACGTGACTACCTTCGAGGTGGAAGTCTCGATCGACAACCCCGGCCAGCAGCTCAAGGCGAACATGACGGCCAACGCCGAGGTCATCCTCGAAGAGAAGGCTGAGACGCTCATCCTGCCGCAGGCTGCCATCTCGTACGACGAACAGAAGGCGCCGTACGTCGAGCTCGCCGATCCCGCCGCCGAGGGCGGCCGCCGCAAGGTGCCGGTCAAGGTCGGCATCGGCAATGGCACGCGCACCGAGGTCGTCGACGGCGTGAAGGCCGGCGACAGAGTCGTGCTGCCGGGCTGACGCCCGGCTTCCTGACGCGGCTAGGGACTAGCGGCTGGCGGCTAGATCCGATCATGCGCGAAGCAATCACACAGGCCGTCGACAACCTGCGAGCGAACAAGCTGCGCAGCGTGCTGACGATGTTCGGCATCCT
>CADEDM010000175.1 GCA_902826065.1 uncultured Acidobacteriota bacterium | reverse complement strand
ACCGCGTAGCGCACCTGATGCGGGCCGATGAAGCCGGTGCCGCCGAGGATCAGGATGCGCAGCGGCTTGACTGCGGGCTGGGCCAGCAGGCCGGTGACGAGGTCGAGCGAGGGCGCGAACCCCGCGGCGGCGCCGGCGAGCGCGGAGGTCTGCAGGAAGCGGCGACGTGTAGCCATCCCGTCGAGGATAGTCCACGGGCCGCGGCGACGCCCGTCGCGTGTCCCGCGGTTCGTCCCCGTTCAGGGCGCGGGAGGCACGCCAGGTGCGGCGATCGCCGGCGGCGTGGCGCCACCGCCGAAGCCTTCGCGCTTCATGCGGCCCCACGAGTGGTCGCCCCTGAAGTAGCGCCAGAACGCCTTCAGGCGGAACCACACCGTGACCTGCCGGTAGCCAAAGGGCTCGATGAACGCGAACCACACCAGACGCACCGTGTCGCGCGGCCGCCGATACCGGTTGAAGCTCACCTCCTCCATGAGGATCGCCGCCAACGACAGCAGCGTGCCGAAGAGGTAAGCGGCGGCGAAGAACGCCATCGCGAACCGCGTCGACAGCAGGCCGGTCAGCGTGCACACGACCGTGATCACGAGCCCTGCCGCTTCGACCACAGGCGCCAGCAGCTCGGCGAAGAGGAAGTACGGCATGGCGATGAGGCCGGTGGCGCCGTACGACGGGTTCAGGATCACGCCGCGGTGCGCGACCATCGTCGAGATCAGCCCGCGGTGCCAGCGCTCGCGCTGACGGCCGAGCACGGCCACCGACGTCGGCACCTCGGTCCACGCCACGGGATCGGGAATGAACACGACCTTCGCCGTCGCGCCCTGTTCTTTCAGGTGGCGTTGCAGCCGCACGATGAGCTCGAAGTCCTCGGTGACGGTGCTCGTCGCGTAGCCGAGGATCTCGGTGAGGTAGTCGCGGCGGAAGAGACCGAAGGCGCCGGACACGATCAAGTTGCCGCCGAGCAGGTTCCAGCCGAGGCGCCCGAAGAGGAACGCGCGCAGGTACTCGACCGTCTGGATCCCGGCCAGCCAGCGCGAGTCGACGCGGGCCTCGACCACCCGGCCCTCCTGCACCGTGCACGAGTTGACGACGCGGATCGTGCCACCCACCGCGGCGATCTTCTGGTCGAACAGGAACGGCCGTGCCAGGCGCAGCAGCGCGTCGGGCTCGATCAGCGTGTCGGCGTCGCAGGCCAGCACGTAGGGGAACCGCGCGGCGTCGAGGGCCACGTTGAGGGCATCCGCCTTGCCGCCGTTGTGCTTGTCGACGACCAGCAGCTTCGTCCACGTTCGCGAGCGGTAGTACGCCTTCACGCGCTCGGTGCGCAGGCGGCGCATCACGGCCGGCGGCACCTCGTACAGGTCGTAAGCGGCGACGAGCCGCGCCATCGTGTCGTCCTTCGAGCCGTCGTTGACGAGGATGACTTCGAAGTACGGATACTGCAGGGTGAGCAGCGCGCGCAGGCTGTCGACGATGGTGACCGCTTCGTTGTGCGCGGGCACCAGGATGCTCACGCGCGGCACCGCCGACGACGTCAGGCTGCGCGCCAGCACGTCCTCGCTGCCGAACCGCCAGTGCGCGAACAGCTGCGGCGCCGCCAGCACCAGCAGCAGCGCGAAGAACGAATTCACCAGCAGCATGTACCAGAGGATGCCGAGGTCGGCGGCATGCACCGCCGTGACCAGCCACGACCCGACCAGCACGGTGGCGGCCATCACACTTCCGACATCTCGACGACCGCGGCCGACGACAGCCCGGCGACCAGGCTCGCCATGTCGCGGGCCAGCGGGTCGTCGCCGTGGGCGACGCCGAGCAGGTCCGCGTGCGCCGCGCCGCCAATCTGCGCCAGCGCCAGGGCCGAGCGGTAGCGCACCCACCACGCGCGATCGCGCACCGCGACCGCCAACGGCCCGGCAGCCGACCCCGCCCGCAATGCCCCGAGGGCACGGGCGGCCTGCGCGCGGACGCGCCAGTCGTCGTCCTGCAGCAGGCGCTGCAGCACCGGCACCGTCTCGGGCTCGGCGCAGCGGCGCAGCGCACGGGCCACGTGCAGGCGGACGTTGGCGTCGGGATGCAGGGCCAGGTCGCGCACGCGCCACAGCAGGTCTGGCCAGGCGAGGGCGGCCGAGGCGTCGATCCACGTCACGAGTTGCGCCGGCGGTTCGAGCGGCGTGAGCCGCGGCGTGAGCGCCGCGACCACGGCCGCCGGATGCCGGGCCAGCGCCGCGAACTGATACTGCTGCACGGCGTCCTGTCGCCACGGCAGCCCTTCGAGTACGACGCCGACGAGCGACCCGCCAAGGCGGGCGGCAGCGTCGATGGCGACCAGCCGCACCGCGGGCTTCGTGTCGGCGAGCAGGGCGACGACGAGCGGCGCGTCGTCGGCGCCGCCGACGATCGAGAGCAGCCGTGCCGCGTCGAAGCGTCGCCACCACAACAACGAGTCGCCGCGCGCCAGCACGCGTTGCACCCACGCTTCGCGGCGCAGCAGCGGAGCCAGCCGTTGCTGGCGCTCGAAGGTCAGGTACGGCGTAGCCAGGCGCGCGACGCTGCGGAAGGCGACGTACGGCGGCAGCGTGCGCAGGAGCTGCACGATCGGGTCGGGGCCCGTGTCGTCGACGAGCCAGCGGTGCAGCACCGGCCCCAGGCGGCCCACGCCATCCTCGACCTGCCGCGAACGCACGATCAGCACGAGCCGCAACAGGACCAGGCCGCCGATGGCGGCGGCAATCAGGGCGCCTTCGAAGGCGAGCGCGATGGCCAGCGCGTGCAGGCTCAGCATCAGGCCGCCTCGCTGCGCCGCGCGATCGCGGTCCAGCGCCGCAGCTTGGCCATCAGCACGCGGACGTTGAACGGCTTGGCGAGATGGTCGAGTGCGCCGGCCAGGAGCGACCGCACCTGCGTCGACTCGTCGGCGTGCGAGGACAGCACGACGATGAGGAACGACTCGGGACGCTCGACGCCGAGCCGCTCCAGAATGGCGTGCCCGTCGACGCCCGGGAGATCGACGTCGAGCAGCACTACGGCGGGCGGCCCGCCGCGGGGCAGCGCCAGCAGCGCCTCGAGGACGGCGGAGCCCGACGTGAACGACCGGTAAGACAGGTGATGCTGGTCGAGCGCGAACATCAGCATCCGCATCAGCGAGGCATCGGCGGTGGCGACGACGAGCGGCTGCTGCTGGATCGCTGGCACCCGCCGCGGCAGGGCCGCTGGCAGCGCGGGCAGGGTGGGTGGCGCGGGCGACTCACGCGACGCCTCCGGCCACTCGACCGGCGGCTCGAACGGCAGGGCCGGGACGTGGGCGGGCGGCGACGCGACGGCCTTCCGCGCGCGGCGAGGCCGGCTCGGCCGCCGGGGCCGGGCGCCATCGAACTCGGGAATGGAGGGGCTGGAACGTCTCACGCGGAAGCCGCTTCCATCCCGGAATCGGCGCGCAGCCACGTGACTGCAGAGACAGGGGCCGCGGCACTGCCCGAGGCTGCACGCGCCATCCCGGCGGGAGACTACAATTTCGTGCGCGAGCAGACGATAGTTCGAGCGCCCGCCATGTCACGCCTCGACCGCGCCCTGCTCATCGCCCTCGCGCTCGGGCTGGGCGCCGCCACGGCGTCCGCGGCGCTCGAGGTCAGCGGCGTCGTTCCCGGCGCGCGCTTCTGGCTGGCGGGCCTCGCGGCGACGGCGCTGGTGGCCGCGACCGCGCGCTCGCCGTGGGCGGCGACAGGCGGCTGGGCCGCCCTGGGCGGCATCGGATCGGCGGCGGCCCTCACGCTGATCGAGGCCGGGCCTCCGGTGCGCTACCAGCACGCGCTCGACTGGCCGCGGCTGGCGGAACATCCCGTGGCGCTCGCCGTGCTGGCGATACAGGTGGCCCTCGTCGTTGCCGGATGGCTCAGCGGCGGTCGCCTGGCCCGGGCCACGGGCGGCGTCGGCACCGCGTTCGGCTGGGGCCGATTCGTCGCGTTCGCGGCTGCGATCGCGATCCTGAGCGCCACCGTGAATCGCGACGTCGCCGCCTACGTGCGCGAGCTCGTGACGGGCACGCTGCTCGCTGCCCTCCAGGCCGCCACGATCGGGCTCGCGGGACTCGCGGCGCCGTCCCGCGCCTCGTTCACGGATCGTACCGACGACCGCGGCGCCGCGCTGGGCGTCCTGGAGTGGACCGCCGCCGCGGTGGTCGTCATCGCGTCGCTGGCGCTGAACGGGTTCGTCTACCAGAACCATCCGCACGTGCCCGACGAGGTCCAATACCTCTTCCAGGCGCGCTACCTCGCGCACGGCACGGTGGCCATCGACGTGCCGCCGGTGTCGCGCGCGTTCGAGACCTATCTCACGACCGCGTCGCCCCAGGGGTGGTACAGCGTCGTGCCGCCCGGATGGCCGGCCGTGCTGGCCGTGGGCGCCGTCGTCGGACTCGAACACTGGGTGAACCCCGTGCTCAGCGGCGTCAATGTGCTGCTTCTGGCCTTGCTGCTGCAGGCGTGGTACGGACGTCGGGTGCGCCAGGCCGGCGTGCTGCTGATGGCGGCCTCGCCGTGGCCGCTCTTCCTCGGCATGAGCTTCATGCCGCAGACCGCCACGCTGACGCTGGCGCTGCTGGCCGCGGTGGGCGTGGAGCGTGCACGACGTACCGATCAGGCCGTGTGGGCGTGGCTGGCCGGCGCGGCGCTCGGGTTCCTGGCGATCGTCCGTCAGCTCGATGCCGCCATCGCGGCGGCGGCCCTCGGCCTCTCGGCCCTCGGCCTGGGGGCGCGCCGGCTGCGCGTGCCGGCCACGGCCGGCCTGGTGCTGGGCGCGATGGCCGTTGCGGCCCTGCTCCTGCCGTACAACGCGCACTTCACGGGACAAGGCTCGCGCTTTCCGATCATGGAGTACAGCGACCGTCAGTACGGGCCCGGCACCAACGACTACGGGTTCGGGGCCAACCGCGGCATGGGCTGGGGGCTCGACCCTCGCCCCGGTCACGACGTCATCGACGGGCTGATCAACACCAATCTCAATCTCACCGCGACCGAGGTCGAGTTGTTCGGATGGGGCGCCGGGTCGCTCGCGTTCCTGCTCGTGCACCTGCTGCGCGGACGGTTCGAACGCGGCGACCGCGCGTTCACGGCCGTGGCGCTCATCACGTGGGCCGCGTACTTCGCCAACTACTTCTCCGGCGGGCCCGATTTCGGCGCCCGCTATTGGTACCTGATGCTGCCGACGCTGATCGCCCTCAGCGCCCGCGGGATCCACACGTTCGATACGATTACCGGCCTGGCCCAGCGCAAGGGCACCGTGATGGCGGTGGTGGCGTGCGGCATCGCGCTCATGACGTTCGTGCCGTGGCGCGCCGCCGACAAGTACTTCCATTTCCGCGGTATGACGCCCGACATGCGCGAGCTCGCGGCCACCCACGGGTTCGGCAAGGTGCTCGTGCTGATCAACGGCAAGAACGCCCCCGACTACGCTGCCGCGGCCACTTACAACCCCCTCGACTGGACGGCGCCGGTGCCGCTGTACGCCTGGAATCGTGACGATGCCACGGTCGGCGAACTGCGCGCCGCGTTTCCCGATCGGCCGCTGTGGATCGTCGACGGCCCGTCGCGGACCGGGGGCGCCTACACCATCACCGCGGGGCCGATTGCGCCCGGCGCGCCATTGCCGTTCATCCCGGAGCCAGGCGACCACGTCGACATTCCGGCGAAGGTCGGCCGGTGAGCGGCGCCGCCCCGGCGCTTCGCGATCGTCGCGTGCTCGTGCTCGGCGCCACCGGCTTCATCGGCCGCTGGGTGGCGCGGGCCGCCAGTGAGACAGGCGCGCGGATCTGGATGTCGGCGCGCGACAGCGCGGCGGCGCGCGCCATGGCGTCGGCCTACGGCATCGCGGGCACCGTCGCCGAGGCGGACGCGTTGCACGATGCCGACCTCGCCGCCCTCTTCCGCGACGTTCGCCCCGAGGTCACCTTCAACCTTATCGGCTACGGCGTCGACCGCCGGGAGAACGAGTCCGCGTTGGCTGACGCCATCAACGTCGACGTCGTGCGGCGCGTGATCGCGCTGGTGCGCGAGACGGCAGCGGCCGGCGACTGGCCCGGCCTGCGCCTGGTCCACGTCGGGTCCGCCCTCGAGTACGGCGTCAGCGGCGGCGATCTCGCCGAGGACACCGTCGTCAATCCGACCACGGTGTACGGCCGCACGAAGCTGGCCGCGACCGAGCTCGTGTCCGCAGCCGCGATGACCGGGCTGCGGGCGGTGACGGCGCGGCTCTTCACCGTCTATGGCCCCGGCGAGCACGATGGCCGGCTGCTGCCCACGGTGCTCGCGGCGCGGACCGCGTCGACCCCCGTCCCCATGACCCATGGTCTCCAGCAACGGGACTTCACCTGGGTCGGCGACGTCGCGGAGGGGCTGGTGCGGGCAGCCGGGCAACCGTCGGCGCCGTGGCCGGTCGTGAACCTGGCGACCGGCCGCCTGCACACGGTGCGGGACTTCGTCGCCGACGCCGAGCGCGCCCTGGGGCTCGCCCCCGGCCGCTTCGCCTTCGGCGCGCTCCCGACGCGCGCCGAGGAAATGGCGCATGCCCCGGTCAACATCGGTCGAATTCGCCGATGGCTCGACTGGGTGCCGACCACCAGCGTGCACGACGGCGTCCGCGCCGCCGCCGCATTCCAGCCAAATGGACGAGGTGGTCGGGTGCCTGCGCGGCCGGACAGCGACTGACCGATAATCCCCACGGCCCGTCTGGACCGGCGCTCCATTCCGGAGCGCGGCTGGGCCGCAGCGTCACACACCATGGCTGGAACCGTCTCGATCTACCTCGCAGATCTGGGGCACAACATCCTGACCAGAAGTTCCGACGTGTACCCCCTCGGCGTGGCCAACATCGCGAGCTACGTCTCGGCGCACGTCACCAGGGCCCCGCTGTCCGTTCGCATCTTCCGTGAGCCGCAAGACCTGAAAGCCGCCCTCGACGAGCAGCCGCCGGACCTCATGGGGTTCTCGAGCTACGCCTGGAACGAGCGGCTGTCGTATCACTTCGCGGAGTACGCCAAGGCGAGGTCGCCGCAGACCCTCACCGTCTTCGGCGGGCCGAACTGGCCGCTCACCGAGCCGGTCCAGGAAGAGTTCCTCCGATCGCAGCCGGCCATCGACAGCTACGTCGATGGGCCGACCTACGAGGGCGAGCGGGCGTTCGCCCGGCTCGTCGAGCGGTACATCGACGTCGGCCGCCGCCTCGAGGGCGTCTTCGACGAGCCGTTGCCGGCCAACACCTGGATCGATCGCCGGACCGACGCCTTCGTCAAGGGCGCGCCGATCGACCGCATCACGGATCTCGACGAGATTCCCTCGCCGTATCTCCAGGGGTGGATGGACCCGTTCTACGCCACCGGCTACTTCCCGCTGCTCCAGATCGCCCGCGGCTGTCCGTTCACGTGCGCGTTCTGCAACTCCGGCGTCACCGGGAACAGCCGCGTCTACGCGCACTCGATCGACAACGTGAAGGCCGACCTCGACCATCTGATCGCCCACGTCGCGCCGAACACGACGCTTTGCTTCGCCGACGACAACTTCGGCATGTACCCGCGCGACGAGGAACTGGCCGACTACATGGGCTGGCTGCAGGACCGCCATGGCTGGCCGCGCTACATCCGCACCACGACCGGCAAGAACAACGGCGAGCGCATCATCCGCGTCATGCGCAAGGTGAAGGGCGCCCTGCCGATGACGTCGGCGGTGCAGTCGATGAACCCCGTCGTGCTCGCCAACATCAAGCGCTCCAACATCAAGCTCGACACCTACCAGCAACTGCAGGACGAGCTGCATCGGATGGGGATGCAGTCGTACGGCGAGCTGATCCTCTGCCTCCCGGGCGAGACCCAGCAGAGCATCCTCGACGCGATGGAGCGACTGCTCGATGCCGGCGCCAAGCGCGTGTCGGCGCACCAGCTGATGCTGCTGCACGGCGCCGAGCTCTCCAACCCCGACAGCCGCGAGCGCTTCGGCCTGGTCAGCCGCTGGCGGGTCGTCGCCCGCAACTTCGGCAACTACACCGGTGAGCCGGTGATCGAGGTCGAGGAGGTGGTGGTCGAGACCCCGACCTTCAGCTTCGAGCAGTACCTCGAGACCCGGGTGCTGCACCTGCTGCTGACCGTCTTCTACTACGAAGGCAATTTCGAAGAGGCCTTCCGGTTCGCCGCCGAACACGGCGTCAAGGCCTTCCGGCTGCTGCAGGCGATGCAGCGGCTGCTGCCGACGGCGCCCGAGGGCCTGCGCGCCCTCGTCGACGAGTTCCTGCGCGAGAGCCAGGACGAGCTGCACCCGACGCGCGAGGCGTGCGTGGCCTGGGCCGACGCCCACTACGCCGGGCTGCTCGACGGATCGATCGGCGGCAACCTGCTCAGCAAGTACTCGATGCTGGGCCGCTTCTACCGGACCGACGACTGCGTGACCTTCCTCGAGGCGGTCGTCGAGGACACGCTCGACGCCGATGCCCCGGCCGACCAGCGCGACGCCGTCTTCGGCTACCTGCGTGCCGTCCTGCTCGGCGTGCCCTTCCGGCAGTCACTCCTGGCGCGGGTGTCGTGGACCACGGCGTTCGACGTCCGGGCGTGGGCCCGCGATGGCTACGCGCAACGGCTGGCGGCCTACGCGCTGCCGTCGTCGACGGTGTTCACCGGTGCGGCGCCCGATGACGTCCGTGACGAGGTGATCGCCAAGGTCGACACGTTCGGCGAACACCCGGCGGGCCTCGGCAAGTTCACCCGCACGATGTTCGCGCGCAGCCTGCGCCGCGTGCTCGACGACGGCACGCCGTCGCCGTCGACGCGACACTGAGGAGCGGATCGAATCGTGAGCGCCCGTCCCGATGTCTCCTTCATCATGCCGTGCTACAACGAGGAGGCGTCGATCGCCTACACCGTGCCGCGGATGGTGCACGCGTTCCGACAGGCCGGCTACGACCTCGAACTCGTGATGTGCGACAACGGCTCGAGCGATGGCACCGGCGCGGCGATCGCGGCGCTGGCCGCGCGCGGACTGCCGATCGTGCCCCATCGCGTCGAGGTGAACCAGGGCTACGGCTGGGGCGTGCTGGCAGCGGTGCCGCGGTGCACGGCGCCAATCGTCGGCATCATTCCCGCTGATGGGCAGGTCGACGCCGAGGACGTCGTCAAGGTCTTCGAAGCGGTCAGTCGCGCCTCCCAGCCGGTCGTGGGCAAGGTGCGGCGCCGCTTCCGTCTCGAAGGCCCGAAGCGCTGGTTCGTGTCGGTGGTCTACAACGTCGGCATGGCGATGCTGTGGCCGGGCCTCGGGACGCTGGACGTCAACGGCAGCCCCAAGGTCATCCCGCGGGCGATCATCGACGAGATGAAGCTCGAGTCGAAGGACTGGCTGCTCGACGCGGAGATCATGATCAAGGCGCGCTACCTGGGCGTGAAGGTGATCGAGATGAACGCCTTCTCGCGCATGCGGGAGACCGGCGCGTCCAACGTGCGGGCGACGACGATGTTCGAGTTCCTGCGCCGGCTGGCGGCGTTCAGGTTCGGCGGCACCATCACCCGCTGGCAGGCCGCCCGCGCCGCGAAGTAACGCCACGCCGCGCTGCCGCCGATAGATCCGGCGTGGCTGGTGGTCGCGCGCGCCTTCGGCTCGTTGCCCTGCATCGCCGGGCGACGCGTCCGCTGTCGTACCTGGTGCTCGCCGCCTGGGGCGTGAGCATGGTCGTGCTGCTGCAGCGCTCGTATCTGCAGGCCTCGCCCGCCAGCCTCGCCGCGGACCTTGCACGCTATGGCACCGAGTCCGACTGGCGCGGCGTCTACTACCGCGGCGAGAAGGTGGGCTTCACCGTGAGCCAGGTCGTGCCGGTCGACGACGGCTACGAGCTGCAGGAGGACGGGCGTCTGCAGATGTCGCTGCTCGGCGCCACCACGCCCGCCGTCATCCGCACCACGGCGCGTGTCGACCGCGCGTTCGCGCTCCGCTCGTTCGACTTCTCGCTCGACCCCGGCACCGGACCGCTGTCGCTCTCGGGCACCGTGGACGATCTCACCCTGCGCATCACCATCCGCAGCGCCGGCAGCGAACGCACTGAGACGCGCACGCTGAAGGAGCCGCCGGCGCTGATGCTCAACATGGCGCGCCGCCTCGCCGCCGAGGGACTCACCGCCGGGACCACGCACCAGCTCATGGTGTTCGACCCGGCGACACTGGCGAACCAGCCAGTGACCGTGCGCGTGCACGACCGCGAGGTCGTGGTCACCGGCGGACGGCCGCTGCCGGCGTTCAAGGTCGACCTCGCCTACGCCGGCCTCACGACCACGGCGTGGATCACCGACACCGGGGCGATCGTCCGCGAAGAGAGCCCGATGGGCCTGATGTCGGTGCGCGAGACGCAGGAGCAGGCGCAGCAACTCGCCGTCTCGGCCCGCGTGCGCCAGGACATGCTGCAAGCCGCCGCCATCGTGCCGACGCTGCGGGTGCCGGTCACCGAGCCGACCGATGTGGTACGGCTGTCGATCGACCTCTCGGGCGCCGACCTGTCGGCGTTCGACCTCACCGGCACGACCCAGACCTTCGACGGCCGCCGCCTCGAGGTCATCGATCCGCGGACGCTCACCGCCGGTCCCGCCGATCCCGAGCGTGCGCGCTATCTCGGCCCCGAGACCTTCATCGAAAGCGACGACCCCGAGATCGTCGAGCAGGCGCGCCGCATCGTCGGCCCACTGACCGACCCGCGCGCGAAGGCCGAACGCCTGGTGCGCGAGGTCAACGCGATGCTCGACAAGAAGCCCACGGT
>CADEDM010000174.1 GCA_902826065.1 uncultured Acidobacteriota bacterium | reverse complement strand
CGGCGGCGCCGAGCGACTCGCCGATGGCGAAGCCGAGGAAGCAGACGCCGGCGTACTCACCGGGAATGAAGAGCAGGATGGCGAGCATGAACAGCAGCTCGACCGAGATCAGCATCATGCCGACGCTCATGCCCGAGCGCAGCGGGATGTCGCACACCGGGAAGGCGTGGCCGCGCAGGCTGGCGAAGGCGGTGCGCGAATTGGCCAGCGTGTTGATCCGGATGCCGTACCACGCCACGCCGTAGCTGCCGCCGATGCCGATCAGGCTGAAAATCAGCACGATCACGATGCGCGAGGCCTCGAGCCCGGTCAGCCAGAAGTAGGCCACCATCACCGTGCCGATGAACACCTCGAGGATCAGCAGGAACTTGCCCTGCTGCACCAGGTAGGCCTTGCACGTCTCGTAGATCAGGGCAGAGACGTCGGCCATCGACTCGTGGACCGGCAGGTTCTTGACGGCGTTGTAGGTCCAGGCGCCGAAGAGCAGGCCGAGGACGCACACCACCAGGCCGCTCATCAGGATCTCGTGGCCGGTCATGCCCAGGAAGTCGCCGGTGTCGAGATCCGGGAGCTGGATGTTGACCTCGCCGCCCGGCCGGTGCGTCGTGTGGTCGGCCTCCGCGGCCGGCTGGGCCGCCAGGGCCGCGCCGGCGAGCGGGCCGGCCAACGCCACGATCACGGCCAGCGCCGCCAGAACGGCCTGACAGCGTCGGTTCCTCAAGAATCGCATCGCATTCGTCATACGGTGTGCTCTCAGCTCCTCGGGACTGGGCGCGCGGCCGCCTCTCGGTGTCGAGGCGCCGCCGTGCCTGCAGCAGAACATCCTACACTTGGCGCGGCCGATCGCCACTGCGAACTTCGGGGGGCAGCGCCATGCCCCCGGTCAGGAAGATCCGGATGCCGTCCTCGACGGAGAGATCGGGGTAGTGCACGCGGCTGCCGGGGAAGGCGACGATGTCACCCAGATAGAGGTGATTGGTCGGGACGTAGACGGCCACAAAGGCTTCCTTCCCGGCGCCGCGGTCGAGGGTGAACTCGCGCGTAAGGAAGCCGAGGAGCAGGCCCCGGGCGGGATCGTCGACCAGGACCACGCGCTTGAAGCCGGCCTCGTTGTCGGGATTGAACGCCGCGATGAGCTGTCGCACCGGCGCGTAGACGGTCTTGAACACGGGAATGCGCAGCAGCCACCCCTCGGCCCGCATCAGGAGCCGGCGGCCGAAGACGTTCGTGGCGAGGGCCCCCGCCGCGAGCACGGTCAGGGCCATCAGACCGACGCCGAGGCCGGGCACGGTACGCCCGAGCGTGCGCTCCGCGATCGGTGTCGCGAAGCCATCGACGAAACGGAAGGCCCAGACCAGCGCCGCGACCGTGACCACGAGTGGCACCGTCACGAAGAAGCCGGTGATGAAGCTGCGCCGCAGCCACGACATCACAGCCACCCCGCGCCGGCGGCCACCAGCAGGGCCGCCCCCACCACGATGCGGTACCAGGCAAAGGGCGTGAAGCCGACGCGACGGACGACGGCCAGGAACGGCCGCACCACGACCAGCGACGCCAGGAACGCCATCACGAACCCGACCACGAGCTCGGCGGTGCGATCGGCCGTTATCTGATGCCGCACCTGCAGCAGGCTGTGGGCGAAGCTCGCCGCGAGCGTCGGCATGGCGAGGAAGAACGAGAACTCGGCGGCGGTGGCGCGGTCGAGGCCCATCACGAGCCCGCCGGCGATGGTGGCGCCCGAGCGCGACACTCCCGGCACCAGGGCCAGCATCTGGCACAGGCCGATGCCCGCGGCCTGGCGCACGGTCGTTTCGTCCACGCGGGTGGTGGTGGCGCCGGCGGTCCGGCGGTCGAGCCAGAGCATCACCAGGCCGCCGAGGACGAACGCCGTGCCGATGGTCGCGACGCTCTTGTGGAGCACGGTCTCGACGAAGTCCGACAGCAGGGCGCCGGCGGCGAGGGCGGGCAGCACGCCGACCACGATCAGCGCGGCGAACCGGCGGGCCTCGGGCTGCGACGGCAGCCCCGTCACGACCGCGACGACCCGGGCGCGGTACAGCCACACGATCGCGAAGATCGACCCGAGCTGGATCATCTCGGTGAAGACGCTGTTCGGATCCTGGAACCCGAGTAGACGCGCGCCGACGAGCAGGTGTGCCGTGGACGACACCGGCAGGAACTCGGTGAGCCCCTGCACGACGCCGAGCAGCGCGGCGATCAGCAGATTCACGGACCCGATCGGACCCCGGGGTGCGCTACGACCGCCGCGCCGTGGCGGCCTTGACCTTCGCGGTTCCGGCGGGCGCCGCGGCGGAGGCCCGCACGCCCTGGCGGTTGCCCAGGATGATCGCGATGGCGGCGGCGATGAAGACGGTGGAGTAGGTGCCGCTGATGATACCGACCAGCATCGTGAAGGCGAAGCCGTGCAGCACTTCCCCGCCGAAGAGGAAGAGCGCCAGCACCGACAGGAAGGTCGTGCCGGCCGTGATGATGGTGCGGCCCAGCGTCTGGTTGACGGCCGTGTTGACGACCTTCTCGAGCGGCTCGCGCCGCGCCGCGCGCATGTTCTCGCGCACGCGATCGAAGATGACGATGGTGTCGTTCACCGAGTAGCCGGTGATGGTGAGCAACGCTGCGACGATGTTGAGCGACAGGTCGTAGCCGAAGAAGGCCAGGAACGCCAGCGTGACCAGCACGTCGTGCAGCGTGGCGACGATGGCGCCGACGGCGAAGGCCGGCCGGAAGCGGAAGGCGATGTAGATCGCGATGCCGACGATCGAGGCGATGGTCGCGTAGATGCCCTTGAGCTGGAGTTCGCGGCCGATGACCGGGCCGACGATTTCCTGCGACAGGAGTTCGAACGTCGGCAGGCCCGCGGCCTTGAGTGCCGCCACCACGGCCAGCGCTCCCTGTTCGAGGCTGGCCCCGTCTTCCGTCGCCAGCTCCGGCAGGCGGATCAGTTTGGCGTTGTCGGCCGGGTCGCCGTAGCTCTGGATGACCTTCTCACCCGGCACCTGGTCGAGCGCCGTACGGACGCGGTCGTCGTCGACCGGCTGCTCGAACTTCGCGACGACGATGGTGCCGCCGGTGAAGTCGATGCCCAGCGGCATGCCGCCGCGGCTGATCATGAAGCCGGCGCCGGCCAGGATCACCAGCGCGGAGGCGATCAGCGCGTGCCAGCGCCACTTGATGAAGTCGTAGTTGGTGTTCTCGAAGAGTCGCATGGGGTCAGATGCTCAACGTCGCCGGCTGCTCGCGGCGGGACAGGAACAGTTCGAACATGGCGCGCGAGACGAAGACGGCGGTGAAGACGTTCGACAGCAGGCCGATCGTGAGCGTCGTGGCGAAGCCGCGAATCGGGCCGGTGCCGAACTGGAACAGGAACGCGGCGGCGATCAGCGAGGCGACGTGGGTGTCGACGATGGTCCAGAACACCCGGTCGAAGCCGGCGGCGACGGCCGTCTTCGGGCTCTTGCCGGCGGCGAGCTCTTCCTTGATGCGCTCGAAGATCAGCACGTTCGAGTCGACGCCCATGCCGATCGTGAGGATGAAGCCGGCGATGCCGGGCAGGGTCATCACCGCGCCGGCGTAGGCCATCATGCCGAGCAGCAGGATCAGGTTCACCGAGATCGACACGAACGCGTTGAAACCGGCCAGCTTGTAGTAGACCAGCATGAACAGCAGGACGAACGCCAGACCGCCAGCCGAGGCGTAGACGCCGGCACGCACCGAGTCGGCCCCCAGCGACGGGCCGACCGTGCGTTCCTCGAGGTAGGTCAGCGACGCCGGCAGCGCGCCCGAACGCAGCACCAGGGCGCGATCCATCGCGTCCTGCTGACTGAAGTTGCCGGTGATCTGGCCCTCGCTGTCGATGCGTCCCTGAATCGTCGCCACGGTGTTCACCCGGCCGTCGAGGACCACCGCCAGCAGGCGATTGATGTTGGCCTGCGTGAAGGTGCCGAACTTGTTGGCACCCTCGGGATTCAGCGAGAAGCTGACCGCCGGCCGGTTGTTCTGGTCGAGGCTCGGCCGGGCGGTGCGCAGGTCACGGCCGGTCACGCCGGCGACCCGTCGCAGCGCGTAGTACACGGTGGACGGCGGCGCCCCCGGCGTGCCTTCGCTGTTGCCGGGCAGGATCTGGATGTCGGGCGGCACGTTGCCGGCAAAGGCCTGACGCGCCGACGCCTCGTCAGGGAACGGCCCCTGTTCCACCAGTTTCAGTTCCAGCAGCGCGGTCGAGCGGATGACCTCTTTGGCGCGATTGACCTCGGTGACGCCGGGCATCTGCACGAGGATCTGGTCGGCGGCGCTGTGGCGGGCGACGATCGGTTCCGCGACGCCGAGCTCGTTGACGCGGCGCTCGATCGTCTGCAACGCCTGGTTCACCGTTTCCTCGCGCAGCACGCTGACCACGTTCGGCTTGAGGCGGAAGGTGTAGTCGCTGCCCGACTGCGCGCGATCGTAGTTGACGTCGAGATCGACGGTCGCCTGGCGGAACTGCGAGTCCTGGGCCGACGGCACGCCGGTGACACGGAACTCGCCCGGCGCCGCGACCGTGATGCCGGTGACGCCGATGGCCTGGGTCCGAAGCGTCTCGCGCAGCCGGTCGGCCGAGCCCTCCGCTTCGACGCGCAGCGCGTCGTCGGTCTGCACCCGCATCACGAGGTGCACGCCGCCCTTCAGGTCGAGACCCAGCCGCACTTTCTCCTGGGGGGGCATGAAGGCCCAGATCGCGAGGCCGACGACCGCCACGATCGTCAGCAGCTTCCATTGCATGGTCTTGGACATGTTGTGCCGTCGTCCGTCAGGGGCGTCGCCGGTGGTCGTGCCGTCCGACGGGCGCCCGTCGGTCCGGATGGCGCGCACCCAGACCCGGCCCCCCAGGGGCCGCCGAATTATCCATTATGTGCCCGGCAGGACCCAAGGTCGAGGCAGAAGGCCAGGGTGGCCCCGGAGAAAGGGGCTCTATCGGGCGGCGGGCCCGCCGGGCCGCCGGCGTCTCGGGGTGAGACTGGGCCTCAGTTGTCGGCCGCCACGGGCGCCTGCCCCTGGTAGCCGGCGATGGCGCTGCGCGCCACTTCCACCCGCACGTTCGGGGCGACCTGGAGGTGCACCGACTCGGTGTCCAGCTTGGCGATCGTGCCGTAGAGGCCGCCGCTCGTCACCACGCGGTCGCCCGACTTGAGGCCGCCCAGGAACTCGTCCACCTTCTTCTGCCGCTTCTTCATCGGCAGCAGGATGATGAAGTAGAAGATCGCCAGCACCAGCACGAACGGGATGAACGTGACGAGCGGGCTGGAGCCCTGTGACGGCGGCGCCCCGAGGGCGACGAGCGAACCGGGCAACGCGGACAGCAGTGCGGTCATGAGGCGAAGGCGCGCTGGTCGAGATCGCGCAGGAAGGCGCGGTGGAACGGCGCGAACGTCCCGAGCGAGATAGCGTGTCGAATCCGCCGCATGGTGTCAAGGTAGAACGCCACGTTGTGGACGCTGTTCAGGATGCTGCCGGTGATCTCGCCGGCGACGTAGAGATGCCGGAGGTAGGCGCGTGAGAAGTGGCGGCACGTGTAGCAGCCGCACTCGGGATCCGGTGGCGCGTCGTCCTCGGCGAAGCGTGCGTTCTTGATGTTCAGCGGGCCGACGCGGGTGAACAGCTGGCCGTTGCGCGCGTTGCGGGTCGGCATCACGCAATCGAACATGTCGATGCCCCGTGCCACGGCCTCGACCAGGTCGGCCGGCGTGCCGACGCCCATCAGGTAGCGCGGCTTCGCCGGCGGCAGCACCGGCGCCACGCCGCCCACGACCTCGTACATCACCTCGTTGGGCTCGCCGACGCTGAGCCCGCCGATGGCGTAACCGGCGAAGTCGAGCGCGACGAGCGCCTCCGCGCTCTCGCGGCGCAGGTCGGGGAACACGCCGCCCTGCACGATGCCGAACTGCACCTGCCCGGGGTTGGTCGGCGCGAGTCCGTCGATGCGCGCGCCGTCGCGCAGCTCCTCGAGCCGGCGCCGGCACCGGTCGGCCCAGCGCGTCGTGAGGGCAAGCGATCGGGCCAGCACCTCCTTCGGCGACGGGTGGGGCGGGCACTCGTCCAGCACCATGGCGATGTCGCTGCCGAGGCACGCCTGGATGTCCACGGCGACCTCGGGCGTCAGGCGGTGCGCGCTGCCGTCGAGGTGCGAACGGAACGAGACGCCGTCGTCGTCGATGGTGCGGCGCTCGGCGAGGCTGAACACCTGGAAGCCGCCGCTGTCGGTCAGGATGGCGCGCGGCCAGCCGTTGAAGCGGTGCAGGCCGCCGCGCCGGGCGATCAGCTGGGCGCCGGGCCGCAGCCACAGGTGATAGGTGTTGCCGAGGATGACCTGGGCGCCGGCCTCCTCGAGCAACGCCGGCGTCAGCGCCTTCACCGCCCCCTGCGTGCCGACGGGCATGAACGCCGGCGTCTCGATGACGCCGTGCGGCGTCGTGACGACGCCGGCGCGGGCCGCGCCGTCGGTGTGCGTGAGAGCGAAGGTGAAGGCCATCGGCCGCTTGCTATTATCCCCTCGTGAAGAAGCTGCGCGTCGGCGTCATCTACGGGGGCCGGTCGGGAGAACACGAGGTGTCGATCGCATCGGCGGCCGCCATCTTCAAGCATCTCGATCGCACGCGCTATGAAGCGGTGCCGATCCGCATCGAGAAGGACGGCCGCTGGGTGCTGCCCGACAAGGCGCCCACGGCGCTCTCGGCGTCGGAGGTCATCGATCAGGCGCGCCTGACGTCGGCGCGCGCCCCGCGCGCCGGACGCGACACGCTGATGGTGTCGCACCCGGGCGAGGACACGCTGGTCACGATCGAACGCCGGCCGGCGGAGGACTCGGGGGAGCCCGAAGGGGCGGTCGTCACTGGCCTCGGGCTCGACGTGGTCTTCCCCGTGCTGCACGGTCCCTACGGGGAGGACGGCACGGTGCAGGGCCTGCTGGAGCTGGCCTCGGTCGCGTACGTCGGCTCGGGCGTGCTGGCCTCGGCCGCCGGCATGGACAAGGCGGCGATGAAAGCGCTCTTCGCCGCGCACGGCCTGCCGCAAGCGCCCTATGAAGTCGTGACCGACTTCGAGTGGACCAAGACGCCCGACGCCCAGCGGGCGCGGCTCGAGGCGCTGGGCCTGCCGCTCTTCGTCAAGCCGGCGAACCTGGGATCGAGCGTGGGGATCTCGAAGGTGAAGAGCGCGAACGCCCTCGCCCCGGCGCTCGCGACCGCGTTCGCGTTCGACCGCAAGGCCGTGGTCGAAGCGGCGGTGCCCGAGGCGCGCGAGATCGAGTGTGCGGTGCTGGGCAACGACGAGCCCGAGGCTTCACTGCCCGGCGAGGTCATTCCGTCGCGCGAGTTCTACGACTACGAGGCCAAGTACCTCGACAGCGCGTCGCAGACGATCGTCCCGGCCGACCTCGACGCCACGATGGTGGCGCGCGTGCAGACGCTGGCGCTGCACGCCTTCCGCGCCATCGACGGCGCCGGTCTCGCCCGCGTCGACTTCCTGCTGTCACGCTCCACCGGCACCCTCGCCCTCAACGAGATCAACACCATGCCGGGCTTCACGACGATCAGCATGTTCTCGAAGTTGTGGGACGCGAGCGGCGTCGCGTACCCGGTGCTGATCGATCGCCTCATCGCGCTCGCGATCGAGCGCCACTCCGCCAGGCAGAAGCTGCGCACGAGCGCGTTCTGACGCGCGCCCATCGCGATCGAGGCGCGCCGAGTCGCGTGGTCGGTGTGCCGATCCGTGTAGTTGACAACATCGCGCGCTTCAGGCGTGGGTTGAAGGGCGATCTGCCGATGATCCTTTTGACACGCGCTGGTGATTTGTGCTTGACATCGCGTTTTTCTCATCCATAATCTACATCTGGTATGAGGGATACCTACTCAGGCCACCGGTAGTAACGAAGGTGGTGGCTGCCATCCGGCAGAGTCAGGCCCCTTAGGAGGAACAATGGCGAAGAAGGCAAAGAAGGCGGCCAAGAAGGCGGCCAAGAAGACCGCGAAGAAGAAGTAGGCCGTCGTGGCCTTCGGGGCGGTTTGCGAAAAACTGCCCCGTCTTTCCTCACACCACGAATTCGAAGAATCCACCTTGAAGGGGGGGATATCACATGGCTAAGAAGGCAAAGAAGGCCGCGAAGAAGGCCGCCAAGAAGACCGCCAAGAAGCGGTAGTCGCGTTCTTCGCGACTGGAATATCCAGGGGGCACCGAGTGCCCCCTTTTTTCTTGTACGGAGTGCGTCGCGCGCCCGCCTGCGTGCGATGCGTGCGCTACTTCGGCGCCGCGCCGATCCAGCGCACGCCGTCCCACACGCGGACCGACACGATGCGGTCGAACGGCTCGAGCGCATCGACCACGTCCATGCCGGCGACGACGCGGCCGAAGGCGGTGTAGCGCGCATCGAGGTGCGGCTGCGGCGAGAGGGCCACGAAGAACTGGCTGCCGCTGGTGTCCTTCCAGTCGAGGGCCATGCCCACGGCGCCGCGCACGTAGGGCCGCGGGTTGAGTTCGTCCCGCAGCGTGTAGCCGGGCCCGCCCTCGCCGTCCCCACGCGGGTCGCCGCCCTGGGCGACGAAGTCGGGCACGATGCGGTGCCAGGCGATCCCGTCGAAGAACCCGCGCTCGACCAGCGCCAGGAAGCTCGCCACCGTGCGCGGCGCATCGAGCACAGCCAGCTCGATGCGGAACTCGCCGCGCGAGGTCTGGACGTAGGCCTCCGGCGAGTAGGCCGGGGCAAGCAGCGGCGCGGTGCGATCGACGGCGGGCTCCACCGGCGCGGGTGCCGGCCGTTCGGGGCCAGCCGGCGACGCCGGATCGATCGTCTTCAGCAGCGCGGCGGCGCGTACGCGCACGGCCCACTCACGATCGGCCAGCGCCGCGCGCACCAGCGGCGTCGCCGCCGCGGGATCCACGGCCACCAGCGCGGCGAGGATGGCCGCACGGGCCACGTAGGTGGTGTCGGCCGCCGAGGCCTCGTAGGCCTTCGCGAGCGCCGGGGCGGCCTCCGCGGACTTGAGCTCGCCGAGGCCCCGCGCCGCCGCCAGGCGCACGACCGGATCGGCGTGGGTGAGGCCAGCCGTCAGGTGCGCCGCCGCCGATGGCGCCTTCAACGTGGCCAATGACGTCAACGCCGCGGCCCGCACCTTGACATCGGCATCACGCGCGAGCTGATCGAGGCGCAGCGCCGCCACCTCACGGCCGAGCGTGCCCAGCGTGGACGCCAGCGCCGCCCGCACGCGCCACTCGCGGTCGACGTCGAGCCCAGACAGCACCGTCATGAACGTCTCGGGATCCGCCTTCGCCAGCGCCGCCTGCGCCGCAGCGCGCAACGAAGGCCAGTCGTCCTCGAGCAGATCGACCAACGGCTCCGCCGCCGCCGGGGTCGCCACGGCGCCGAAGGCCGCCACGGCCTCGAGGCGCAGCACGTTCGGCGTGGCCCTGGGCACGAGCTTCAGCAGCACCGGCGCCGACCGCGCATCGCCGATGGCCGCCAGGGCGCGAATCGCCTGGACGCGAACGCCCAGCGGCTGCCTGTCGTCCGCGACCAGCGCCTCGATGGCCGGGCGGGAGTCGGCGTCCTTCAAGCCGCCGAGGCCACGCACCGCGAACGCGCGCGTCGTGGCGCCGCCCCGCGTGAGGTAGGCACGAAGCGGCGCTTGTCCTTCGGGCTTGCCGAGCCGCTGGAAAGCGAACGCGAACGGCCACCAGTCGCTGAGCGGCTGGCCGTCGGGACCGAGGGCCACGGCACGCAGCTCGGTGATCGCCTGCAGGCGCACCAGCGCCAGGACGCCCAGACGCACCGCATCGACGGCAGGTGTGGCGGCCGGCACGGACTCGTCGTCGCTGGCGACGGCGCCGATCGCGCCCGCCTTCATGTGGGCGGCGACCATGCCGGCGATGGAGCCGGCACCGGCAGCGTGGCCAATCAGCCCCAGCGCTTCCGCGGCCCGGCCCTGGACGCGCGCGTCGGCATCGCCGAGCGCGGACAACAGCGCCGGCGCGGCCGAGGCATCGCCGATGAGCCCCAGCGCGAACGCCGCCATCGTCCGCACCTCGGGCTCGGTGTCTTTCGCCACGAGGTCGGTGAGCGGCGCAACGGCCTCGGGCAGTCCGACGCGGCCGGCCGCCAGTGCGGCGCGGCGCCGCACGCGACCTTCGCTGTCGGTGAGCAACGCCGGCAGGGCGCTGACGGTCGCCGGTGTGACGCTGGCGTCGCTCAGGACGCGGCGATCCTCCAGGTGCAGGATCGCGCTCATCTTGTCGGTGAAAGTGGGCGGTGCAGGCGCCACCACGGGTGGCGGCGCCGTGGCGCAGGCGCCGGCCACCATCGCCGCCAGTATCGCCGTCACGCCCGTCGAGCACCGGCGCCGGCAATCGCGCGGGGACCGGGCGGTGGGGGCGGCGTCGTGGCTGGCGGGCCGCATCAGTGGCTCAGTGCGCCTGGATGTTGGAGGCGTCGAGCGTCACCTGCCGCAATGTCGCGGCGTGGACGCGCTCTTCGACGATGGTGACGCCGATGCCCGGCCCGGTAGGCACGGGGATCGTGCCGTCGGCGGCCACCTCGATGCCCGGCTCGATGAGATCGGGCACGTAGTAGCGCTTGCTGGCGGCGATGTCACCCGGCAGCGTGAAATTGGGCAGGCTGGCGAGGTGGATGTTGTGGGCGCGGCCGATGCCGGATTCCAGCATGCCGCCGTGCCACACCGGGATGCCGTGCGCCTGGCACAGGTCGTGGAGCGCGATCGACTCGGCGTGGCCGCCGACGCGGCCGGGCTTCACGTTGATGATCTTGCAGGCCTTCGCCTCGATGGCGTCGCGGGCGATCCGCACCGTGTG
>CADEDM010000173.1:2700-10912 GCA_902826065.1 uncultured Acidobacteriota bacterium | reverse complement strand
GCCACGGCTCGACGCGGAAGTAGTGCCAGCCGAAGTAGTGCGGCACCCAGTCGCCGGTCATCAGCCAGCCGATCTCGGTGGGCGTGAGCAGGCGGGCACCGGCGATCCACGCGAAGAACGCGGCGCCGATGGCGGCGCCAGCGAGCGTGCCGAGCGCCGTCGACGCGCGATCTCCTGACGCAGTGATCACCGGCGTGAGTCTATCGCAGCGCCTCGCGTGATAGTCTCGACGCCGTGGGCGTCGACGCGCTGCAGCAGGACTGGGACCCGCGCTTGAAGGCGCTCATCGGCGATGCCAGCCCGCGCGCGGCCGAGCGGCTGTCGGCGCTGGCGCTGCGCACGATCGATCCGGCGGTGCGCGCCGCCACCTCCACGCAACTCGCGCACCTGACCTCGGCCGACCGCGCCGACGTCACGACCATGTGCCGCGATCGCCTGTCGTCGCTGCTGCGCGCCGTGCAGCGCGGCGAGCGCACGGTGCCGATCGCCGATCTCGACGCGTTTGCGCGCGCCAGCGCCGAGGGCATGTGCCGCGACTACTTGCGCCGCACGCGCCCGTTGCACGCCCGCGTGGCCAACCGGATCCGCCTGCTCGCCACGCGCGGGGTCGGCGTGCTGGGCTGGACGACGCCGAAGGGCCAGACCGTGGTGGGCCTGCCGTCGTGGACCGACCGCGTGGCCGCCGAGTCGCCGTATCCGTGGGCCGGACGGCCGAAGGAATGGTGGGGCCGCAATCACGCCGCGGTCGACGGCGCCGCGCTCACCCCGACGATCGTGCGCCTGCTCGAATTGACCGGCCAGCCGATCGAGGCCGGCGTCGCCGCCAGCGTGCTGCTCGACATCACCGGCGCCACCGACGGCGGCATCCACGTCGACGCGAGCCCCGAGGGCGACGAGCCCGAGCTGGCGGTGCTCGACGCCGGGGTGGGCGTCGACCACCTGGCCGTGGCGCGGCGCTACCTCGATCGCGCCTGGCGCGAGCTGATCGACATGCCCGCGCACATGCGGGCGGCCCTGCTGCTGAGCCTGCGCGACCATCACGGCGCGGCGCTGCTGCCGGTGTTCCACTGCGCCGGCGTCACGCCCTTGCGGCTCGTGGCCGAGGCGCTGGCGATGAAGCCCGACGAGACCGCCGCCATCTGGGCGCATCTGCCGTGGGACGACCGCGCGATCGGCCGGCGCCTGGGGCTCACCGGCATGCAGGTCCTGAACGCGCGCACGGCCGCGCGCTCGCGGCTGCTGCGTCACATGAGCGCGGAGCCCGCCGAATGACGGGCACCGAGCACCTGTCGATCGACCAGGTGCGCGCCTACGTGCGCGGGGCGCTGCATCCCTCCACCCTGGTCGCCACCGACGACCATCTCGAGACGTGCGCGTCATGCCGGGCGGCGTTGGCCCGCGAGTCCGACGCGTCATTCGGGGCCGAGGCGTTCGGCCGGGCGCTGGCGACGCCCGAGGCGCGCGTCGAGACGCCGCACCTTGCCTTCGAGCACCTGCGCGGCGCCCTGGAAGGCACGCTCGGTGCAGTGGACCTCGAGTGGGTCGAGGCCCATCTGCTGCTGTGCGCGATGTGCGCCGACGAGCTGCAGGATCTGTCGCGGTTCGCGTCGACGCTGCCGGCCCGTCGTCAACCCCCCCCCTCGTCGCCGGTGTCCGCCCAGGGGCCGGCCCCGGCTCCGTCCGCGCCGCTGCCGCCGTCATCCCACGCCACCCTCAACGACCCCTATGCCGATGCCGGTGCCCGCGCGTCGACGCGGCTGCGCCCGGCGGTCGACGACGGCGACGAGCCGCCGGCGCTGTACGGCCACACGCCGCCGGCGAAGCTGCCGGTGTGGCTGAAGGTGGCGGTGGGCGCGTCGCTGCTGGCGATCGTCCAGCTCTGGGCCTGCTGAGCCCGCCCCGGAGCGCCGCGAGCCTCAGGGGCGCAGCACGTCCTCGAACGCGCCTTTCAGCGGCCTCAGATCGACGTCGGGATTGGGCGTCGGCACCGACAGGAAGTACTCGATGATCGGCCGGTCGTCGGTGAGCAGCGGGCCGTCGCCGACGAACGCCTGCAGCGCGGCCGGCCCGGCGACGTAGAGCCGGCGCATCGTGGGCAGGTCCCAGTCGAAGAGGGCCCGGAAGGCGGGATCGGTCCGGCGCTGCTCGTGCCGCGCGGCGCTGAACGTCATCGGCTCGAGCCGCCCGGCGATCAGTGAGCCGTCGCCCCACAGCGTCGACTCTGGAAACACGGTCAGGAACGTCCGCGCCAGCAGCTTGAACTCGAAGTCGCCGCGCGGCCCGATCCACTGCATCACCAGGCCGCCCGGCGCCAGCGCCCGCCGCACCAGCTCGAAGTACTCCCTCGAGTACACGGTCGTGGCGCCGACATGCGTGGGGTGGATGATGTCGGCGGTGATGACGTCGTACTTGCGGTCGGTGGTGAGCAGGAAGTTGCGGCCGTCGTCGACGCGCAGGGTGACGCGCGGCCGCGTCAGCACGTCGAAGTTGATCGCGCCGAAGAAGGCGGAGCCGCGCACCACCTCGGGCGACAGTTCCACCACGTCGACCTCGGCACCCGGAAACCGCGTGATCGCACCGGCCGTCGCGCCGCCGCCGAGGCCGATGACGAGCACGCGCTTCGGCGACTGGTGCAGCATCATCGGCAGCGCCCCCAGGCTGTGGTGCGTGAAGGCGGTGCCGCCGGAGTCGTCGGCCTGGTGCATGCCGTCGAGGTACATGACCCGCATGACCCCGGCGGAGCTCGGACGGCGATGCACGCTGACGGTGGTCTGCACGCCTTCGTCGAACCACATCAGGCGTTCGCCGCGGTGGGCACGGCGCAGCAGGTCGGCGAACGGGTCCGTCGCGTTCAACGCCGCCATCGCGAACGCCACCGGCCCGACCAGGCTGATGAACCCGGCCGCGTTCGGCCACGTGGGCCACACGCGATACGCGACCAGCAGGCTCGACACGAGCGCCAGGGCCGAGACGACGACGATGGCGCCGCGGCTGCCCAGGAGAGGCAACAGCACGAAGCCGCCCAGCACCGCGCCAGCGATGGCGCCGCACACGTTCAGCGCGTAGAAGATCGAGACCCGCCTGCCGACCTCGGGGCTGCGTCCCACGAACAGGCGGAGGCCGATGGGGAAGGCCGCGCCCAGCAGCAACGACGTGGGCAGCATCGCCACCAGACTGGTCGAGATCAGCGGCAGGACGTACTCGGGGACGCCGACGACGCCCAGCGCCGGCCCGATCATGAGGCCCACGGCGGGCACGGCCCCGAGCGTGTTGAGCGAGAGTACGGCGGCGAGCGCGATCAGCACCTGCAGCGCCGCCAACACCGCCAGCCACGGGCGCGGCCGCTTCAGGAGCGGCGTCACCACGTAGCTGCCGCCGGCGATGCCGGCGAGCACGGCCGCCAGCATGATCGTGAACGCATACGCGGTGGGCCGCAGGTGCAGCGCCAGGATGCGGAACCAGATCACCTCGAGCGCGAGCGACAGCACGCCGGACAGGATGAAGGTGACGAGCACCGCATGCCGGGTGGGACGGTCGACGTCAGGCGCGGCGGGATCGGGCGGCGGGTCCGTGGCGGCGGACACGTCCTGCCAGCGTCGCGCGAGCATCACCGCCGCAATGGCCACCGCGACGTTCACCGTCGCGGCGATCCGCGCCGCCGCCGACAAGCCGAGGTCGGGGACGAGCGTGAATCCGGCCACCAGTGCCCCCACGATGGCGCCGGCGGTGTTCGTGGCGTAGAGCGCGCCCAGGCGCGTGCCGACGCGCGGATCGCCGGCCGTGGCCTGCACCAGCAGCGGCAGCGTCGCGCCCATCAGCGACGTCGGCACCAGCAGCACGATCAGGCTGCCGATTAACCGGACCGCCGTGAGCAGCGCGAACGAGTCGGGCAGCGACGGTTGCAGCATGCCGTAGACCGCGGTGAGCGCGGTGACGAGGGGCGACACGGCGACGCCGCTGATCGCGACGCCCAACTCGGCGATCGCGAAGGCGACGAGCGGATGGCGGAGGTTGCCGGCGAGGCGTCCGGCCGAGTAGCTGCCGGTCGCCAGGCCGGCCATGAAGCTGGCGAGCACCGTGCTGGCGGCATAGACGGTGACGCCGAAGACCAGCGAGAGCGATCGCAGCCAGACGACCTGATAGATCAGGGCGGCGAACCCGGATCCGAAGAACAGCAGACAGAGGATCGGCAGCCGCCAGCGGTTCGAGTCGTCCCGCGCACCCACGTGCGACGAGGATACTTCAGGGCTCGCGCCGACGTAGACGTCCGGGCACGAACGCGGGCGTGCGCCGCACGTAGTCGGCGTAGGCCGGCTTGCGCGCGAGCAGCGCCGGTTCGAGCATCGCCACGCCCGACACGCGCACGAGCAGCCATGTCATCAGGACCGGGCTCACCAGCGTGGGCCACGCGCCGGGCACTCCGCACGCGACGAGCCCGATGCCCCACCACACGACCGCTTCGCCGAAGTAGTTGGGATGCCGCGAGTAACGCCACAGTCCCACGTCGCACACCGCACCGGCAGGCGCCGAGGCGCGGAACCGGCGCAGTTGCGCATCAGCCGTCGCTTCGATGGTGAGCCCGGTCAGCGCGACCGCGAGGCTGGCGACGTCCCACAGCGTGGGGAAGGGGGGAGCGGCGCGCATCGTCGCGCCGATCGGCCACGACACGACCCACGCCACCGTGGCCTGGAGGAAGAACACCTTCACCCAACTGAACCACCACCACGACGCCCCGTACTGCGTCCGCCACACGACGTAGCGCGGGTCCTCGCCGTGGCCGACGTTCCGGCGTCCGATGTGCCACGCGAGCCGCAGCGCCCACGCGACGACCAGCAGACCCAGAGCGATGGTGCGTGGCGTCGGTTGGCCGTGCGCGCTGGCGTAGACCGCCCAGGCGAGCACGAACGCCGGTCCCCACCACATGTCGACGATGCTGGCGTTCCTGAGCGGCAGGGACGCCAGCCACAGTAACGTGAACCCGCCGACCAGCGCCGCCCACACCCGTAGCGCGCCAGGGGCTGTGGCGGTGAGGTCGGGCGCGAGCAGGTCCACGCCGGGTTTCGACGCAGTGTGCGACGGCGAGGGTTCACGGGTGACGGGATAGGCCCCGGGGAGCCGACGTGCGAGGGCCAGGCCCATGACGTCAGGTCGACGGTGCTGGCGCCGATAGAGGGAGAAGACTGCCGAGGAGCCGCACCCGTGACCTCTAGCCTCCACCGCGCGTTGGGCGCATACTTCGTCGTCAGTGCGCTGCAGTTCGTGCCTGCGGCCGTGTTCATGATGGGCGTGGAGAACACCTATGGCCCACAGTGGCTGCTGTGGGCGATGCCGCTCACGCAAGGGCTCGTCACGGCCATGGCCGGGCTCTGGCTCCTGCGCCGGCCGGCGCCCGGCGGCGACTCTGCCGCCACCGTCGTGTCGCCGCCAGTCGACACGTTGGTGCAGTTGTTCGGTCTCACCGTCCTCGTCGGCGGTGTGGTCGACCTCGCCAACCCTGTGAGCAGCGTGCTGTTGTTCGACGAGGTCTGGAGCGCCAGCGCCGTCACCAGGATCGCGTCTCCCGTCGCATCGGTCGCGATCGGCCTGTACTTGGTGGCGCGAGCCGGGGCCGTTGCGCGCTTCCTGACGCACCAGGCTGCGGACCATGCCGGGAGATAGCGGCGGCTCGATCGGCCTGCGCCCGGCCGCGAACACGTTCCTGACGGCCGGCGTGTGCGTCGTGTCGCTGCTGTCGCTGGCGCGTCTGGACGGGCCCAGGGGCACGATCGGTGGCCTCACCTACGTACTCGGCGCGGTTGCGATCGTCCTGGTCGTCGCCGGCGCACCGCTGCTCGCCTGGAGGAGCACGCGCGCACAGGCCGGGCTGACCGTGGCGATCGGGCTCGGGATGTGGTCGGGGCTCTACGTCGGGCTGCAGCTGCTGCTCTGACCACCGCCGTCCGTCCGCGGCAACCCGCTACTCGTCGCACGGCCATTGCGGCCGCCCGCCAACCCCCAGACAGTTGAGGCAGACGTCATGCGACGCGCTGCCAAGCACGCACTCGTGGCACTGGGTCTCGCCGCCGCTCTCGTGGCGGGGCTCGCGGTGTGGGCGTTGCGCGCCTCATACCCCGCGCGACCGGCGCTGGCGGGCCGGATCGAACCGGGAACGCTGCAACACGCCGGGCGGGCCCGATCGTGGGTGGCGTATGTGCCCGCGCGGCGGGCGGCGTCGCCGGCCCTCGTCGTGGTCCTGCATGCGTCGATGGGGACGGGGCCACAGGCGCGTCAGGCCTTCGGTTACGACTTCGACGCGCTCGCGGATCGCGACGGGTTCGTCGTCGCGTATCCGAACGGCGTCGACGGCCACTGGAACGAGGCGAAGCGCAACGGCCCGTTCGCGGCCAAGCGGGAGAACGTCGACGACGTCGGATTCCTCGCGGCACTCGTCGACGACATGGTCGTCCGCTACGCCATCGACCGCGCGCACGTCTACGTGACCGGCGTGTCCAACGGCGGGTCGATGGTGTTGCGCCTGGCGCTGGAGGCGCCAGCGTTCGCGCGCGCCTACGCCGCCGTGCTCGCCAGTCTGCCGACCCCGGAGAACCTGGCGGCCTCGCCATCGAACCGGCCCGTGTCGATCCTGCTGATGAACGGCACCGACGACCCGATGAATCCCTGGCACGGCGGCGACGTGGTCCTGCACGGGGTCTGGGGCAATCGCGGGCCGGTGCTGTCGACGCGGGCGAGCATCGACTACTTCCGCGGACTCGCCGGCCTCGACGTGCCTCCGGTCACCACGACGTTCCCCGACCGCGACACCACCGACGGCAGCACGGTCGAGCGGACCGTCTGGGCCACCGCGGGCAAGCCGTGCGTGGTGCTCTACGCCATCAACGGCGGCGGGCACGAAGTGCCGCATCCAGCCACCTACGGCCGGCGGCTGCTCGGCGCGTCGAACCGCGACGTTCACGCGGCTCACGAAATCCAGGACTTCTTCGTCTCGCGATCGGAAGGAGCGACTCATGACGTTGCAGGCGCCGCCAGGTAGCCCATGGTGGCTGACGCTGGCCGCCGACGCGCTGTTGTTCGCGCATATCGCCGGCGGCGTGGTCGGATTGCTGTCGGGCGCGGCCGCGCTCATGATGCGCAAGGGCAGCCGCGCGCACGGCGTGGCCGGCATGACGTTCGTCGTGTCGATGACGGTCATGGCGTCGGTAGGCGCGGTGGTGTCGCCCTTCCTGCCCATCCCGCAACGTGCGAACGTCGTCGCCGGCATGCTGACGCTCTATCTCGTCGTGAGCGGCTGGATGGCAGTACGGCGGCCGCACGTCGGGCCCGGCCGGGTCGATGCGGCGGGACTGGTCGTCGCCCTGGGGACGGTGGCGGCCGGCGTGGTGTGGGCCGTGCAGGCGAGCAACAGCCCGACCGGCACGCTCGATGGGTCGCCGCCACAGGCCTTCTACGCCTTCATCGTCATGGGCGGGTTCGCCGCGGTCGGCGATTTGCGACTCTTCGCCAAAGGTCGCGTCTCGGGTGCTCCGCGGCTGAGCCGCCACCTGTGGCGCATGTGCGCGGCGCTCTTCATCGCGTCCGGGTCGTTCTTCCTCGGCCAGCAACGGGTGATGCCGGTCTGGATGCGCGGATCACCCTGGTTGTTCGCGCCGGCGCTCGCGCCGCTCGTGGTGATGGCCTACTGGCTCATCCGGATGCGGATCACGAACGGGATGCTGACGAGCCGGCGCCGCCGCGTCGATGCGCCCGTCGTCCCGGAGCCGGTCGCCCTCGACGACCCTGGTGCTACATCCCCCAGCGCGACGTGAGATAGGCCACGAGGTTCGGCTTCTCTTCCGCCGAGACCTTCGCACCCCAGCGCACCATCTTGTCCACCTCGCGGCCCCAGCCGGCGCTGGTGAGGCGCTGCTGCTCGGCGAGATCGTCGGTGTGGCAGGTGCGGCACGCTCCCTTGTAGACCGCTTCGCCGGCGGCGACGGCCTTCTCATCGTGCGACACGGCGGGACGGAGGCCGAACTCGCGCGTGAGGTAGCCGAGCAGGGCAGCTCGCTCCTCGGCCGAGAGCTTCGCGCCCCAGCGCTCCATCTTGGCGATCTCGCGGTCCCAACCGCCCTGCGCCAGGCGCTGCGACACGATCAGGTCGCTCTCGTGGCAGCCGATGCACTTCGCCTTCGCCACCTCGACGCCGGCGCTCGCGGGCAGCGCGGCCGGCTGCGCG
>CADEDM010000173.1:0-2600 GCA_902826065.1 uncultured Acidobacteriota bacterium | reverse complement strand
GCGCGGCCGGCTGCGCGCCGAGAGTGGTCGGCATCGTGGCAGCGCCGGTCAACGCGACCGCGGCCACCGCGAGCCGGACACGCGCGATCACGCCTTCACCTCGATGCGAATCTGATCGGGCGCGTTCCACAGATAGCCCGACGGATTCCACGGCGGCGCGATCGGCTGCGCCTGGCCCTTCGCATCGGTGGCGCGCGACAGGATCGTGTGCGTCTCCTGCTTCGTCGCCTGGAAGCCGAACTCGAAGCGTCGCCACGCGAACTTCACCGGCGCGCCGACGAGCTTGGCCGGCTGCCACGTGGCGCCATTGTCGGTGGACACCTCGACCCTGGCGATGTCGGTCTCGCCGGCCCACGCGAAGCCGGCCACCGTCACCGGTCCAGGTGTCACCGTGGCGCCGTCGAGCGGGGCGGTGATCAGCGACTTCACGACCAGGCCCGTCAGCGGCGCCATGTCCTTGGCATCCACCGCGGACCCGGGCGCGACGCGCTTGGTCGGGTAGCGATACCCACTCGCCACCCAGAAGCCGTCGTGCTCGGTGTTGGCCACGGTCAGCTTGTTCAGCCACTTCACCGAGTAGGCGCCCTCCCAGCCGGGCACGATGATGCGCAGCGGCGCGCCGTGCACGGCGGGAATCGGCTGGTCGTTCATCGCGAACGCGATGATGGTGCCGGGATCGATCGCCTTCGGCATCGGCACCTGCCGCACGAACGCCGGTTGCGTGCCCATCGGGCGGTCGGCGCCCGCGATCCAGATGTGGGTGGCCCCCGCCTTCGCGCCGGCCTTCTTCAGCACGTCCGACACGCGCACGCCCGTCCACTTCGCCGTGCCCACCGCGCCCTTGCGCCACTGGATGCCGGCCACTGGCGGGTCGAAGAACGCGCGGCCGTTACCGGCGCACTCCAGCGTCATCGTCACGCTGGCGCTCGGCAGCTGCCGCAGATCCGCCACCGACAACGTCAGCGGCGAGGTCACCTCGCCGTCGATCGCCAGGGACCACGACGCCGCGTCCGTGTTCGCGGGCACCGGCATGTGGCAGCGCACGTAGAACGCGTCGATCGGCGTGATGAGGCTGTCGAGCAGCGCGACCGGCGTCTCGTAGTCAAGCGGACGCACCGACAGCGCCTTCAGCTGCGCGTGCTTCCCGGGCAGCGCCTGCGCGCTCAACTCCACGGGCCAGAGGCTCGCCACGGCGCCGGCGGCGCCCAGCTGAGCGGCAAGCGCGAGCACCTCACGCCGGGACTTCATCGAGTCGTCGAATCGCATCCCGAGATTATAGGCATGCGCGGCTACTGGCGCAGGCGCGGATAGCTGCCGGCGGCGGCGCGCAGCAGCTTCACGAACACGTCGGTGTTCTCGTAGACGCCGGTGAACTGCCACGCGCCCGGCCCGTCGGCCGACAACGGCACGTCGCTGGCGGTGTGGCCGGCGATGGCCACGGGACGTGCGGCTGTATCGTCGGGGCAGCCCCCGTCCGCCTGGCAGCCGGTGGCGCCGTTCTCGATCGTGCCGGGCACGAGGAACCCCGGATAGGCCTTGCCGTCGACACCGCGATTGTCCGAGTCGGGCGAGGTGCCGTCGCGTCGCGGGTTGGCCACGGCGATGCGGCTCGTCGGTTCCACCACCGTGCCCACCTGCGCCAGCCGGTTCGAGAGCCAGTTCTCGTTGCGATCAGGGCCGGCGGCGAAGCCGATGAGCAGTTTCTTGGTCGGGTCGGGATCGGTGGGGAAGCCCCCCTCGCCGATCGTGTAGTTGGTGAAGAAGTTCAGCGTCTGCGCCGGCTCGAACCGGAACGTCGACGCGTAGTCGCGCACCGATCGGCCGATCGCCGCCGGCGCGTAGCGCTCGTTGCCCACCCCGATGATGCCGAAGCCGCCGCTCTCGTGGTCCGCGGTCACGATGACCAGCGTGTCGTTGGCGGGGTCGCCGTCGCCGTTGGTGCCGCGCGCGAACTCCAGCGCCACCTTCACGGCGTTGTCGAACTCGATCGTGTCCCAGATGGCGCGGTCGGCGTCCGACTCGTGCTCCTGCTTGTCGATCGACGCGCCCTCGACGAGCAGGTAGAAGCCGCGCGGCGAGGTCGCGCTGAGCGTCTTCAGCGCCAGCGACGCCATCTCGTCGAGCATCGGCTGATCGCGCAGCGCCTTGTTGCGGTCGAGCGCCAGCTCGTTGCTGTAGCGTCCGGCGCCGACCTTGTCGAAGGCCACCGACATGTGGCGCGGGTGGAACAGTCCGAACACGGCCTTGGCCGGCGCGCCGGCCAGCCGCGCGCGCAGCTCGGTGCGCGTGTGCAGCACGGCGTAGCCGTCCTGGGCGTAGGCCTGCTCGAGATCACGTCCGTCCTTGCGCGTGCCGCCCTTGGCCGGCGGCGTGAAGTAGGTCGCTCCGCCGCCCAGCAGCACCGTCGCGCCGTTGACGGCGCGCTCCTCGTAGAGCCGCGTCGCGATGTCGTAGTAGGCGTCACGGAACGACGTGTGGACGGCGTTGCCGGCCGGGGTGGCGTCGATGATCGCGGCGGTCGAGACGAGGCCCACGTTGAAGCCGCGGCCGCGGGTGCGCTTCAGCAGCTCGCCGACGTACTCGACCCGCGGGTTGTCGAA
>CADEDM010000172.1:7548-10976 GCA_902826065.1 uncultured Acidobacteriota bacterium | reverse complement strand
TGCCGGTCGAGGTGCAGAACTACATCGACGACACCGGCGTGCAGGTGGCCGACGTCGTCGTCGGACTCCGCCATCTCGAGGGCCTCGATCTCGACGGCGTCCGCCGCATCGCCGACTCGCCGCGGTTCGACTACTACTGCTGGGATCTCTACGCCCGCGTCACCGAGTGGTACGACGAGGACAAGACGCGCCTGCAGCTGCGCGCCGCGACGCTGCACGAGATCGAGCACGGGCAGGACCCCACCGCCGCGATTGGCGCGTTCGTCGCCGAGCGCATCGTGCGCACGCATCTGGTCACGATGGGCCGCCTCGGTATCGACTACGACCTGCTGACGTGGGAAGGCGACATCCTGCGCCTGCAGTTCTGGGCCCGGGCCTTCGAGCTGCTCAAGGCGACCGGCGCGGTGTTCCTGCAGAGCCAGGGCAAGCTGGCCGGCTGCTGGGTGATGACCATCGACGACGACGCGGGCGTCGCGCCCGACGCGGACGCCACGCCGGCATCGACCGAAGCCGCCGAGGCCGAAGAGCCGCGCGAGAAGGTGATCGTGCGTTCGAACGGCACGGTGACCTACGTCGGCAAGGACATGGCGTACCAGTTCTGGAAGCTCGGCGTCCTCGGCCGCGACTTCCGCTACCGGACGTTCGGCCAGCGCCTCGACGGCCAGCCGCTCTGGGCCACGACCAGCCGCGATGACCAGGCGCTGGCGGCACATCCGGCGTTCGGCGCCGCGGCCGCGACCGTGAACGTCATCGACGTCCGCCAGGCGTACCTGCAGCAACTCCTGAAACAGGCACTCGCCGTCGCCGGCCACCCCGAGGCGTCGCGCCTGCATACGCACTTCGCCTACGAGATGGTGGCGCTGTCGCACGCGACCGCGCGCGAACTGGGCTTCGCGCCGGCGGAGGGCTCCGAGGACGCCGCCAAGCCGTTCGTCGAGGTCTCGGGCCGCAAGGGCCTCGGCGTGAAGGCCGACGACCTGCTCGACCGGCTGATCGCCAAGGCGCTCGGCGAGGTTGCGCGTCGCAATCCCGAGCTCCCGGCGGCGGATGCCCGCCGCACGGCCGAGCAGCTCGGTGTGGCCGCAGTCCGCTACTTCATGATCAAGTACTCGCGCACCAAGGTCATCGCCTTCGACATCGACGAGGCGCTGAGCTTCGAGGGCGAGAGCGGGCCCTACCTCCAGTACGCGGTGGTGCGGGCCAACAACATCTTCCAGAAGCTGTTCGACCGCGACGGCCTGAGTGCCGCCGACGTCACCGCAACCCTCGGCGAGCACGCGCCGACCGCCCTGGTCGGCGACGAGCACGCCGACCGCCTGTGGGACGTCGTGCTCGAGGCCGGCCGGCTCGACGAGGTGGTGGAACAGGCCACCCGCACGTTCGAGCTGGCGGTGCTGGCGAAATACGCCTTTGGGCTGGCCCAGAGCTTCAACGCGGTCTACCATGCCCTGCCCGTTCTGAAGGAGGATCGGGAGGACGTCCGCCGGTGGCGCGCAGCCGGCCTCGGCTACGTGCGGCACCAGTTGACCGCGGCGCTCGGCGTCATGGGGATCGACGTTCCGGCGCGCATGTGAGGAGACCCCCCGTCATGCCGACCATCGCCATCACGCCCTGTCGCCAGATGTCCGACTACGTCGAGTCGGTCAAGCGCGCCGGGGCCACGCCGCTCGAGCTGGCGCTCACCGACGTCCCCGGCGACGTGGTCGGCCGCGTCGACGGCATCGTGTTCACCGGCGGCGGCGATCTCGACGCCGCGCTCTACGGCGCCGCGGCGCATGCCGCCAACACCCCGGCGGAGCCCGGGCGCGACGAGTTCGAGATCGCGCTGGTGCGCGCGGCCGTGGCCGCCGGCACGCCGATCTTCGCGATCTGCCGCGGCATGCAGGTGCTGAACGTGGCCCTGGGCGGCGACCTGGTGCAGGACATTCCCACCGAGGTGAACGGCGCCGCGCATCACGACGTCCGCGAGCCGCGTTACGCGATCGCGCACGAAGTCTGGGCGACGCAGGGGTCGACGTTCGCGACGTTGATGAAGGACGAGCTCGTCGACGGCGAGAGCGTACAGGTCAACAGCCGCCACCATCAGGCCGTCCGTCATCCCGGCAAGGATCTCGTGGTGGTGGCCACCGCGCCGGACGGCGTCATCGAGGCCATCGAGGGGCCCGGGAAGTTCTGCCTCGGCGTGCAGTGGCACCCGGAGAACTTCTGGCGCACCGGCGAGTTCCGGCCACTGTTCGAGGGGTTCGTCGAGGCCTGCCGCCGCTGACGCCGGCCGGACGGGCCGCTCAGGCCGGCCCGCGCAGCGTGACCACGGTCTCGACGTGGGCCGTGCGCGGGAACAAATCGAACGCCCGCACGTCGTCCACACCGTAGCCGGCGTCCAACAGGACGCGGACGTCGCGGGCCAACGTCGCGGGATCGCACGACACGTAGACGAGTTCGCGCACCGCCGCGCCGGCGAGCGCCTGCGCCACGGCCGGCGTGAGGCCGGTGCGCGGCGGATCGACGACCACGGCGTCGGTCGCGCGCAGGCGGGTGCGGCGCAGGTAGATCTCGACGGGCGCGTGATGACCGGTCACTCCGGGCGCGCCAGCGGCGTTGCTGGCCAGGTCAGACGCCGCCTGAGCGTCGCCCTCGATGGCCACGACGACCCGGCCCGGTGCCGCGAGGGCGACACTGAACAGGCCGACGCCCGCATACAGATCGACGACGCTCGCGCCCGAGACGCGCCGCACCACGTCATCGACGAGCGCCTGCAGCAGGAAGCGGTTGCCCTGGAAGAACGCCCGCACGTGGTGGCGCACCATCACCGTGACGCCTGGGGCCGTGCGGATGGGATCGACGACGACCGGCTCGCCGTGGACCGACGTCACCACGCCGGTTGCCGTGTTGCTCACCGACAGGGCGTCGAGACCGTGGCCGGCCGGGAGCGACGACACCAGCGCGCCGCTCGTCACGTCGACATGCGCCACCCGCGTCGTGCCGGCGACGTCTTCAGCCCACTCGACGTCGGCACGCAGGCCAGGCGCACCGGCGGCGATCCGCGCGCAGAGCCCGGCGGCGATCGCTGCGCTCTCCGCGCTCAACTGCCGTGAGCCCGTGAGGTCGCAGGGCGTGTGGGAGCCGGCCTCGAAGAAGCCCCACCGGCCGTCACGGACGTGGATGCGGGCGCGCGTGCGGTAGCCGTCCGCCGGTCCCGCGCTCACCGGCACGGTCCCGACGTCGAGCCGCGCCTGGCGGCGGAAGGCGTCGGCGATCATCTCGGCCTTGAGCGTGTGCTGACGCGCGTCGGCGACGTGAGCCAGCACGTGGCCCCCGCACACCAGACCGGGCGGCGGCGTCACGCGATCGGGCGACGCCGTCACGACCTCCACGACCGCCGCGAATATCGTCTTGCGCTGCACGCGCTCTACGCGTTGGGCCGCCCG
>CADEDM010000172.1:0-7538 GCA_902826065.1 uncultured Acidobacteriota bacterium | reverse complement strand
CGCCGTCGTGGCGCGCGATCATCCGACCGCCCACGGCCGGCCGCTCCACGTCGAGCGTCAGGATCTCGTCGGCCATCGCCTCAGTCGAAGCGCAGATCGGGCAGCCCGAGGGCGGCGCGCAGGGCTCGCTGGCGGGACGCCATCTGCGCGGCGCCGAGCTGGGCCGGCGACAACCGCCCGCGGAACGCATCGAGTTCGCGTTCGGCGTCGCGCTGCAACGCCGTGCGCCGGTCGGGCGACAGCGAGGCGTCGGCCGCCGCCACGAGGTCGCGATCGCACGCGGCGAGCTGCGCCAGCAGCGCGTCGCGCGCGGCGCCGCGGGCGCTGGTGGTGGCGGACTTCAGCCCGTCGAGGGCCGTGAGCGCCGCCTGCACCGACGGCCGCATCGCCTCGGCGACGCGGCCGCTGCCCAGCAGCGCCGCGAGTTGCACCGAGACGCGATCCACGTGGGCGTGCAGCGTGCCGCGCGCCGGCGACGGGCTGGCCGGCGCTGGCGACGTGATCCCCACGGCCCGCCGCCAGCGATCGAAGCCGTCGAGGACGTCGCCCGCGCAGAACTCGACCGGGATCGGACGCCGGCGTCCTGGCTTCCGCTCGCGCCGCTCCACCGTGCGGTCGATGCCATCGCGCACGATCGACAGTGGCACGCCCTGCGCGGCCCAGTCCTTCACGAGATCGAACGCCGGCCCGACGACGCGAATCAAGTGCCCGCCGTTGCGCCGGCACAAGTGCGCCTCGACCTCGCGGCAATAGGCGTGGACGTCGTCCACGTCGGCGCCGGGCGCCGCGGATTCGTCGGTCATTGCCAGCGTACTGCGCCCGAGCTGATCCGCACGACCTCGGTGCCGGTGTCGACCAGCAGCGCACCGGTGGCGTCGACGCCCGTGGTCGTGCCCTCACGCTCGCCGCGCGCGTCCTCCCACGCGACCGGGCGCCCCACCAGGCCGGTCGCCCGCACCCGCCAGCGCTCGACGACCCGTCCGTACTTGCCGTCGAGCAGATCCTGGTAGCGCGCGCACCACGCCGACAGCACCTCGGCCAGCACCGACCCGGGATCGGGCGGCACGCCGAGCTCGCGTTCGAGCGACGTCGCCCGTTCGGCCTCGCTCAGGTACGGCGCCTCCATGACGTTGATGCCGACGCCGACGACCACGAACTGCCCGGCGTCGCCGACGTGGTGGCCCTCAGCCAGCACCCCGGCGAGCTTGTAGCCGTAGAAGAGATCGTTGGGCCACTTGAGCGACGCCTCGAGGCCGGTGGCGTGGCCGATGCCCTCGGCGACGGCCAATCCGGCGGCCATCGTCATGAGCCCCATGACACTGGGCTCGCCCTCGACGAAGATGGCCAGCGGCGGCCGCACGATCAACGAGAAGTACAGACCGGCGCCGGCCGGCGACGACCAGGTGTGGCCGCGGCGGCCACGGCCGGCCGTCTGCTGCCCGGCGAGGACCACGAGCCCGTGGGGACGCCCGCCGTCGGCCATCTGCGCGGCGACATCCATGGTCGACGGCAGGACCGGCGTGTAGAGAATCTCGCAGACGTGCGCGGTGAACCGCGACCGCTCGCGGGCCAGGGCGTGGGCGACGGCTTCGGGCAGGGGCGCGAAGTCCACGGGACGCTCAGACGGCGACGGGTTCGAGTTCGAAGCTGATATCGACGGCGGGCGCCGAGTGCGTCAGCGCGCCGATCGACACGGCGTCGGCTCCGGTCGTGGCGAGCTCGAGCACGCGCTCGCGGGTGACGCCGCCCGAGATCTCGACGTGCGCCTTCCCCGCCACGCGCTCGACGGCGCGACGGATGTCGTAGGTCGTGAAGTTGTCGAGCAGCACGGCGGTGGCTCCCGCCGTCAGCGCCTCGTCGAGCTCGGCCAGGGTCTCCACCTCGACCTCGACGCGCAGGCCGGTGCCCGCGGCCAGCGCCCGCGTCACCGCCGGCGCGATGCCGCCGGCCAGCCGCTTGTGGTTGTCCTTGATGAGCACGGCGTCGTCGAGGCCGAAGCGGTGATTGGTGCCGCCGCCGCAGCGCACCGCGTACTTCTCGAGCGCCCGCCACAGCGGTGTCGTCTTGCGCGTGTCGAGCACGGTGATGCGGCCGCCCGCCGTGGCGACGTGCGCGGCGGTCAGCGTGGCGATGCCCGAGAGCCGCTGCAGGATGTTCAAGGCGGTCCGCTCGGCGGTCAGCAATGCCCGGGCGCGCCCGCGCACCAGGGCGATCGTCTCGCCGGGCTGGCAATGCGCGCCGTCGCCCCAGCGCACTTCGAACGTCGCGCCCGGGTCGCACTGGCGGAAGACCTCGGCGCAGACGTCGAGACCGGCAACCACGAGCGGCGCCTTGGCCAGCAGCGTGCCGCGTGCGCCCAGGGTCTCGTCGATGGTGACGCGACTCGTGACATCGCCGGTGCCGAGATCTTCGGCCAGCGCTCGGGCGACGAGATCGCGGTACGACTCGACGGCCGGCGCCACGAGCGGAGTCGTCATGCGGTGGCTCCGGCGACCGGCTCGAAGACGACCTCGACCGCGAGGCGGTCGCCGGCCTCGGTGACCAGCTCGCGCACGTTGCCGGCCGCGCACACGTCGCTGCGGACCTGCTCGAACGCGGCGAGGCGCTCGGCGGTGTCGCGCACGACCGCGCGCGCGATGCCGGCCTTCATGCCGACCTTGGCCTCGGACTTGGCCCGGCGCAGCGCCGTCGTCACCTCGATCGCGACGGCCAGGGCCATGGCGTCGCCAGCGACCGGCGCGGCCGCGCGGACCTCGGCCGCGGTGGGCCATGGCGCGCGGTGCACGGACCCGCTCTGCCACCACGACCACACCTCGTCGGTCACGAACGGCAGGTACGGCGCGAACAGGCGCACCAGCACCGAGAGCGTCAGGCGCATCGCGGCGTTGGCGGACGCCGCCGCCTCGGGGCCGTGGTCGCCGTAGCGACGCGACTTCACGAGCTCGAGGTAGTCGTCGCAGAACGACCAGAAGAACGCCTCGGTACGGTCGAGTGCGCGCGTGTATTCGTAGGCCTCGAGCGCGCTGGTGGCCTCGTCGACGAGATCGGCCAGCGCCGAGAGCAGCGCCAGGTCGACCGGCGCCGTGATGGCGCCACTCTCGGCCTCGCGGCCGAGCACGAACTTCGAGGCGTTGAGCAGCTTCATCGCCAGCCGCCGGCCGATCTTCATCTGGCCGACGTCGAACGCCGTGTCCACCCCGGGGCCGCCGCGCGCCGCCCAGTAGCGCACGCCATCGCTGCCATATTCCTGCAGCAGTCCCATCGGCGTGACGACGTTGCCCTTCGACTTCGACATCTTCTTGCGGTCGGGGTCGAGCACCCAGCCCGAGATCCCCGCGTGCCGCCACGGCAGCGAGTCGTGCTCGAGATGCGCGCGCAGCACCGTGGAGAAGAGCCAGGTGCGGATGATGTCGTGCGCCTGTGGGCGCAGGTCCATCGGGAACGTCCGGGCCATCAGGTCGAGGTCCTGATCCCAGCCGCAGACGATCTGCGGCGACACCGACGACGTCGCCCAGGTATCCATGATGTCGGGATCGCCGACGAAGCCGCCCGGCTGCCCGCGTTGCGCTTCGGTGAAGCCGGCGGGGACGTCGGTCGACGGATCAATCGGCAGCTGCGACTCGGCGGGGACCATCCGCCGCTCGTAGTCGATCGCGCCATCGGCGCGGACGCCGTACCACACCGGGAACGGGACGCCGAAGAAGCGCTGCCGGCTCACGCACCAGTCGCCGTTGAGGCCGTTGACCCAGTTCTCGTAACGCGCCCGCATGTACTCGGGGTGCCACTGCAGCTCGCGGCCGCGCGCCAGCAGGCCCTCGCGATGCGCGATGGTGCGGAAGAACCACTGCCGGCTGGTGACGATCTCGAGCGGGCGATCGCCCTTCTCGTAGAACTTGACGTGATGCGTGATCGGCCGCGGCGGCGCCAGCAGATCGCCCGACGCCGTCAACAGCTCGACCACCTTGGCCTGGGCCTTCTTCGCCGAGAGTCCGACGAGCGGGTCGTAGGCGGCCTGTGCGGCGACGGCGTCCGCGGATTCCCAGCCGGCACTGCCCCACGTCACCGGGCCCAGCGTGCCGTTGGCCTGAATCACCGCGCGCACGGGCAGCTTCAACTCGCGCCACCACGTGACGTCGGTGATGTCGCCGAAGGTGCAGATCATCGCGATGCCGCTGCCCTTCTCGGGATCGGCCAGCGGATGCGCCACGATCGGCACCTGCGCCTTGAACAGCGGCGTGTGGACGGCGGTCCCGAAGAGGGGCTGGTAGCGCGCGTCGTCGGGATGAGCCACGAGCGCCACACAGGCGGCCAGCAGTTCCGGGCGCGTCGTGTCGATCTCGACCACGCCCTCCCCCGATGCTTTGCGGAACGCCAGCCGATGATAGGCGCCCGGCATCTCGCGGTCTTCCAGTTCCGCCTGCGCCACCGCGGTCTTGAAGTCGATGTCCCACAGCGTCGGCGCCTCGAGCTGGTAGGCCTCGCCGCGCGCCAGCAGCCGCAGGAACGCCAGTTGCGACACGCGCTGCGACGGCTTCGCGATGGTCGCGTAGGTCATCGACCAGTCGATCGACAGCCCGAGGTGCTTCCACAGGTGCTCGAAGACCTTCTCGTCCTCGACCGTGAGACGCACGCACAACTCGATGAAATTCGGACGCGACACCGCAATCGGCTGCTTGCCTGGCGTGTCGGGCGGCTGGAACGCCGGGTCGTATGGCAGCGACGGATCGCAGCGCACGCCGAAGTAGTTCTGCACCCGGCGCTCGGTGGGCAGGCCGTTGTCGTCCCAGCCCATCGGGTAGAACACTTCGCGGCCGCGCATCCGCTGGAAGCGCGCCACGAGATCGGTGTGCGTGTAGGAGAAGACGTGGCCGACGTGCAGCGAGCCGCTGACCGTCGGCGGCGGCGTATCGATGGCGTAGACCGCGTCGCGAGGACGCGTGCGGTCGAACCGGTAGGTGCCCTCACCTTCCCAGCGGGCCGTGAACTTCGCTTCGAGGCCTTCGAGGGCGGGCGAATCGGGGACGTGCGGCGATGTGGACATGGGACGACCGGACGGCTGCCTCGCGTGCCGAGGGGCCGCAGCTGGCGAGCCTGAAACGTCCAATCGTACCGGGTCGTCCCGGTGCGTGCAACCGCGCGGCCGGAATGCTAGCGCGCGCCGTGCTCGGCGCGGAGGCGCGCGATCTCCTCGCGCACGAGACGCTCGGAGACGTCGGCCACGACCAGCCGCGCGACTTCGGCGACGAGCTTCGGCGCGAGTTCGCGGACGAGCCGCTCGGCGGCTTCGCTGGCCGCAGCCGGCGCCACGCGTTCCACGGCCGCCGCCGCCGACGTGGCGGCGAGCTGCTCGGCGCGTTCGGTGACGAGGGCGGTCACGCGCTGCTCGCGCTGCACGTCGCCGCTCCAGATGGCGGCGACACGTGCGGCGACGCGCTCGAGGTCACCATCGCGCAGGTCCGGCCACGACGAGGCCGCTTCCCGGGGGGCCCCGGTCGCGTCGGCCGCGGCTTCGCCGGCCGACGTCGAGACCTCGGGGACGTCTTCCGCGGCGGGCTCGCTCGGCACGGCCGGCGCCGCGACAGCCATGGCCGGCGGAACGACAGCGGCGGGCGCCGGACGCTCGCTGCGCGTGGCGGCGCGCACCGCCTCGACCAGCTGCATCGAGTCGAGTGGTTTCCGGAGCACGGCGCGCACGCTGGCGGCCGCCATCGCGGCGTCGTCGACGACGTCGGTCTGACTGGCGAGCAGCAGCACGGCCGGGGCCGAGTCGCCACCGCGGTCGGCGATCTGGCGCGCCAGACTCAGGCCATCGAGCCCGTCCATGGCCAGGTCGGCGATGACCACCGACACCGGGCGCCGTTCCCACTCGGCGAAGCCATCGGGCCCCGTGGTGGCGGACACCAACTCGACCGACTGGTCGGCGAACGTCATCTCGATCACCCGGCGGGTGATGCGGCTCTCAGAGACGACGAGCAATCTGGGGGTGGTCACCGTCATGGATCCGGCCTCCGAAGCCGGCGACGGTGCAAGGTCCGCGCCGTCAGGCGTCGGAGCGGACCCTGGCGTTGGTGTTGATGAAGTCGACGATGGCCTGCATCGGCGTGCCGGGAATGAACACGCCGGTGATACCCATCCCGTGCAGTTTCGGGAGGTCCTGATCGGGAATGATGCCGCCGACGACGACGAGCACGTCGTCAAGGCCCTGTTCCCGCAACAATTCCATGACGCGCGGACAGATGTGCATGTGCGCGCCTGACAGAATCGACAGCCCGATCACGTCCGCGTCTTCCTGCAGGGTCGCGCTCACGATCATCTCCGGCGTCTGCCGCAGCCCGGTATAGATGACCTCCATGCCGGCGTCGCGCAGCGCCCGGGCGATGACCTTGGCGCCCCGGTCGTGCCCATCCAGCCCTGGCTTGGCGATGACCACGCGAATCTTGCGGTCCATCGGCGTGCTGGTCCCCGTTCCCTGGTCGCTGTTCCCTGCAAGCATCAGATCACCGGCGTCTCTTCCCACTCGCCCCACACGTCGCGCAGGGCGTCGCACATCTCGCCCACGGTCGCGTAGGCCTTCACGCAATCGAGCATCGGCTCCATCGTATTGGCGGTCCCGGTGGCGGCGGTCTTCAGCGCATCCAGCGTCCGCCGCACGGCGGCGTTGTCGCGCGTGCGCTTCAGCGCCTCGAGCCGCGCGAGCTGCGTCTCGGCCGCCGAGTCGTCGATGTAGAGGATCTCGAGCGGCGGCTCGTTCTCCTGCACGAAGTCGTTGACGCCGACGATGACCTTGTCCTTCCGCTCGACCGCCTGCTGGAACTGGTACGACGCCTCCGCAATCTCCTTCTGCGGATAGCCGAGCTCGATCGCCTCGACCATGCCGCCCATGCGGTCGATGGTGTCCCAGTACTTCAGCGTGCCCTGCTCCATTTCGCGCGTGAGCGCCTCGACGAAGTACGAGCCGCCCAGCGGATCGACGACGTTGGTGACGCCGCTCTCGTGCGCGATCACCTGCTGCGTCCGCAGCGCGATGGTCACCGCTTCCTTGGTGGGCAGCGCCAGGGCCTCGTCGAGCGAGTTGGTGTGCAGCGAGTTGGTGCCGCCGAGCACCGCGGCCAGCGCCTGCAGCGCCGTGCGGACGACGTTGTTGTAGGGCTGCTGCGCGGTCAGCGAGACGCCGGCGGTCTGGGTGTGGAAGCGCAGCTGCCAGGAGCGCGGATCCTTCGCGCCGAAGCGGTCGCGCATCGCCTCCGCCCACAGCTTGCGGGCGGCGCGGAACTTGGCGATCTCCTCGAAGAAGTCGCTGTGCGAGTTGAAGAAGAACGAGATGCGCGGCACGAAGCTGTCGACCGGCAGGCCGGCATCGACGCCGTACTGCACGTACTCGAGGCCGTCGCGGAGCGTGAACGCCAGCTCCTGCAGCGCCGTCGAACCGGCCTCGCGGATGTGATACCCGCTCACCGAGATCGTGTTCCACTTCGGCACCCGCCGGGTGCAGAAGCCGAAGATGTCGGTGATGAGCCGCATCGACGGCCGCGGCGGGA
>CADEDM010000171.1 GCA_902826065.1 uncultured Acidobacteriota bacterium | reverse complement strand
TGAGCCGCGACAGGTTCTTGTGCGGCTTGATGTTGCCGACGTAGAGCACGAACGGGTGATCGAGCTGGAAGCGCTGGCGTACGCGCTCGACCGCTTCGGCGTCCGGGGCCCCGGCGAATCGGGTGTCGAGCCCGTTCGGGATCACGACGATCTTCTCCGGCGCGACGCCGGTGTAGTGCAGGATGTCGCGCTTCGAGGCGTCGGACACCGTGAGGATGCGATCGGCCTTGCGCGCCGCGAGCCGGATCATCGCATGTGCGTAGACGAAGGCGGCACGGCTGGGCAGGTACTCGGGAAAGCGCAGGTGGATGCAGTCGTGGATGGTCACGACCGTCCGGCAGCGGGTGAGCGGCGGCAGCACGTAGTGCGGCTCGTGCAGCAGGTCGGCGCCGACGCGGGCCGCCGCCCGCGGCACGGTCCACTGCTCGCCGATCGAATACGGCCGGCTCGCCGCGATCACCGCGCGGAAGTTCGGCCCGGCGGCGCCGGCGGTGCCGGCGTCGTCGGGGCGCGTGAGCAGGACGTAGTCGGTCGCGGCATCCACCGCGCCCAGCTCCGTCACGAGATTCCGGATGTAGGTCCCGATGCCGAAGTCGTGGAGCTTCCGGGCGTCGATGACGATCCGCATGGACGGGAAAAGTCTATCAGCCCGGATCGGCCCGGTCAGGAGAGGTCGTGGCCACGCCAGCGCAGCCACGCCGCCAGCAGCGGCGCCCAGGCGGGATGATGCTTGCGATAGAAGGCGAGCTGGCTCGCTCGCCGATGGCGTTCGGTGGCGCCCGGGGCAGTCGCGCCCGAGCGTCCGCGGCGGTGCTGTACCGTGACCGCCGGGGTGAACAGCACGCGGCGCCCGCGGGAGCGGAAGGCCGCGCACAGGTCGACGTCCTCGGTGTAGAGGAAGTAACGCTCGTCCAGCAGGCCCACGGCTTCCAGGTCGCCGCGCCGCGCCAGCAGACAGGCGCCGCTGACCCAGTCGCGCGGCCCGGCCACCTGCGTCATCGCGTGGACCCGCGCCACCGCGGCCGGCACGCCAGCCTCGTACGCGCGCACCAGGCGGCGCTGCCGGAACTCGCCCCACGGCGAGATCATCGGCCCGAACGACAGCTCGGGGCGGCCGTCGCCGTCGACGAGCCGTGGACCCACCGCCGCCGCGCCGTTGTCCGCGTGAAGCGCGGCGACGAGGTCGCGGACGGCGTCGCGCGGCACCACGGTGTCGGGATTCAGCAACAGCACCAGGTCGCTCGTGGTGGCGCGGATGCCGAGGTTGTTGGCGCGGGCGAAGCCCACGTTCGCGCCGGCATCGAGGGCCAGGACCTGCGGCCGCTCGGTGCGCAGCCACTCGAGTGTGCCGTCAGTAGACTGATTGTCGACGACCGCCACGGTCGTCACGGCGGGCAGATCGGCATCCGCGAGGCTGTCGAGACAGCGCTCCAGGTCGGCGCGGACGTTGTAGCTGACGATGACGACGGCCAGCGACGGCTCGGATCTAGGCACCGGCCGCCTCCTCGAGCGCGCGCAGCACGCGCCGGCCCGTGTCGGCCCACTGGTACGACGCCAGCACCGGCCGCGCCGCGTCGCGCAGGCGCGTGCGGTCGGGCCCGCCGTCGAGCAGCGCCGTGATGGCGTGCCCGACCTGCGCGGTGAGCGACGGCCCGTCGGCGACGCGCCACGCCGCGTCGCCGTAGACTTCGCGCGCCACCGCCGTGTCCAGGACCACCGGCACGGCACCGTGCGCCATGGCTTCGAGGGGCGTGAAGCCGAACCCCTCGTACTCCGACAGGAACACGAACACCGACGCATGCTGGTACAGCGCCTCGAGCGTCGGCTCATCGACCCAGTGACGCAGCCGGACGCGATCGCGCAGTCCATGCGTCTCGACCAGGGCGTCGAAATCGACGTGCGGCCGGGTGCGGTTGGCGCCGACGATCTCCAGGCGTGCCGCAGGATGCGTCCCCGCCACGAGGGCGAAGGCCTCGATCAGGACATCGAGTCGCCGTCGCTGGAACAGCGAGCCGACGAACAGCACCACAGGCGGACGGACCTCGGCCACCGGACCGCGCGGCCGGCGGACGCCGAGTGGCACGACACGCAGCCGCTCCGTGGGCACGCCGAGATGGCGGACGATCTCACCCGCGGAGAACGCCGACGGTGCCAGCACCAGGCGCGCCCGCCGCGCCGACCACGCGGTGACCGAACGGCGTCGCAGCCCCTCGCGCCACGTGAACCACTCGGGGTGCGCGCAGAACGAGACGTCGTGCACGGCCAGGACCACCGGGGCCGGGGTTGTCAGCGGCGCGGTGTAGCCGGGCGCGAAGTGCACGTCCGGCGTCAGGCGCGTCAGCGTGCGGGCCAGGTCCCATTGCTCCCAGCGGGTGCCGCCGTCGCCGGGGACCACGTGGGTCGCACCGCTCCAGCCCGCGGGCACGCGTGACGGCGGAGCGTGCGCGATGAGCATCCACTCATGGCGGGCCGTGGCTGGATCCGCCTGCCACGCGGAAAGCAACTCCTCGAGATACCGGCCGACGCCGGTCGGCTGGCCCGTCAATTCGCGGGCGTCGATGGAGACGCGCATTCAGCGCCGCTCCGCGCGGGCGGCCAGCGCTGCCCGATAGGCCCCGATCGTCGCAGTCGCGGTGGCGGACCACGTGAACGCCAGGGCCCGGGCCACGCCGTTGATCCCCCACGCCCGCACGCGCGTGTCGTCGAGGCAGGCCTCGATCGCATCGGCCCACGCGTCGGGCGCGTCGAGCGGCGCGATCGTGCCGGCATCGCCGACGAGGTCGGGCAACGGACCTGCGGGCGAGGCGACGACGGGCACGCCACACGCCATGGCTTCCAGTGCGGTCAGGCCGAAGCCTTCCTCGCGCGAGGGCAGCAGCAGTGCGCGCGCGCCGGCGTAGAGCGCGCGGCGCTCCGCCTCGCTCACGTAGCCGGCGATGCGGACGTGTCCGGCGAGCGGCGGACGTCCCGCCCGCCCCACCCACGTCTCGCCGCCCCGGGCGAGGCCGCCGGCGAGCACGAGGGGCGGGGCATCAGGGCGGCGGCGCAGCAACCGTTCATAGCCGTCGAGTAGCAGCCCGACGTTCTTGCGCGGCTCCAGCGTGCCGAGAAAAAGCAGGATGTCGCCGGCGCCGTCGGCGCGACGGCGCAGCACCTCGCCGGCCCAGCGGGGCGCACCGAGTGGCGTCGTCGAGATGCGATCGGCGCGAACGCCGAGCTCACGCCTCAGCAACGACGCCGCATACGCGGACCCGGCGATCACGTGGTCGGCTCTGGTGACGTGGTCGCGCACGCGCGCCGCGAAGTGTTGCTGCGCCACGTCCCGCGCCTCGTCGGGCGCGTGAAGGAAATGCAGGTCGAACACGGTGACGAGCTGCGCCGCCCGCCGTGCGGGCAGGAGGAGCGGCGTCGGCGAGTGGGCCACGTCGTGCACGCCGGCCAGCCACTCGACCGGCGGCCACGACAGCCGATGCCAGGACCACCGCAGCGCCCCGACCGGGATCGGCCGTTCCACGAGGTGCACACCGGGAAGATCGGCCCGCGCGTCGGCGCCGATCCGGTCGGCCCACGAGGCCGCGAACGCCGTGACCTGCACGCCGGCGCCGTGTGACCACGCGAGGGCCCGCGCCAGTTCGTGCACGTATTCGCCGATGCCGGTCCGTGCCCGCAGCGCCGGGCGGTAGTCGACGAGCACGCGCACGCGCGGGAACGGTACCACGGGCGGCTCACACCAGCAAGTCCTTGTGGGTCAGTATGTTGACAGGCCTCTTCAGGGGATGGTACGGTGATGTGTTGCGCGGACGCAGTCGGGCGTCGCCGCGTGATCGCGGGGGAGACATGAAGGTTGCGGTCGTAGGAACGGGATACGTGGGACTCGTCGTCGGCGCCTGTCTGGCGGAGAGCGGCAACGACGTCATCTGTGTGGACAAGGACGAAGCCAAGGTGCGGATGCTGCGCCGCGGCAAGAGCCCCATCTACGAGCCCGGCATCGAGGACCTGCTGCGCCGCAACAAGGCCGAGGGGCGGTTGACGTTCACGACCGACCTGCCGAAGGCCGTCCGCCAGTCGACCATTCTCTTCATCGCCGTCGGCACGCCGCAGGGCGAAGACGGCTCGGCCGATCTGCAGCACGTGCTCGGCGTCGCGCGTGACATCGCCCGCGCCATGAACGGCTACAAGGTCATCGTCGACAAGAGCACCGTGCCGGTCGGCACCGCCGAGAAGGTGCGCGACATCATCCGTCGCGAGACCACGCATCCGTTCAGTGTCGTCAGCAACCCCGAGTTCCTGAAGCAAGGCGCCGCCGTCGACGACTTCATGAAGCCCGACCGCGTCGTCATCGGCGCCGAGGACCCCAAGGCCGCCGAGCTGATGGTGGCGCTGCACAAGCCGTTCACCCGCACCGGCGCGCCGATCATGGTGATGGACTGCGCGAGCGCCGAGCTCTCGAAGTACGCCGCCAACGCGATGCTCGCCACCAAGATCTCGTTCATGAACGAAATCGCGAATGTGTGCGAGGCCTACGGCGCCGACGTCGATCGCGTGCGCCAGGCGATGGGCTCCGACCGCCGCATCGGCCCGGCGTTCCTCTTCCCCGGCGTGGGCTACGGCGGCAGCTGCTTCCCGAAGGACGTCAAGGCGCTCGTCAAGTTCTCGGCCGACAAGAAGTACGACTTCAAGATCCTGAAGGCCGTCGAGTCGGTCAACGAACTGCAGAAGCGCATCCTGCTCAAGAAGATGGAAGCGCACTTCGGCACCCTCAAGGGCAAGACCATCGCCGTGTGGGGCCTGGCGTTCAAGCCGAAGACCGACGACATGCGCGAGGCGCCGGCCATCCCGATCCTCAAGACCCTGCTCGAGCGGGGCGCCAAGGTGCAGGCGCACGACCCGGAGGCGATGCCCACGGCGAAGGGCATCTTCAAGGCCGGCGTCACCTACACGACGCGCAACTACGATGCCCTCAAGGGCGCCGACGCCCTAGTCATCCTGACCGAGTGGCAGGAGTTCCGCGAGCCCGACTTCGCCCGCATGAAGAAGCTGTTGAAGGCGCCGGTGATCTTCGACGGCCGGAACATCTACCAGCCCGAGCAGATGAAGGACCTCGGGTTCACCTACTCGTCGATCGGGCGCTAGCATGGCTCGCGTCCTGGTCACGGGCGGCGCCGGCTACATCGGCAGCCACGCCGCCAAGTCTCTGCAGGCGGCCGGGCACACCGTCGTCATTCTCGACGATTTGTCGGCGGGTCACGTCGAAGCAACGCGCGGACTGCCTCTGGTGCGGGCCCGCGTGCACGACACCGCGGTGGTGCGGCGGACGCTGGCCGAACACCGCATCGACGCGGTGATGCATTTCGCGGCGTGGCTGGCGGTGGGCGAGTCGGTGCGCCACCCCGGCAAGTACTACGAGAACAATGTCGTGGGCTCGCTGGCGCTGATGGACGCGATGGTGGCCGAAGGCGTGGAACGGATGGTGTTCTCGTCGACCTGCGCCACCTACGGCGAGCCGCAGCGGCTGCCGCTCACCGACGACCATCCGCAGCGGCCGGTCAATGCCTACGGGGAGTCGAAGCTCACCGTGGAGCGGGCCCTCGGACACTACGAGACGGCCCATGGGCTGCGCTCGATCGCGCTGCGCTACTTCAACGCGGCCGGCGCCGACCCCGACGGCGAATTGGGCGAGGACCACGACCCGGAGATCCACCTCATTCCGCTCGCGATCGCCGCGGCGCGTGGCGGGAACGAGCTGAAGGTCTTCGGGCAGGACTACCCGACCCCCGACGGCACCTGCCTCCGCGACTACGTCCACGTCGCCGACCTGGCGTCCGCGCACGTGCTGGCGCTGGCCGCGCTCGAGCAGGGCGCCCGCACGACGCAGTACAACGTCGGCACCGGGCGGCCGTGGTCGGTCCGCGAGGTGATCGACACGGTGGGCCGCGTCGTCGGCGCGCCGGTGCGCTGGTCGCCGGCGCCACGCCGTGCCGGCGATCCCTCGGCTCTGTACGCCGCGAGCGACCGCACGCAGCAGGAGCTCGGCTGGACGCCGCACCTCAGCGACCTCGAGACCATCGTGACCCATGCTGCGACCTGGCAGGCCGCGCATCCTGGAGGCTATCGCTCGTCCGTGGGACAATCCCCGGCGTAGGCGGCCCGTTCCGGGGACCTGATCCCTGGTCCCCGGTCCCTGCAGGTTTCCAGCCACCCAGATGGACCCGCTGCGCCGACTCCTCCGATACGCCGCCCCGTACCGGCTCGTCATCGCAGGCGCCTTCGCGGCGATGGTCCTCTATGGCGTCGCGTCGGCGGCGCTGGCGTGGCTGATCAAGCCGATCCTCGACTCGGTGCTGCCGGCGCGCGAGTCGCTGGCCTTCGTCGGCACCGCCATCATCGTGGTCTACGTGGTGAAGGGCCTCGGCGCGTTCCTCTCCAGCTACTGGATGGACGACCTCGGCCACCGCGTCGTGCGGGCCCTGCGCACCGAGCTCTTCGAGCACACGCTGGGACAGTCGGCGGCGTTCTTCGCCCGTCGCAGCACCGGACAGCTCCTGTCGCGGGTCAACAACGACGTCGGCCAGGTGCAGCGGGCCGTCTCCGAGACGGTCGGCGACCTCGCCCGCGAGTCGCTCACCGTCGTCGGCTACGCCGCGCTGCTCGTCTACATCGACGCCGGCCTGGCGCTCGTGTGCCTCACCGCGGCGCCGATCGTCGTCTACCCGCTGGCCAGGCTCGGCAAGCGGCTGCGGACGGTGTCGCGGCGCAGTCAGGAGGCGCTCGAGCGGCTGTCGCACGTCGCCGGTGAGGCCTTCGCCGGGCACCGCATCGTCAAGGCCTTCCTCGCCGAGGACCGCGAGGCCGCCAAGTTCCGCGCCGCGTCCGACGACCTCTATCGCACCAACATGAGCGTCACCGGCGTGCTGTCGGTGCTGCCCCCGCTGATGGAGGCGCTGGGTGGGGTCGCCATCGTCGGCGCGCTCTGGTACGGCAGCGGCCAGATTGCGGCCGGCCGGCTGACGCCCGGCGAGTTCACCACCTTCGTCGCGTCGTTGCTGTTGATGTACGGCCCGGTCAAGAAACTGACCCGCGTCAACGCCAACGTGCAGCAGGCGGCGGCAGCGGCCGAACGCGTGTTCGAGCTGCTCGACGCCCACACCGAGGTGCGCGAGCGGCCGGGCGCCTCCGACCTGCCGCGGTTCCAGAGCGCGGTCGAGTTCCGCGACGTCACGTTCATGTACGAGGACGGCCACGGCCGGCCGGTGCTGAACGCGGTGTCGCTCACGGTGCCGGCGGGCGCCGTCGTGGCGATCGTCGGCCGCAGCGGTGCCGGCAAGACCACGCTCGTCAACCTGCTGCCGCGCTTCTACGACGTCACCGGCGGCAGCGTCCTCATCGATGGCGCCGACGTCCGCGACGTGACGCTGGCGTCGCTGCGCCGCCAGATCGGCATCGTGACGCAGGAGACGGTGCTGTTCGACGACACCATCGCGGCCAACATCGCCTACGGCATGCCCGAGGCCAGCCGCGAGGCCATCGAAGCCGCCGCCCGCGCCGCCCACGCGCACGAGTTCATCGTCGGCCAGGCCGCCGGCTACGAGACCCGCATCGGCGAGCGCGGCCAGCGACTCTCGGGCGGACAGCGCCAGCGCCTGGCCATCGCGCGGGCGATCCTCCGCGACGCGCCGTTGCTGGTGCTCGACGAGGCGACGTCGTCGCTCGACTCCGAGTCGGAACGGCTGGTACAGGATGCGCTCACGGCCCTGATGCGCGACCGCACGTCCTTCGTCATCGCCCACCGGCTGTCGACGGTGCAACGCGCGGATATGATCGTGGTGCTCGACCGCGGCCGGCTGGTCGAGTCCGGACGTCACGACGAACTCCTCGCCCGGGGCGGCGCCTATGCGCGCCTGCACCGCGCGCAGTTCGCCGAGGCGCGGGGCGGTGGACGGCCGGTGCCGGCCGGGCCGCGAGGCTGAGCGCGAGGGCCGCGGAGGACGGACCGACCGATGATGAGAAGCATGACCGGGTTCGCGGCGGCGACCGTGGACGACGACCGCGGCACGTTGTCGGTCACGATCCGCGCCGTCAACCATCGCTTCCTCGACCTCCAGTTGCGGCTGCCGACGTCGCTGGCGGAACTCGAGCCGCGCGTGCGGACGCTGCTGCAGAAGTCGCTGGCCCGCGGCCGCGTGGAACTGCAGGCCACGCTGCAGCCGCGCGCCGCGGCGGCGCCGACGGTCGAGCTGAACGAGGGGTTCGTCGAGGCAGTCACGTCGGCCATCGAAGTGGCGCGGGCCGCCGGCCTGGTGCAGGGCACGCTGACGCCGGGCGACCTGCTGCGGCTGCCGCAGGCGCTGTCGATCCGCGAGCGTCCGTCGGAGCCCGAGTCGGGCGCCGGCTGGGCCGAGACCATGGACACGGTGCTGTCCCGCGCCGTCACCGCGCTCGACGAGATGCGGACGCGCGAAGGGACCCTGCTGCGCGCCGATCTCGCCGGCCGCAAGGCCGCCCTGGCCACGCTCATCGGCCAGGTCGTCGCGGCGGCGGAGACCGGCCGTCAGCAGCTCGAGTCGCGCCTTCTCGAGCGGGCGCGCGAGATGAGCGCCACCCTGCCGATCGACCAAGCCTCGCTGGCGCAGGAGGTGGTGCGCGCCGCGCAGCGGTCGGACATCGCCGAGGAGGTGACACGGTTCCGCGCCCACCTCGAACACTGGGACGCGCTCTCGGACGGCGACGAGCCGTGCGGACGCAAGCTCGACTTCCTGCTGCAGGAAATGAACCGCGAGATCAACACCATCGGCAGCAAGGCCGACGGCTTGCAGGTCTCGGAGCACATCATCGACGTGAAGGCCGAGCTCGAACGGATGCGCGAACAGGTGCAGAATGTCGAGTAGACGGGGCCTGCTGTTCGTCATCTCGGCGCCGTCGGGCACCGGGAAGACGACGCTGGTCGAGCGGCTGGTGCAGATCCTGCCGAACCTGCGGATGTCGCGGTCGTACACGTCGCGGGCGATCCGCCCGGGTGAGCGAGAAGGCGTCGACTACCACTTCATCCCGCGCGCGGACTTCGATGCCATGGTGGCAGCCAACGCGTTCCTCGAATGGGCCGATGTCTTCGGCAATCTCTACGGCACGGCCGCGGCCGACGTCGAGGCCATGCTGGCGAAGGGCCAGGACGTCGTGCTCGTGATCGACGTCCAGGGCGCGCGGCAGGTGCGCCAGCGCGGGACCGACCACACGGCGGTGTTCGTGATGCCGCCGTCGTTCCAGGTGCTCGAGGTGCGGCTGCGCGGCCGCAGCACCGAGCCGGAAGCGGCGCTCCAGCGGCGGCTCGAGACCGCCCGGGCCGAGGTGTCGAGTTACCGCGAGTACGACTACGTCGTCGTCAACGACGACGTCGAGCCCACCGTCGTGCGGCTGCAGGAGATCATCGCGGCTGAGCGGTCGCGGGTGCACCGCATGACACGCGTCGCCGACGCCATCGTCCGCACGTTCTTCCCCGAGCGGCCACGTTAGCGAGGACCCATGGCACGCATCACCGTCGGAGTCTCGGGTGGGATCGGCGCCTACAAGGCGGTCGAGGTCGTGCGCGGTCTGCAGAAGCACGGCCACGACGTCACCGTCGTCATGACCCAGAGCGCGCAGCGATTCGTCGGCGAGCTGACGTTCGAGGCGATCACGCGACGCCGCGTCGTGACCAGCCAGTGGGCGCCGGGGCTCAACGCCGACATCGAGCACATCGCGCTGGCGGACCAGTCCGACCTCCTGCTGGTCGTGCCGGCCACTGCCAACGTCATCGCCAAGTTCGCGCACGGCGTGGCCGACGACTTCCTGAGCTCGCTCTACCTGGCCACGACCGCACCGGTGCTGCTGGCGCCGGCGATGAACACGCACATGCTGGAGCACCCGGCAGTGGTCGCGAACCTCGACGCCCTGACGGCGCGGGGGGTGCGGTTCGTCGCCCCGGGCGAGGGCTATCTGGCGTGCGGCTGGGTGGGGAAGGGCCGGCTGGCGGAGCCCGCCGAGGTCGTCGCCGCCGCGCACGCGCTGGTCTCGCACGGCGGCCGTCTCGATGGCCGCCGCGTCCTGGTCACGGCGGGCCCCACCTTCGAGGACCTCGACCCGGTGCGGTTCATCGGCAATCGATCGAGCGGGCGCATGGGTTACGCCGTCGCCGGGGAAGCGGCGAAGCGCGGCGCGACCGTCGTTCTCGTGACCGGGCCTACGCACCTCGATCCGCCGGCGGGCGTGGAGGTCGTGCGCGTGCGCAGCGCCGCCGACATGCATGCCGCTGTGATGGCGCACGCCGGCGTGGTCGACGCCGTGGTGATGGCCGCAGCCGTCGCGGACTACACACCCGAGGCGGTCGCCGCGCAGAAAGTGGCCAAGGGCGACGGCGGCTGGACCGTCCCGCTCACGCGCACCGTCGACATCCTGGCGGCGCTGGGCAAGCTGCCCTCGCGCGCCGATCGGCGGCCCGTGCTGATCGGCTTCGCGGCCGAGACCCACGACGTGCTCGCGCACGCGGATGCCAAGCGGAAGCGCAAGGGCGTGGACCTGGTGGTGGCCAACGACGTCGCGCAGGCTGGCGCCGGTTTCGAGGTAGACACGAACGTCGTGACCTTCCTCGACGACGCCGGCGCCGAGACCCTGCCACTGCTGCCGAAAACAGAGGTCGCCGGGCGGATTCTCGACCGCCTCGAGCGATTGCTGGGCGTCACACCGGCGCCGGCGGCGCGATGATGGACCGCGATCAGCTCACGGCACATCTCGAGTATCTGCGCGACCTGGGCGTCGACGGCGTGAGCCGGGCGCCGGAGTGGCGGACGCGGGTCGATCGGTCGACGGCCGCGCGCGCGGACAGCGCGGCCCTCACCATCGGCGCCGCCGACGAGACGATGATGACGCCGGAAACAGATCCGCCCACCCCTGCGACCGGCCTCGATGCCACGCTGGCACCGCCCGAGGCGCTCGCCGCCCTGCGCACCGAAATCGGGCCGCAGTGCACGCGCTGCAAGCTCCACACGCTCGGGCGCCGCCAGGTCGTCTTCGGTGTCGGCCATCCGCAGGCGCGCCTGATGTTCGTCGGCGAAGCGCCCGGCGAAGACG
>CADEDM010000170.1:10106-11286 GCA_902826065.1 uncultured Acidobacteriota bacterium | reverse complement strand
ACGAACGGGTTGTCGGCGGGCACCTTGCCGTCGTCGTGCAGGCGCACGGTCTTGCCGTTGTGCGTCAGCAGGTCCTGCGCGGGATGGCGGTTCAGGTCCTTCACCGCCGGCCACTGGCGATCACCGAGCGTGACGAACAGGAAGCCTTGCTTGTCGAACGCGATCCGTCCGCCCCACATCGAGCTGCGGTTGGTGCCGTTCCCCGGCGCGACGGCGTGGAAGATCTCCTGGACGCTCGAGAGCTGTCCGCGCTCGTAGCGTCCGCGCGCTACGGCCAGGTTGCCGTAGCCGTTGGCGCCGGGCTTGACGTAGCTCAGATACAGCAGCCGGTTGGTCGCGAACTGCGGATGCAGCACCACGTCCCGCAGGCCGGCCTGTTCGCGACCGTCCTGCGACGTCGCGCCATGGCCGAGGGCCAGGATGTCCGGCAGCCCCGACACTGGTTCCGCCACGAGCTTGCCGCCGCGCACGATGCGCAACCTTCCAGGCCGCTCGGTGATCAGCATGTCGCCCTCGGGCGTGAACGCCATCGAGTGCGGGTGCACCAGCTCGGCGACGACTTCCAGACGGAAGTCGTGCAGCGAGGTGCGGAAGATCTGCCCTGGCGCCGGCGGTGGCGTCTGGGGCGGCGTTGGCACCTGCGCCCCGAGCGCGGTCCAGGATCCGGCTGTCAGCGCGGCCACGACAGCGGCGCGCCCGGCGAACGAGAACGAGTGCGATGCGAACATGGGCCAGACGATACGGCGGCCCACGCCGCGATGCAACGTCCGCGCTATGCCGCCAGCGGCAGCCGGGCGTTCATCGCGTCGGCCACCCGCTCCCACACCGGCACGCGGCTGGTGCACAGCGCCTCGACCTCGTTGTCGGTCAGCGCCAGCCCCCACTCCGCGCCGCTCTTGAGCGTGCGGTACGGGTTGCGGAAGAACGCCTGCCGCAGCTCGTCGTCGTTCATCAGCTCGTCCACCAGGATCTCGACACTCTGTTCCAGCATCTGCGCGCTCATGTTCGTGCCCTCCTGCGCGCTCTCCAAGGCAAGGGGACTGCCAACCGCGGGTCGACCGTCGATGGCGGCCGCAAACGGCTGGCTGGCAATGAGTTAGGGGAGTCTCGAATCGCCGGGCGCAGCACATTGGTCGAGCGGACACCGGACGCACATCGGCGATGTGCGCGTTCCGGTACA
>CADEDM010000170.1:0-10006 GCA_902826065.1 uncultured Acidobacteriota bacterium | reverse complement strand
CTACTCGAGGCCGTACTTCCGGAGGCGGACGTACAGCTGCGTGCGCGTCAGACCCAGGAGCCGCGCGGCCTTGGCCTTGTTGAACCGGGTCTCGCGCAGCGCCTGCTCGATGGCCGTCCGCTCCATCGACGCCAGGTCCCCCACGGCCGGTGGTAGCGCGGGGGTGGGCGGCGCCGGATCCGCGGGCGTGGTCTCGACGGCCACCGACGCGACTTCGGGCGGGCCGGCTACCGCGATCACCGTCGCGGTCCGCCGGGGCGGCAGCGACAGGTGCTCGCCGGTGATGAGGCCGCCTTCACACAGGATGGCGGCACGTTCGAGCGCGTTGCGCAGTTGCCGCACGTTGCCCGGCCAGTCGTGCGCCATCAGGATCTCGTTCGCCTCACGCGACACGCCCGCCGGCGGACGTCCGAAGCTCTGTCCGATCTCGTGCAGGAATGCCTCGCTGAGCGGCAGGATGTCGTCCGTGCGCTCGCGCAGCGGCGGCAGGCCGATCTCGAACACGTGCAGCCGGTAGTAGAGGTCCTCGCGGAACTGGCCGCGCGCAATCATCGCCGGGAGATCGCGATTCGTCGCGGCGATCACGCGGATGTTGGCCTTCAGCGGACGCGTACCGCCCACGCGCTGGAACTCGCGTTCCTGCAGGACCCGCAGGAACTTCGCCTGTGCCGCGGGCGGCATCTCGCTGACTTCGTCGAGGAACAGCACCCCGCCGGCCGCCTGTTCGATGTGCCCGGGCTTCGAGGCGATGGCGCCCGTGAACGCGCCGCGCTCGTGGCCGAACAGCTCCGACTCCAGCAGTTGCTCCGGCAGCGCCGCGCAGTTCAACGCCACGAATGGACCGTCGGCGCGCGTCGATGCGCGATGGATGAACCGCGCCACCACTTCCTTGCCGGTGCCCGATTCGCCCAGCAGCAGCACCGTGGTGTCGGTGCCGGCCACCTGCGTCGCCTGGCGCAGCACGCGCGACCACTCCGGCGAGTCGCCGACCACGCGGCGGAAGCCGGTGCGCGCGTCGAGTTCTTCGGTCAGCATCCTGACCCGCGCTTCGAGCCGGCTCACGCGTTCCGTCGCCTCGTCGGCCTTGCGCCGCAACGACTCGCGCCGCTCTCGCGCGAAGTTCTGAAGCACGCGCGCGGCCACATGCTTCGCGGTCACGAGGTCGTCGGGCCCGTAGGCGTGCGGCGTGAACGAGAGGATCGAGATCGCGGCGACGTATTCCCCGTCGAGCCGCAATGGCACGCGGATCACCGCCCGGTAGCCCAATTTCGTCGACTCGAGATGCTTCTGGTCGTCACGCGCCTGGAGGTCGCCCACCACGTCGTGGTCCCAGTCGGGCTGTTGCAGCACCATCGGCGGCACGTGGACGATCTCCGAGAACCTGGCCGAGCCCGGCGCCACGCTGGCGTAGACGCGGCCCCGCACGCCATCGGGCAGCAGCGCCGACAGCAGCAGTGCATCGTGCGGCAGCACGCTCTGCACGACGCCGGAGAGGCGATCCCACACGTCGGGCAGTTTGCCGGCTTCGGTCACGCTGGCCAGCACCTGGTCGAGCAGGGGCAGCGCCGCTTCGCGGCTGCGCAGGGCCTCGACGCGCCGTCGTTGCTCGGCCAGGCGCTCGTGAGACAGCGCCAGGGCGACGTGGCCGGCGACTCGCAGGCCGATGAGGGCATGCGCGCGGTCGTAGGCGTCGGCCGCGAGCGCGCTGAACTCCAGCAGGCCGACCATCTCCTGGGCGTCCCGCACCGCCACGCGCAGCGCGGCCTTCATCCCGGCCCGTGACGTCAGGCCGTCTCGGGTGCGCGGGTCGTCCTGAACATTCGGGTAGATCGCCACGTCCTCGCCGCCGTCGATCCAGGCCCGGAACCATGGCGGCAGCGGTGCGCTCGACGATGGCACCACGCCTCGTCCCGACACGGCATGGGCGGTGATCGTGGTGCGGTCGGGCGACACCACCATGAGCGCGGCCATGTCATGCGGGACCAATGGCTGCACGATGGACGAGACCTGATTGAACACCTCGCGCACGTCGAGCACGCCCGAGAGCGCCCGCAGCAGCTCGTCCGACGCCGTCAGGTTGCGGAACCGCTCGCGTTCCAGCGCCAGCGCGGCCTGCAGCGCGTCGTGGTTCTGGGCATCGTCGATGGCCAGCGCCACCTGGTTGGCCGCGAACGACAGGAACGCCACGTCGCCGTCGCCGTACTCGCGCGGCGAGCGACTGGCGGCGAGCAGCATGCCTACCTGGTGCTGAGGCGTCGTGAGCGGCAGGCAGCACACCGACTGGATGCCGTGCGTGGCCAGGTAGGCCATCTCGTCGGCGAAGCGCGGCTCCAGGGCGATCTCGGGAATCACGAGCGGCGCCTGGCTGGCGAGGACCCAATGGGTCAGCTGCGCGTCGCCGGTGAGGCGCGGCGGCGCCGCCTGCATGCCGCTGCCCTCGAGCACGTGAGGAACCACCGTGCCCGTGGCAGGGTCGAGCAGCGCCAGTCCCAGCACGTCGAAGCGGACCACTGGACGCAGCTCGCGGGCGAGGCTGCGGAACAGCGTGTCGCGGTCGTGATAGCGGCGCAGCGCTTCCGAGACGCGGATGAGCGCTTCGTAGCGGGCATCCACACCCGCCGCGCCCGGGGCGCCGGGAACCGGGGCGTCGGGCACGGGAGCGTCGGCCATGGCGAGGTGCGAGTGAGTCTGTCACGGAACCGCGCGAGGTGCACAGCGGTAGGCACTCTGCGCACGCGTGTACATGCGCTCCCCTGATGCGTGCCAGCGATGCAGTCGCGCTCCGCGGTTCGATCCACCGAATCGTTCGAGAAATCGCCGGTGTGTCGTCGGACGGCAGACTGGCGCGCGGGTTGCTCTAGCGACGTCGTGTGGCGCAAGCGCCGGCGGTCGAACGGGTCGACCGGGCGCGCGGCCCACGACTCGCGGGGCGCGGATGCGCCGCCGCACGGAGGCGTCGCACCATGTTCGACCTGCCTGACTCGACCGACGTGCTCATCGTCGGCGCCGGCCCCACCGGGCTCACCCTGGCCTGCACGCTCGCGAAATCCGGCGTGTCCCACGTCCTCGTCGACCGCCAGGCCGTTGGCGCCAACACGTCGCGGGCGGCGGCGGTGCACGCCCGTACCCTCGAGGTCCTCGAGCGCGTGGATGTCACCGCCGCGATGCAGGCCGAAGGGCACGTCGTGCCGCGCTTCGTCATCCGCGATCGCGACCGCGTGATCACGACCATCGCGTTCGACCAGTTGCCGACGAAATATCCCTACGTGCTGATGGTGCCGCAGTACGTCACCGAGCGCATCCTCGGCGACCGCCTGCGGACGCTGGGCAGCGGCATCCAGCGGCCGTGGACCGTCACCGGGCTCACGCACGATGCCACCGGCGCGCGCGTCACGCTGGCCGGCGACGGCGGCGCCACGCACACGATGCGCGCCCGCTATGTCGTCGGCGCCGACGGGATGCATAGCACCGTGCGCGACAAGGCCGGCATCGGCTTCACGGGCGAGGCCTACGAGCAATCGTTCGTCCTCGCCGACGTGCTGATGACGTGGCAGCTGCCGCGTGACGAGGTGATGGGCTACTTCTCGCCGGCCGGGCTCGTGATCGTGGCGCCGCTGCCCGACGGGCGGCATCGCATCGTGGCCACCGTGGACGATGCGCCGGAGCAGCCGACGCAGGCGGACATCCAGCAGTTGCTCGACACCCGCGGACCGCTGGAGTCGCCGGCGCAGGTGCTCGACGTGGCGTGGAGCTCGCGATTCCGCGTGCATCACCGCGTCGCCGATCGCTATCGCGCGGGATGCGTGCTGCTCGCCGGCGATGCCGCCCACGTGCACAGTCCCGCTGGTGGACAGGGCATGAACACGGGCATCCAGGATGCCGCCGCATTGGGCTCGGCGCTCGTGGCCGTGGTCGTCGACGGCGCCTCGGAGGCCGCTCTCGACGCCTATGAGGCCCGCCGCCGGCCAGTGGCCGAGCGGGTCGTCGGGTTCACGGACCGCATGACACGCATGGCCACGGTGCGGAGTCCAAGAGTGCGCGCGTTGCGGAACTTCGCCATCGGCATGGCCGGGCGGATTCCCGCGATGCCGCGGGCGCTGGCGACGGAGCTGGCGGGCCTGCGTAACGCGTGAGGGGAGTCGCCCGATGCGTGTGCGAGCCGTGATCCTGACGGTCGTGACGGTCGTGACGGTCGTGACGAGCGTGGCGGGCCTCGCGGGCGGCGCCCTGGTGCGCGGCGCCGGTGCGGACCTCACGCCCTCCGAGATCGAAGCAGTACTGGCGGTGGCGCGAGGCGATGCTGCGGGTCGCGCCCGGTTCCACGCGCCGTACATCGTCTCCCTCACGCATCCGACGCTCGAGCGCGTCGAAGTCGTGACCGAACGCCGCCGGCTGCTGCTCATCGCGGAGGAGAAGCTGGCCGGTGGCGATCGGCTGTTTGCGTTCGGCACCTTGCGTGCGGAGGAAGCGCTGCGGCCGTGGCGCGGACGTCTGACGATCGCGGCCCACCTGCGCTTCCCGCCGCAGAATGCCTACGCGATGGCGCCGCCGGTCGAGGTGCGGCTGCGCGGTGCCGGCGGCGACGTGCCGCGGCTGACGACGGCGAGCGAGACGATTCTCGGACTCGCCAGCGGCGTCGCGGGGGCCGCCCTGCCCGTCGTTGGCGCGAAGTGCGAGGCCCGCTTCGACGACACGTCCGCGACTCGTGCCGCGCGCGAGGCCGTCGTACTGCTCGACGGCCGGGAGCTGGCGCGCGTCGCCGTGGACCTCTCGCGCATGCCGTGAGGCGCATCCCGCGACTCGTACCCGGCACGCCGGCCGGGACGAGTCACGGAACGCAACCACGACGGTCACGATCGACCGCCGCTCAGTGGGTGGTCTTGGGCGGGTAGTTCTTGAACAGCTTCTCGGCCGTCTTCGAGATGTTCTTGTCGCGCTTCTCGGGCTTGGCCGTCATGTCGATGTCCTTCGTGGCCGTGCCGCGCCAGACGATCTCGTTGGTCTTCGTGTCGACGATGTCGATGATCAGCGTGCCGACCATGATTTCCTCGGCGCGCGCCGTGCCCGAGCGCGTGCCGGCGAACCGGAAGCCGCCCCAGCCCGAGCCGAAGCCCGTGATCTGGAGGTTCTTGTCGAGCGCCGCGTGGTACGCGACCAGGACGTCGGGCTTCGAGTCGCCGTGCACCTGCTGCATGCCCTTCAGCGCCAGCTGCACGTCGACGGCGTCGACGACGCGCCGGTGCACGAGTTCGTCGGGCACGTTGGTGCCCGCCGCCCACGCGTAGGTCTTGAAGCCGCCGAAGTTGACCTTCTTGTCGAAGTCGAAGCTGATGGTCTGGGCGAACGCCGCCGTGGCGAAGGTCAGGCAGGCGAGCAGGGCAGCGAACGTCGTGCGAGTCATGATGGTCTCTCTCCAAGTGCGGGACCCTCGGGTCCCGGGCTGTCGAGGTCCGCGCCGCCGCTCATCGGCGTCGCGCCTCGCCACCCCCTTGGGCAACTTCCAGACCACGTTCCGCGGGCGTCCGCACGGCCTCGTCGCCAGAATTTCGGGCAACATCCGGCCGAGACGGCCATGGCGCGAGCCGTTGGCAGGTGACGACCGGCGCAAGTTGCGCCGATCGGGACAGCGGGCTGTGAGGATCAGGACAGGGTCGTGCGGGTCAGTCGCCCTTGCACGGCGGCGTGGGGCAAGTTCCGGACCAGGCCCGGACCCGGGCTATGCGTCGAGCGTCTGGCGGACGCTGCGCGTCAGCGAGCCAGGCGTCACCGGCTTCTGCAGGAACGGCACGCCTTCGTCCAGCACGCCGTGCCGCAGGATGGCGTCGTCGGTGTAGCCGGACATGAACAGGACGCGCGTGTCGGGACGGCGGGCCCGGACCCGCTCCGCCAGCTCGCGGCCATTCATCTGCGGCATCACGACGTCGGTGAGCAACAGGTCGATGTCGGCTGTTTCGTCGGCGATGCGGAGGGCGTCGATCGGATCGCTGGCCACCAGCACCGCGTAGCCCGATCGCTCGAGCGCCCGGCGCACCACAGCGCGCACCTGCGGCTCGTCTTCGACCAGCAGGATGATCTCCGAGCCGCCCACCGGCGACGCGGCGGGCACCGGCCGATCGGCGGCGGCGTCGACCCGCGGCAGGTAGATCTTGAACGTGCTGCCGTGGCCGGATTCGCTGTAGACCCAGATGCTGCCGCGGCTCTGCTTGACGATGCCGAACACCGTCGACAGGCCCAGGCCGGTGCCGCGGCCCGCCCCCTTGGTGGTGAAGAACGGCTCGAACAACCGCGCCTGCGTGGCCTTGTCCATGCCGACGCCGGTGTCGCTGACGCTCAGCATCACGTAGCGGCCGGGGTCGACGTTGAGGTGCTCGCGGGCGTAGGCCTCGTCGAGATCGACGTTGCTCGTCGCGATCGTCAGCTTGCCGCCATTCGGCATGGCGTCGCGGGCGTTGACGACCAGGTTCATGATCACCTGCTCGACCTGGCCCGGATCCGCCTTCACCTGGCCGAGCCGCGCCGACGGCATCAACGTCAGCTCCACGTCCTCGCCGACCACGCGCGTGAGCATGCGGCCCAGGCCGGTGAGCAGCTCGTTCAGGTCCAGGATCTTCGGCGTGAGCACCTGCTGCCGGCTGAAGACCAGCAGTTGCCGCGTCAGTTCGGCGGCGCGCTCGCCGGCGCGATGGATCTCCCCGGCGTCGCGACGGCTGGCCGAGCCGTCGGGCAGCTCGTTGAGCAGCTCCTCCGAGTAGCTCAAGACCACGCTCAGCAGGTTGTTGAAGTCGTGCGCGATGCCGGCGGCCAGTCGGCCCACGGCCTCGAGCTTCTGCGCCTGCCGCAGCTGCTCCTCGCTGCGGCGCAACTGCACTTCCGTCCGCAGGCGGGCGTCGGCTTCGCGGGCGAGGTCGCCGGTGGTCTGCGCCACGCGGTCCTCGAGCTCCTCGTGCAGCTCGCGCAGCTCCTGGTTGGCGCGCTGCAGGTCCTGGGCGCGCGAATAGAGTTCGTGTTCGAGGCGCGTGGCGCGCGACTGCAGCGCCTGCGTGGCTTCGCGTTCCTGCGTTCGCGCCCGCGCTTCCTTGGCGAACTCGGTGACGTCTTCGACGCGGTGGATGATGTAGCGCAGCCGGCCGTCCTCGACCACGGGCGTGTTCACCGGGCTCCAGTGCCGCTCTTCGAATCCGCCGCCGTCGCTGTCGGGCCGGCGGATGTCGTATTTCTGCACCGCCATCGTGTCGGGCTCGAGTCGCTGCACCACACGATTGAGCGACGCGCGCAGATTGCTGACGCCCGTGGCGTCGAGTTCATCGGGGTTGTCGGGGAAGACCTCGAACAGCGGACGCCCGAGGATCGTGTCGCGCGCGGTCATCGTCGCGGCGAGATAGGCGTCGCTCACGCCCACGATCGTGAACTCGGGATCGAGCACCAGATACGGCGCCGGCGCGTGCTCGTACAGGACGGCGAAGTCGGTGACCAGCTGCCTCATTCCCACATGCCTCTGATCGGCAGCTTATCCTCTGCGCCCTGGAGAATTGCGGTGCCTGGCCCGAACAACGTGTGCACGAGCGTGCCAGCACGGTGTTCCAGCCCGGCCGTGGTGTCGATCAGCTCGGCCGTCGCTGCACGGTCGGGCCGGCGACGAGCAGCCACAACGTGAGGAGGGCCTCGCCGACGATGCCGGGCGCGAAGTTGTAGGGCGCGAGCGCTCGCGCCAGATCCGGGATCGCGAACGTGAGCCAGCCCAGGCCGCCGAAGGCCATCAGCGCCCCAAGCGCGACGGGCAACGTCGATCGCGCGGCGAGCCACCCGATGAGCAGACAGTAGATGCCGAACAACGCGAGCGGGTTGACCGGACTCGTCACCACTCGCGACATGACGAGCGCCGACAGCGTGCAGCCCGCCAGGCTGACGATGGCGGCCGCGAGCGACACGCCGGCGTGCACCGGGCGGAACAGCCGGTAGAAGAGCAGCGTCACGGCCACGTAGCTCGCCGCCGCGACGGCGTTGGCTTCGAGGCGCAGCGGGCCGCGACCGGCCAGCGCCCAGCTCCCGGCCAGGAACGTGACGACGTAGCAGGCGCCGGCGACTCGGGCGAGGTTCACGAGGTGCTACTCGGTGCGCAGGGCCTGGAGCACGTCGACCCGCGCCGCGCGCGCCGCCGGAAGCAATGCCGCAGCCAGCGCCGCCACGGCCAGGACGAGCATGGCCGAGACCACCGGCACGAGACCGGGCTGCGGCAACCCATCGAGGAACTGCGCGGCCAACCTGGTCACGACGTAGCCACCGGCCGTGCCGAACGCCACGCCCACGGCCACGATCACCGCCCCTTCCTTCAGCACCCCGAGCAGCAGGTCGCGAGGGCGCGAGCCCACCGCGAGCCGCACGCCGAACTCGCGGGTGCGCGCGCTGACCGTGAACGCCAGCACGCCGGCCATGCCCACGACCGCGACGAGCAGGGCCACCGTGGCGAAGCCGCTCACGACCAGCGCGCTCACGCGATCGGGCGCGAGCAGCGCGGCCCGGACGTCGGCGAGGGTCGAGGTGCGCTCGACCGGTTGCTCCGGGGCCATCTCGCGGATGACGCGCCTCAGTGGGGCCACCAGCGAGTAGGGGTCGATGCCGGCGGCCGCGCGGATGAAGAGCCGTCCGCCGAACGGCACCTGGCGAATCGGATGGTAGATCTGAGCCACCGGCACGGGCAGCGCGTGCTCGTCGTTGAAGTCGGCGACGACGCCGACGATGCGGCGCGGCCGGCCGCCCAGGACGGCGTCGGCCCATTGCACGGTGCGATTGACGGCGTTGCCGTCGGGGAACAGCCGTTCGGCCATGCTCTGGTTGATGATCGCCACCGGCTCCACGCCGGCGCCGCCGCGGTCGTCGTCGGTGAACGTGCGTCCCGCCACCAGCGTCAGCCCCATCGTCGCGAAGTACGCCGGCGACACGTTCCGCATCCACGCTCGCGGCGACTCCTCGCCGTTGATCGGCGTGTAGCCTTCGGCGGTGAAGGGGAAGGGCCCGAACTTGCCGCCGTCGCGCCACGGCACCACGTTGCTCACCGCCACCTGCTCCACGCCGGGCAGGGCGCTGACGCGGCGGATCGCGTCGTCCACGAAGGCCACGGTCTTCGGACCAAAGTAGCCGAGGGGCAGCGGCACATCGGCCGCGAGTACGCGCTCGAAGTCGGGACGGGCCTGCCGCTGCTGCAGCGTCAGCAGCGCCGCCACGAGCGCGCCGGCCGCAGCCAGCAGCACGAACGAGCACGCGATCTGCGCCGTGGCGAAGAGCGACAGGCGGCGACGCACGCCAGGCGTCACCCGCAGGCCGCTCCCCGTGAGCTGGCTGGCCGTGGCCGGTACGGTGGGGAGGCGCGGCACGAACGCCAGCACGACGGCCGCGCCGATGGCCAGGATCACGCCGACCCAGGCCAGCGTCGGGTCGAAGGTGACGTCGAGCGCGCGCACCGAGAACCGCGACGCGAAGCGCGCCACCACCGCGACCAGCGGCGGCGCCATCACCAGACCCAGCGCGGCGCCGGCCCCGCACAACACGAGGCTCTCGGCGAGCAGGGTGCGCCGCAACGCGAACCGTCCGGCGCCCAGGGCCGCGCGGACGGCGAGTTCGCCGTCGCGACGCACCGAGCGCGCGAGAATCAGGCTGGCCACGTTCGAGCAGGCAATCAGGAACACCACCGCCGAGGCGCCCAGCAGCACCAGCAGCACCGAACGGGCTGGCGTGGCGATCTGGTCGCGCAACTGACGCACGCGGACGCGCACGTCGCCACGGCCGGCGTAGGCGTCGGGATGTTCCTGCTTGAGCGCCGCATGGGCGGTCTCGATCTCGGCGCGCGCCGCTTCGAGCGTCGCGTCGGGCGCGAGGCGGCCGAACAGCTCGGTCATGCGATGCGTGCGGCCGGTGACCATCGTGGCATCGAGATGGTGCGGGCTGGTGACGATGTTGGCGATGATCTCGGTGTCGGTGGGATACGGCACCGACGGCTCGAGCACGCCGA
>CADEDM010000169.1 GCA_902826065.1 uncultured Acidobacteriota bacterium | reverse complement strand
CGACGATGTTCCCCATCGTCTTGCTCATGCGCTCGCCCTTGAAGAACACCCAGCCATGGCCGAACACCTTCGCCGGCAGCGGCAGCTTCGCGCTCATCAGCATCGCCGGCCAGATCACGCAGTGGAAGCGCGTGATGTCCTTGCCGACGATGTGGAGGTCGGCCGGCCAGCGATGGCGGAACTGCTCGTGGTCCCAGCCATAGCCGACGGCGGACGCGTAGTTGGTGAGCGCATCGAACCAGACGTAGACGATGCTCGTGGGATCGTTGGGCAGCGGGATGCCCCACGACTGCCCCGCCCGGCTGATCGACAGATCGACCAGGCCGTCCTCGACCAGCCGCAGCACTTCGTTGCGGCGGATCTCCGGCTCGATGAACGAGAGATGCGCGGCGTAGTGCTGCAGCAACGGCTGCTGGTACTTCGACAGCCGGAAGAACCAGTTGGTCTCGCGGATCCACTCCGGCTTCGTCTTGTGAATCGGGCACAGCCCGTCGACGAGATCCTTCTCCGGCTTGAACTCCTCGCAGGACACGCAGTAGTACCCTTCGTAGGTGCCTTCGTAGATGTCACCGGCGTCGAGGCACGCCTGCACCAGCTTCTGCACGCCCGGGAAGTGCCGGCGGGTGTCGGTCGTGCGGATGAAGTCGTCGAACGAGACGTCGAGGCCGCGCCACACCTCGCGGAACACCTGCTCCATCTCGTCGCAGTAGGCCAGCGGATCCTTGCCCTGCTCCTGTGCGCGGCGGAAGACGTTCTGGGAGTGCTCGTCGTTCCCCATCAGGAACCACGTGTCGTCGCCCTTCAACCGGTGGTAGCGGGCGATGACGTCGGCGGTGATCTTCTCGTAAGCCGTCCCCAGGTGCGGGCGGCTGTTGACGAAGTCGATGGCGGTGGTCAGAAAGAAACGCATAGGGATCAGGGACCGGGGACCAGGGAGCGACGCAGCCGGCGGCCGCGATCAATCTTCGCCCAGCTCCAGCCACGCCTTCATGGCGCGGGCGTGGACGTCCTTCACGGGGACGCCGTGGGCGGCGGCCAGGCGGGCCACGTCGTCGAACTCGGGCTGCGCGTTCACGACACGCCCGGCCTGGCGTGCGATCTTCACCCGCACGTCGCCCCAGGGCGTGGTGACGGTGGCGTAGCCGCGGCCAAGGCACTCACGCGCCATGTCCTGATAGCGGATGCCGATGGTCGTGGTCTCGCGGAACACGAGATCGGTGAGCCGGCGCCGGTCGGCCGGACGGCAGACGACGGTCATCAGCGTGCCCGGCCGATTCTTCTTCATCTGTACCGGCTGGTAGAACACCTCGAGTGCGCCGTCGGCGAGCAGGCGTTCCATCAGCGCACCGAAGATCTGCGGGTTCATGTCGTCGATCTCGCAGCTCATGACCGTGACGGTCATGGCCGGCGCGTCGGCGCTGAGTGCGCCCACCAGCACGCGAACCACGTTCGGCGTGTCGGGCAACTCGCGGTCGCCGGCGCCATAGCCGACGCGGTCGACCCGCATCGCCGGCACCGGGCCAAACGCCGTCGCGAACTCCGACAGAATCAGCGCGCCCGTCGGCGTGAGCAGCTCCGACTGGAGGCCGCTCGAGTACACCGGCGCTCCACCCAGCACCCGCAGGGTCGCCGGCGCCGGTACCGGGAACACGCCGTGCGCCGTGCGGACCATGCCACCGCCGACGTTCAGCGGCGACACGATCACCTGATCCGCCGCGAACCACTCCAACGCGAACACCGTCCCGACGATGTCGACGATCGAGTCGAGGGCGCCGACCTCGTGCAGGTGGACGAGCTCCAGGGTGGTGCCGTGGATGGCGGCTTCGGCCTCGGCCAGGCGCGTGAACATCCCCGTCGCGCGGGCCTTGCCGGCGGCGCTCAGCGACGACCGGTCGATGGCAGCGCGAATGTCGCGGAGATGGTGGTGTGGATGCGCCGACGTCCCGGCTCCAGCGCCAGCCACGGCCGGCGCGGTCTCGAGCACGCGGAACTTGACGGCTGTCAGGCCGGCCTTGATGACGCGATCTGCGGTGATTTCGTAGCCGTCGACCGCCAGTGACCCCAGCGCCGCCCGCAGGGCGTCGAGCGGCAGGCCGGCGTCGAGCAGCGCGCCCAGGATCATGTCGCCGGCGGCGCCGGCGAAGCAGTCGAAATACAGGACCTTCATGGATGGAGCGCCCGAACGTGCAAGCGTACTCCATTCCTGCCGCCGGCCGGGCACGTGTCAGCGGCGAAACAGGCACGGCGACGACTCCCGCAGGCTGTGCCAGCCGCCGTCGGCGAGCACCACGTGGTCGACCACGGCGATGCCCATCAGCTCGCCGGCGTCGACGAGGCGTCGCGTGAGCTGGACGTCGTCGAGGCTCGGCGCCGGATCTCCCGACGGGTGGTTGTGGAACAACACGATCGCCGCCGCCGAGTGCTCCGCCGCCGCGCGGAACACCTCGCGTGGGTGCACGAGACTGGCGTCGAGGGTCCCCTGGGAGATCGGCACGACGCGCACGACGCGGTGCTTCGTGTCGAGGAGCAGCACGCCGAAGCGTTCTTCCCGATGACGGGCGTGCTCGGGTGCAAGGAAGGCGGCGACTGCTGCGGGCGTCGCGACGCGCGGGCGAGTCGCGGGACGTGGCGCCAGCGCGCGTCGACCCAGTTCGAGCGCGGCGAGCAGCCGCGCCGCCCGCGTCGGGCCGACCCCCGGCTCGCGCATCAGACGCTCGGGCGCCAGCGTGGACAACCCACCGACGCCACCGCCCGCGGTCAGCACCTGCGCGGCGACGGCGAGCACGTCGCAGCGTCGGATACCAGCGCCGAGCAGCACCGCCACGAGCTCGTGATCGCCAAGCGCCGCAGCGCCACGGCCCAGCAGCTTCTCCCGCGGCCGGTCGGCGGCGGCGACGCCGCGCAGGGGCCGCGCGGCACCCGGGATCTCGACATCGTGATGCACGCGCACCTGCTCCATCGGACTCCCCGGCGAGCGTCCGGTATCCTGCCGCCGCATGTCGCGCGTTCCCCCGGTGCGCCGCGCATCGCTCGCGCGCGTCCTCGCACTCGCCGGCTACGGCCTCGACGCCCACCTCGAGACGGCCCTCGCCGATCGCGAAGCGAGACGCGTGCCAGCTGCGGCGCGGCGGCGGGGGCCGTTCGCGGTCACCCACGCGAACGCACATGTGGCCGTGGCGCGAGAGGCGGCGGACCTTCACGATCCGCGGATCGTCACCGAGGAGGCCGAGTGGCTGCAGCGGATCATGGCGGAGCTCGACGCTTCGCGCGCCGATCTCACGTCCGCGCCGCCACCGCGCGCGCCGGCGCTGACGTCAGCACTGGCGGCGTTCGACTCCCGGTCTCGACGCAGAATCCGCGGTGCCGCGAGTGCGCCGGGGACGCAGATTCCGCAGCGGCGGTGAATCAGGCCGTCCAGTTCGCGTCGAAGAGGATCTCGGCCCAGCCCGTCAGGTGCACGCCGTCGTCGCGCCACGCGACCCGCTGGCGGCCCCCAGGGGAGACGACATCGACGTCGCGGGCGGCGCCGCCGTACTGCATCGCCGTGATCGCCGCCGCGCATGCGCCGGTGCCCGACGCCTCGGTGGGGCCGACGCCGCGCTCCCAGATCAGGATGTCGAGGCGGTCCGGCGCGGTGACGACGACGAACTCCACGTTCGTGCCGGCGGGAAACCGCGGATGCGTCGCGAGGCCGGGACCGAGGCGCTCGAAGCGCGCGCGATCGGGCAGCGTGTCCATCAGCGTGACGCACTGCGGGTTGCCGATGCCCAGCGTCGCCACGACCAGCGACTCCCCCGCCACCTGCAGCGTCTCCTGCTGCAGGTGCGTCGGGTGGCCCATCGCCGCCGTGAACAGGTAGCGATCGCCGGTGCGGCTCGTGAGCGCGAGGTGGCGTTCGCCGGCGCCCGTGTCGCAGCGGATGTCCGTGCGGACGGCGCCATCGCCGCTCCGGCGCCGTTCGCGCTCGCGCATCACCAGCGCCGCCAGGCAGCGCAGGCCGTTGCCCGAGAGTTCCGACGGGCTGCCATCGGCGTTGACGAGATCCATGGTGGCGCCGTCGGCGGTGAACGTGTAGAGGATCAGGCCGTCGCCGCCGACGCCGGTGTGGCGCGCGCACAGCGTCCGCGCCAGCGCCGCAGGGTCCTGGTCGCGCAGCTCGTCGCGATGCAGGAACAGGAAGTCGTTGCCGTAGGCGTGGGCCTTGGTGATGGTCATGGGATGCGGAAGGCGCGGAACGTCCAGGTGAGTCCCGCCGTGACGCCGATGTCGAGGTCGGCCGATGTGGCGCCGATCAGCGCGGCGCTGTCGAGGCGAACCGCCCCCCGCGAGAACCGCAGGCCGGCGCGGGCGATGCCGCGATTCTCGGTGCCAGGCACCGGCGAACTCGCGGCCAGGTTCATGCGGCCGTTGTATTCGGTCACGAGCTCGACGCCGCGGCCGACCCGGCCCGCCAGCGACATGCCGAACGTCAGCAGATCCTCCTGCCGCGCGGCCACCACCGGGTCGCCGACGATCGCGAGGCCGCTGTTCGCCACCCACCGCACGCGGCCCACCGTCTTGCCGATGAGGAACGAGACGAAGAAATCGGTCGTGTCCTGCCCCAGGCCCGACTCGTTCGAGGCATTCGGGAGCCGCGTCGCGAAACGCAGGCCGATCGCCGGCCGGCGCGGCGCCTCGTTGAGCAGCCGCAGCTTCGTCGCGATGACGAAGTCGTCGACCGCCGACGTCGTCGACCCGTCGATCGAGAGGACCGCCGAGAGCGGCGCCGGCTGCCGCGAGGTGATGGTCAACTGCCGATAGGCGCTGCCGTCCACCTGGATCTCCGCGATCGGGCCGACGCCGACGCTGATGCCGATCGTGGGACCCGACACGAGATCGCCCGTCAAGCCCGATGCGGGGAACGTGACGGCGCGCATCCAGTCGACGCCGGTCTCGAACAGCACCTGGCCGGCGCCGATGGTCTGCGGATCCTCGGTCACGAACGGACGCTGCTGGGCCTCGGCGCCGCTGGTCACGCCGACGAGCCAGGCCAGCGTCACGGCCGCGCGCACGCGGCGACTCACCCGTCCACCTCTCACCGTCTCACTCCTTGCCTGTCGATGCCGCGCGGGCATCGCCGCTGCGGCTCTCGAGGACGAACGTGACCGGGCCGTCGTTCACGAGCGTGATCTGCATGTCGGCCTGGAACTCACCAGTCGCGACCGGCACGCCGGCGGCGCGCAGGTCGTCGACCACCGCGTCGTAGAGACGCCGGGCCTCGTCGGGCGGGGCTGCCCCGTCGAACGACGGCCGCCGCCCGCGACGGCAATCGGCGGCCAGCGTGAACTGCGAGACGACCAGCACCGCACCGCCGACGTCGGTCACGGAGCGGTTCATGCGCACGCGTCCTCCGGCGTCGCCGCTGTCGTCGAAGATCCGCAGGTCGCGGATCTTGCCGGCGATGTGAGTCACGTCGGCGAGACCGTCACCGCGCTCGACGCCGACGAGTGCCAGCACGCCCGTCTCGATGACGCCGACGACGCGGTCACCCACCTCGACCCGCGCGTGCCGCACCCGCTGCACGACGGCGCGCACTACCGGGCTTTCCTGACCGGAACGAACTGCGGGAAGGGGGTCTCGTCGACGGGAGCAGCGGCCGCGGCGCCGTCGACCGGTTCCACGAGCCGGCGGTCGAGGAGATGGCGCGGCATCACGTTGGTGAGCGCCTTCAGCATCGACGCCTTGACGTGCGGATGTTCGCGTTCGAGGTCCATGATCAGCCGCTTGACGCGCTGGCGCTGCAGGCTCAGGTCGCCGCATGCCGGGCAGCAGCAGCCGATGACCGGCAGCTCGCTCTCCTTGGTGTAGGCGCGCGCGTCGGCCTCGCTGACGTAGGCGAGCGGCCGGATGACCACGTGCTTGCCGTTGTCCGACACGAGCCGCGCCGGCATCGCCTTGAGCGCCCCCTGGAAGAACACGTTCAGCAGCAGCGTCTCGACCAGGTCGTCGAGGTGGTGGCCGAGAGCGATCTTCGTGGCGCCGACCTCGTCGGCGAGGCGATAGAGCACGCCGCGCCGCAGCCGCGCGCACAACGAGCACGGCGTCTCGCCGGCCTCGAGGATGTCGTCCATGACCTCGCCGATCGTCGTGTGTTCGATCCGCAGGTCCCAGCCGCGGTCGCGGCAGGTCTCGGTGATGAGGCCGTGCTTGTAGTCCTTGTAGCCCGAGTCGACGTTCACGGCGACGAGCGTGAACGGGATGGGGGCGCGCTGGCGCAGCACGTCGAGGATCTGCAGCAGCGCCCAGCTGTCCTTGCCGCCGGACAACCCGACCATGATGCGATCGCCGGGCGCGATCATCCCGTAGTCGGTGATGGCCTTCGTGACCTGCTTGGCGAGTCGCGCCTCGAGGGGCGTGCGGTAGGCCATACGGAAGGTTCAGTTTACATCCGCGGCGACGACGGGCCGGCCAGCAGCCGGGCCACCGTGTCGGGCCACGTCAAGGTGGCGATGCGTGCGTGGGCCACGGCGCCCATGGACTCGGCGCGCGCCGGATCGTCCATCAGCATGGTCAGGGCCGCGGCGACACCATCGGGCGTCGGCGCCACCACGAGACCCGAACGGCCGTCCTCGACGAGCTCCGTCGGGCCGCCGCTGTCGCGGCAGGTGATCACTGCCTTGCCCGAGGCGAACGCCTCCGCCGTCACGAATCCGTAGTCCTCGTCATGCGGCACGAACGCCACGGCCCGACAGCGGGCGTAGTGATCGAGCAGCGCGTCTTCGCTCAGGCGGCCGACGAAGCTGACCCGGTCCTCCAGCCCCAGGCGCCGGCTCTGGGCGACGAGCGCCTCCCGGGCGTCCCCGTCGCCGGCGATCACCGCGCGCACGCCCCGCGCCGCCGGCTGCGCCAGCGCGTAGAGCAGCAGGTCGAAGCGCTTGAGCGGCGTCAGTCGCGAAACCGCGAAGATGTAGTCCCCGTAGCCGTCACAGCGGTAGACGCGCTGCGGCGGCGGCGGGTGCAGCACGTCGGCGCGGATGCCTCCCATCCGCGCGAGACGCGCCTGCACCGTCGCCGACTGCGCGACGACGCGGGTCACGTTGGCGGTCAACAGGTAGCGATCGGCCGCGTGGATCAGGCGCTGCCGCACCCCCTCCTTGATCCGGTTCTTCCACGACAGCCCCTGGGAGAAGCGGTCCCAGAGATCGTAGTACTCGCGCATCGTGTGATTGAGCCAGCAGGTGTGCGCCTGGTGGCGGACGGCGAACGACGGGTACCGCAGGCTGATGACGTGGTCGACCAGCCGGCCCTCGGCGTCCATGCCCACGTCGGTCAGCCACGTCGCCAGGTACGCCGCCCCCTGGCGGCCGAAGCGGTTCTGCGGCGTCACCACCAGGTCGGCGGCATGGCCGGACGCGCGACAGGCGCGCACCAGCTCGCGCGCGATCACCATGTGGCCGCCCTCGACCGACGGCGCGCTCGATGTCACGACCAGGACGCGCATCACTCGTACAACGGGGTCATCTTCACGAAGACGCCGAGGAAGCGGTTGTCGCGGCCGCCGGTGGCCACGATGGGCAGGAACCCGCTCGCGCTGTCGATCGACACGGTGTAGATGTAGTTGGTCGGGTTCTCGGGATACGGCTTGTAGGCGACGCCCTCGTCCATCGCGAGGACGATGGTGCGCGCGTCGTTCGCCGGCAGATCGACGTGCTGTGTCTCCGCGCCGCTCGACACCGTGACTCGATTCGGCACCGGCCCGCTCTCCAGTACGATCTGCAGCCGCGGCACACGCAACGGCCGATGGCGCTCGCCGCCGGCGGAGACATCCACCGGCGCCGGCGCGCGCAGCATGACGTCGGCGCGACTCTCGCCACGGACCCAGAACGCATCGCCTTCGCGGCTGTAGGCGTTGTCGTCGAGGAAGTAGGCGGTGATCGGCGGCTCGCCGCCGAGTGGCTGGCGCGAGCGCGCCGGGCTGGCGTTGACCGGCAGGTCGTTGACCAGTGAACGTTCGATCGGCAGCACGCGGAACGGCCCCGCCTTGACGTGCTCGCCGGGATAGAACGACGTGTAGAACGGGTTCGCGACCAGCGGCGCCACGAACACCGCGCTGAGCACCGCGGTCGCGACCGCCGTCCACGGCTGCACCAGGCCGGGCACCAGGAACAGGAACACCGGATAGACACCGAGGAAGTAGCGGTTGCCCACCGGCCCGCCCCCGCCCGAGTAGGTGAACGGCATGTAGAGCATCAGCGCGATGGCCGATCCCACGCCGCCCGCCAGCGTCATCCAGCCCCACGGCGTCTGCTGCCGCCGCGCCAGGAGGAACAGCAGGATCGCCATCATGGCCGGCAGGTAGTAGGCGGCGAGGCCGGTGTGGCGCCCGACGAAGAAATACCCGAGGTTGTGCCGGAACACGTTGAGCACGGCGTCGCGGGTCACCAGCACCTCGACCAGCACGCGATCGGTGCCGCGGCCGATGCCGGTCGAGTCGAAGGTGCGGTCGTCGCTCTGGAAGGGAAAGCCCTTCGACTCGCCCCCGCTGTAGAACGTCTTGCGATCACCGCCCTGGTAGTTGTACTCGCCGGTGATGGCGACGTTGACGGCGAACAGCGCGACCACGACCGCCGAATACACCAGTCCGATCACCACGGCACGGCGCCACTGCCGGCGCCACGCGAACAGCCCGAGCACCGGCAGCATCAGCAGCACCTGCGTCGGCTTGGAGAACAGGGCCATCCCCAGCCAGATCGCGGCGACGACGTCGGTGCGCGTCCCGACCAGCCAGGCCGAACGCGGCGTCCCGGACGGACGATCGGGTGTCGCCACTTCCTTGTAGAGCCAGAAGAAGTAGCCGAGTACCACCAGGCCGGCGTTGAACAGATCCGGCGTGAGCCAGACGAGGTAGACCGGCAGCACCGACACGAACACGAACGCGAAGGCGAACAGCACCGCGGCGATCGGCGAGCTGCGGGTCACCAGGAACGCATACGCGCACACGAAGAGCACCAGCGCGACCACGGCATGCAGCACCAGGAAGCCGTTGGTACCGAACGCGCGGAGGAACGGCGCCGCGAACAGCGGATAGAGGAACGCTTTCGCGAAGTAGAGGCGCGTCGGGTCGGGATCCGGCGTGCGATCGACGTGCACGAACGGCGTCTGGCCGTCGAGCCGCAGGTGGACGGCGCTGCCACGCTTCAGGAAGATGCCCTCGGGTCCGCTCGGGTACTCGTGCCACACGCGCTCGAGGTCCTCGCGCCGGTACTCGAAGTCGCCGTCGGCGGCGATGCTGTGCGCCAGCATGTAGTACGTCGCGCCGTCGGAGAAGAAGCCGTACGACGCGCGGGTGTAGTTCACCGTGAGCGCCCACGCCAGCAACAGGCCAGCGACGAGGGCGCTGGCGGCGGCGCCGACACGCCAGGCATCGGAGGTCGGCCCGGCTGTCACGGGCGGGCTCCGTCGTGGAGGAACGACAGGTCGAGCGTCAGCGCGCTCTGCCGCTTCGACGGGCGCGACGTCTCGTGCAGGAGCACGTACAGCCGCTCCATCTTCCGCACGAACGCGCCGATGTCGTAGCGCTGACCGGTGGCACGCGCGCCCTCGGCGAGGCGGGTCGCCAGCGGACGATCCTCGATCAGCCGCACGATCGCCGATGCCAGTGCGGTGGCGTCACGCTTCGGGACCACGATCGCGTCGCGGCCGTCCTGCAGCACGTCGAGCAGGCCGTCGGCGTCGGTGGCGACGATCGGCTTCCCCATCGCCAGCGCCTCGAAGGCGGTGAGCGGCGTGCCTTCCCACAGCGACGGGAACACGACGAGGTCGAACGCGCTGAACGCGGCGCCGACGTCGCGCGTGAAGCCGGCGAACACGAAGCGGTCGCCCAGCCCGAGCGACTCGGCCTGCGCCTTGAGCGACGCCTCGAGCTCCCCTTCGCCCACCACGTAGAACCGCACCTCCGGATGCGCGGCCAGCACCGCGGGCGCCGCGGCGACGAGGAACTCGTTGCCCTTGGACGGCATCAGGCGCGTCACGCACCCGACGGCCACGGCACCCTCCGGCACGCCGAGCGCGCGTCGGGCCGCGGCGATCTCGTCGGCCGGGCGCGGCCGGGCGAACTCGTCGAGCGGCGCGCCAAGATAGACGACGTGCGTCCGCTCTGCCGGCACCAGGCGGGCCCGCGTCGTGAACTCCGCCGTCGACTTCGAGACGGCGATCGCGAGATCCGTCCACCGCGCCAGGACCCGATCGGCGGCCTTCTGGAACCACGGCGTGTCGGTGTGGTTGGCGTGTTCGTGCAGGATCGCCGGGATGCCGAGCCGCGCCGCGCACAGCCGGCCGAAGGTCGTGGCACCGTAGCCATGCAGGTGCACCACGTCGGCGTGCTTGTCCTCGAGCACCTTCAACAGATGGGTGTACGTCGCCGGGTCGAACTTGTGCCGCCCGAGATACGTGACGTCGATGCCGAACTGCTCGAGGGTGTCTTCCGAGAGGTCCTTGCGGCGCAGGCTCACCAGCGACGCGTTGAAGCGCTCGCGGTCGAAGCGCGGCAGCATCCAGGCGAACAGCCGCTTGACCCCGTGCATGCGGGAGCCGGCCCACCCGAGGTGGTCGCACACGTGAACCACGTTCAACTTTCGCATCGTCTCAGTACTGTCCGGTCTGACCCCACCCGCTAGCGCTGGCCGCTAAGCCCCTCGCCGCTGTTCCTAGAGCCACCCCTGCGCCCGGTACCACGCCACCGTGCGGCGGATGCCCTCGCGCAGGTCCACCTTCGGCGCATAGCCCAGTTCGGTCTTGGCGCGCGTGATGTCGAAGGCGCGGCTCTTGGTGTAGAAGTCTACCCGGCGGCGATACAGCGGCGGCTCGATGCGCAGCGGCACGCAGACGAGCTCGCAAAGCAGGCCGGCGGTCCACACCGGCCACACCGGCAGGTGCACGCGCGGCGGCCGCACGCCGAGTTCCTCGGCCACCAGCGCCACCAGCTCGGTCAGCGTCGTGTAGCGCTCGCCGGCCAGGATGTAGGTGCGACCGGCCGCGGCCGGCACGGTGCCACAGCGGTGGAATCCGTCCACCAGGTCGTCGATGTAGGTGAGGTGGTAGAACGCCGCACCGGAGCCCAGCATCGGGAACCGCCCGCGGGCGAGGCCCCGGAACATCTTCAGGAACCGCGTGTCCCCGGGCCCGTGGATGCCGATGGGCCGCGCCACCACGACATCGAGGCCGTGGTCGACGCCGAAGCGCCGCGCGAGCTGCTCGGCCTCGAGCTTCGTGTCCTGGTAGACGTCGCCGGGATTGAACGGCGCGTCCTCGTTGGCCGGCGG
>CADEDM010000168.1 GCA_902826065.1 uncultured Acidobacteriota bacterium | reverse complement strand
TGGGCGTGCGTGAGCCGTTGATGGGCTCCCGCCAGCCCTGGCTCGAGGCAGAGGAGCGGCTCTGGGGGCGCTCGGAGGTGCTCGGCGCCTACGGGCGCCCACGCGCATCGTCGTATCTGGCCCTCGATCGCGAGCCGGTCGTGGGCTACCCGACGACCACGCCGTCCGACGAGAACGCCGTCGACTTCCTGGTGCGGACGATCAAGGCGTATCCCAACCAGGTGACGCTGTTCGCCATCGGGCCGGCGACCAACGTGGCGCTCGCGGTGCGGAAGAATCCGGAGATCGTGCCCCTCGTCAAGCGGATCTACTACATGGGCGGATCGGTTGACGTCCCGGGCAACTCCACCCCCACCGCGGAGTTCAACTGGTGGTTCGACCCGGAGGCGGCACGGATCGCTCTGCGCACGCCGTTTCGCGAGCAGATCGTCGTGCCGACCGACGTGGCCGAGCGCGTGTTCTACACGAAGGCCCAGTACGACCGGATCGCGTCGGCGCCAGAGACACCGATCACCAAGCTGTTCAAGCAGGTGCACGGTCCGCGCTTCGAGCGCGACGCGGCCTCGCGTTCGTTCATCTGGGACGCCCTGGCCACGGCGATCTTCCTGCAGCCGACGCTGGCGACACGCCTCGTCGATCGCTTCCTCGACGTCGACGTCACCTACGGCCCGAACTACGGCCGGTCGATCGGCTACCACGAGTCGCGGCGCCGATCTTTTGCGACGCCGGCCGACTTCCCGGCGGGCACGCAGAAGGTCAAGGTGCTGATGGAGGTCGACCAGCCGAAGTTCTGGGATCTCTATATCGACTTGATGACGCGCCCCATTCGCGGCGCGACACGCTGAGCGGAGGCGTCATGCGCACTTTCCTTCGATCCATCGCCGTCACGGCGGCCGCGTTCGCCCTCGCCGGCAGCCCCCTGGCGGACGCCCAGGCGCAGACCACCACACCCAAGAAGCGCGTGTTCATCGACCAGGACGGCGCCGCGCTCGGCACCGACATGATCTCGACGCTGGCGATGCTGCAGGCGCCCGACGTCGAGGTGCTCGGCATCACGGTGACCGCCGGGGACGCCTGGGTGAAGGCCGGCACCGCCCACATGCTGCGGATGCTCGAACTGACCGGGCACGGCGACGTGCCGGTGGCGGCCGGGGCCGCGTTTCCGCTCATCAACTCCCGGGAACAGGCCACGGCCTGGGAAGCGCAGTACGGCGAGTTCTCGTACAAGGGCGCCTGGAACCCTGGCCGCTACCACGAGCCCGGGGTCGTGCCCACGCCGCCGACCGGCGCGACCACGCTCACGCCGATCGACCTGCACGGCGCGCTGTTCATGATCCAGCAGATCCGCAGGTATCCCGGCGAAGTGACGCTATGGGTGGGCGGACCGTTCACGACGGTGGCGCTGGCGCTTGGCCTCGATCCGGAGATCGCGTCCCTGGCGAAGGAGCTGGTGCTGATGGGCGCCGGCTTCAACGTCGGCGCCGGTGGCAACCACCGCATCAACGGCCGCCGCGAGTTCAACTGGTGGTGGGATCCCGAGGCCACGCGCATCGCCATGAGCGCACCGTGGAAGAAGATCGTCATCACGCCGGTCGACATCTCGGTGAAGACATCGCTGAGTGACGACATCAAGAAGCGCCTGGCCGCTTCGCCGTCGAAAGCGGCGCAGTTCGTCGCCAGGTTCCATCCCCCCGGCCAGAGCGGCGGCGGCGGCTTCATGTGGGACGAGATCTCGGTGCTGGCGTTCCTCGACCCGAGCGTCATCACCAGCCAGCAGCAGCTCTACGTGAACATCGACATCGACCACGGCGCGGGCTACGGCCAGACCATCTTCGTCGAGGCGGACATGCCCGGGAACCCGCCCAAACCGCGGACGATGGCGTCGTGGTGGCGGGTGGCCACGGTGCAGTGGGATCTCGACCTGAAGAAGTTCTACGACCAGTTCGTCACTTTGATGACCCGCTGAGCGCGAGTGCGGGCAGACGCGGATAGAGGCGACATGACCAGACGATCCAGGATTGCAGTGGTCGGCAGCGCGAACGTCGACCTGACGACCTTCTCGGACCGGTTCCCGAAGGCGGGCGAGACCATCTTCGGCGAGCACTTCGACCTGGGCTGGGGCGGCAAGGGCGCCAACCAGGCGGTCGCCTCGCGGCTGTGCGGCGCCGACGTGACGATGGTCGCCCGTGTCGGCGACGACCTGTTCGGGCCGGCGACGATCACGAACTTCCAGGCGCAGGGCATCGACGCGTCGCACGTCAAGGTCATCCCCGGAGTGTCGAGCGGCGTGGCGCCGATCTTCGTCGAGTCGAACGGCCAGAACCGGATCATCGTGGTGAAGGGCGCCAACGATCGGTTGTCGCCCGCCGACGTCGACGCAGCCGAGTCCGTGCTGGGCTCGGCCGACTGCATCGTGCTGCAGTTCGAGATTCCGCTCGAGACCGTCTACCACACGGTGCGTTTCGCGAAGGCGCGCGGCATCCGCTGCATCGTCAACCCGGCGCCGGCGCTGCCGATCGACATCGCGGCGCTGGCCGGCGTCGACTACTTCGTGCCCAACGAAACCGAGGCCGAGGCGATCACGGGCATGTCGGTGCGCACCATCGACGAGGCCGGCGCCTGCGCGCGGCACCTGGTGGCGCAGGGCATCGGCCGCGTCATCCTGACGCTGGGCGAACGCGGCGCCCTGCTGGCGCACGCCGGCGGCGTCGACGTCGTGCCGCCGTTCCAGGTGGCGACGAAGGACACCACCGGGGCCGGCGATGCGTTCGTCGGCAGCTTCGCCGTGTTCCTGGGCGAGGGGCACGCGGAGCGCGACGCCATCGCCCGCGCCAACCTGTATGCGGCGCTGTCGACGACCGGCGTCGGCACGCAGAAGTCGTTCGTGACCCGCGAGCGCTTCGACGAGGAGTGGCAGACGCGGGCCACCGGGGCCCCCTCCGTTCGTCCCTGAGGCGTGACGCTCGTCACATTCCCGGACCGCGCCGCCTCGACAGTCCTAGAATCGGGGCTTCCCTGGAGGTCCCGATGAAGGCATGCCTGCTCTCGACTGCTCTCGTGCTCGGCCTGGCGTCGTCCGTCGCGGCGCAGGCGCCGCAGCCACCGCCGACCTACGAGGCCGCGGTGCTGCGCACGTGGAAGGCGCTGCACGACAAGATTCTCGTGATGGCGAAGGACACGCAGTTCCCCGAGTCGAAGCTCGGATGGAAGCCGCATCCCGATTCGCGCAGCATGATGGACGAGTTCCGCCACGTCACCATCGGCCTGCGGATGACGTCGGCGGTGGCGCGCGGTGAGAAGTTCGACTTCGAGGCCGAGGAGAAGGCCGCCGCGGCCAAGCCCAAGACGCGGGCCTCGGTGGTCGGCGAGATGGAAGCCGCCATCGCCGAGTCGTACCCGCTAGTCGAGAAGAGCCCGTCGCCGCGCCTGGTCGGCTGGCTCGATCACCAGGGCGAGCACTACGGCAAGCTGGTCACGGCCTATCGCGTGAACGGCGTCGTCCCGCCGATCAGCCGGCCGAAGTCGTAGCTGGGCCTCCACTCGGGTCCCGGCCGCCGGGGCCCGAGCTTCGCCAACGGGTCGCGTTGGACGTACGATACGTCCCAGGCCACGCGTGACCCTCGGCGTGCTGTTCGCGAAACGACAGGCTCGGTTCCGGTGGGCCGTTCTGCTGCCCGCCGCCATCGCCCTCTATTTCGGCTGGCTGGCCGGAGACGACGTGGGCCTCCTCAGTGCGCTGCCCTACCTGGCCGTGGCGCTACTCACCCTGCTCTACGGCGTTCGGCCGGCGTATGCCCTCTGGGCGCTGCCCTTCGCCGGGTTCTCGGCCTATGTCGTCTTCACGCTCCTGGAGCCGCTCATCGGATTCGAGGGCGCCCCAGTGACGGAGCGGCTGGCATATCTGGCATTGGGCGTCGTGCCGACGTTCCTGCTCTGGCTGTCGAGACCGCGGGAGATCGCCCCTCACACGCTACCGGAGGCTCCATGAAGGTTCTGGTCGGCCTGGCCATCACATTGCTGACGGCGAACCCTGGCGCGCAGGCGCCCGCGGACGACGCCGCCATTCGCGCCATCATCCGGGATGAGATCGCCGCCTGGAACTCCGGCGACGCCGTCGCCTACTCGCGCCACTTCGCCGCCGACGGCACGTTCACCAATATCGTCGGCCAGTTCTTCACCGGCTACGACGCCTTCCTCGAGCAGCACCAGGTGATCTTCGACGGCCGCTTCAAGAACACGACGCTGCAGCAGGACGTCGTGTCGCTGAAGTTCATCCGGCCCGACGTGGCCGCGGTCGAGGTGCTCACCGCGGTCGCCGGCGTCGGCGCGGGGCAACTGGCGCCAGGCACGACCGGCGATGCCAGCGGGCGCCTGCGTACGCGGTTGCTGCAGGTCGTGGCGAAGCAGGATGGCAGCTGGAAGATCGTTGCCTACCACAATGTCGACGTGAAGCCCGGCGTTCCGCTCCCTTAGCGCCACGACCCTGTGGGCGCGTGCGACGCCATCCGACCACCGAAGCGATCGGGTTTCCGGAGTAGCGACCGGACATGAAATGATGCACCGAACATCTGGAGTGCTCGGGCGGCGCCGCGGCCGGCCCGCGAGGGAGGCGACATGACGACAGTGATCGTGGTGCACGATGTGGATGACGTCCAGCACTGGCTCGCCTCACCCAAGCGGGCCGAGTTCTTCGCCGCGCACGGCATGATCGCTCGCACCTTCACCAGTCCGGCCGGCGGCAATCGCGTGGGCGTGGTCATCGACAACGTGCCGAGCCTGGACGCGCTCATGAAGGCGCTGCAGACGCCCGAAGCCGCTGCGGCCATGGCGCACGACGGCGTGCATCCGGATTCGATCCAGATGTTCGTCGCCTCGTAGCCGCGCGCGCTCGACGCCTGACTGGCGCCGTACGCGGCAACGGGGACAGCATCACGCTGTCCCCGTGCGCGCGTGTCAGCGAGCTAGCGGCTCGATCCCGAAGCCGGCACGAACTTCTGGATCCGCTGCCCGTAGGTGTCGGCGGCGTAGACCGCGCCCTTCGAGTCGACCACCACGCCGTGCACCCAGTCGAACTGTCCCGGCCCGAGGCCCTGCGTGCCCCACGTCGCCAGAAGCCGACCGTCCTTCAGCGAGAACTTGTGGACGCGCTCGAGCAGATGGTCGGCCATGAAGCCGTAGTCCTCGGTGCCCTTGCGTGAGATGTGGATGTCCCACGGGTTCCACTCGTTCTTCAGCTCGCGGATGTAGGTGAGGTTCTTGTCGAAGATCTGCACGCGCTTGTTCTCGCGGTCGACGATGTAGAGGTTCTCCTGCGCGTCGACGGCGATCTTGTGCGGCAGCACCCACTCTCCCGGGCCGGTGCCCTTGTCGGCCGGACCACCGGCGCCCTTCCCCACCTGCTTGATGAACTTGCCGGTCTTGTCGTAGAGGATCGCGCGGTTGTTGCCGTAGCCGTCGGTGACGACGATGTTGCCGTTCTTCAGGATGGCGATGCCCGACGGCAGATCGAGATGCGTCGGGTCGTTGCCCTTCTCCATCGTCGTCCCGATCTGCAGCAGGAACTTGTCGAGGCCGGGGCTGAGCTTCACGATGCGGTGCGCGTCGCGTTCGATGACGTAGACGTTGCCTTCCCAGTCGACGCCGCCCGAATGTTCCCAGTCGGGGTTGATCTTCTTGCCGTTGTACTCGCCATCGGCGCCGGCGAGCAGCAGCTTGCCGGCCGCGTCGAAGATCATCACGGGCTTGGGCCCGCGGTTGAAGACGTAGATGCGGTCCTGCTGATCGATGGCCAGGCCCGAGATGCCCGGCTGGTTCGTGGGCAGGCCGCCGCCACCGCCCATCTGGCCGCGGGCGCGGCGCGCCGCCGCCTGGGCCTCGCGTTCCGCGGGCGGGGGCGGGGCCTCCTTCAGGCCGAACCACATGCCAGTCGGCAGCGTGGGCCAGTTGGGCACCAGCTTGTACTGCTCGCCCTGGGCCTGCGTGCCCGTCGTGCCGGCCAGCGCCAGCGCCATCACCGCCACCGCTCCGAACGCCACTCGTCGCATCACGTCCTCCGCGTCACTGGTGTGTCGCGGCCATGGCGGCCGCGACATCCGCACGAGTTGTATACCCGGCCGCGAACGACGTCAACGACCGATCGCGCTCAGCAGGACACGCACTTGTGGTGATTCTTCGCGCCCAGCGTCTCGAGGAACTTGATGGTCTCGGGGAACGGCTGCACGCGCTGCACCGGGCCGTTGGCCAGGTCCACGGTGGACTGGCCGGCGCGATTGAGCGTCGTGACCACGGCGCCCTTGTCGACGAGGTAGCGAATCATGTCGAGATCTCCGCGCGAGGCGGCGTGGTGGATCACGGTGTTGCCCTCGTAGTCGGGCGCGTTGACGTCGACGCCGATCTCCTCGACCAGGTACTTCACCGCCGGCATCATCCCCGACGGCGCATAGACGTGCGAGTTGCCGGCGAAGCCCTTGCCGTAGCCGACCCCCGCGACCGCGAGCAGCGCCGGCACGCCGGGACCGCCCACGGGCACCGGCGGCAGGGTCGAGACGTCCTGCAGCTCGCCGACGCCGTCGAGCCCGCGGCTGCGCTCGGCCGGACGGATCGACGGGATGTTCGGGTCGGCGCCGTACTTGACGAGCAGCCGCATCGCGTCGACGTCGCTGGCGTAGGCGGCCCGCCAGAACGGCGTGGCGCCCACTTCATCCACGCCCGACTGATCGAAGTTGTAGCCGGAATACCAGACCTTGCGGGTCAGCCGCTGGTTCGGATCGGCGCCCCTGTCGAGCAGCAACGTCATCAGCTCGAGATAGGTGGTGCGCTGCTGCAGATAGGCGCGCGGCTGCGGATACGCCGCCTTCGGGGCCCACTGCACGTTCAGCACCGCATAGAGGGGCGCGGCGCCGGCCTGGCTCATGAGATTGGGATCGGCGCCTTTCTCCACGAAGTACTTCGCCATGTCGAAGTGGCCGTTGAGCGTCGCCATCAGCAGCGGCGTGGTCGCGTCACCCGGGCTCTTCCGGTTGACCGTGCCGCCGTGCTCGACGATGGCCCGGGCAGCCGCGAACGCCCCCTGGCGCGCGGCGAAGTGCAGGGCCGTCAGGCCGCCCTGCGTACCGATCAACTCGTTGTAGCGGAAGGGCCGCGTGGCCCCGGCCACGTCACTGGGCCGCGCGCTGCCGGCCCGCGCTGGCGCCGCGGTGGCGCGGGCCTGGTTCTGACCACCGCCCTGGCCCTGCGGCTCGGGCGGCCGCCCATCGCCCTCGCCCATCAGCGTGACGTTCGCCAGGTTCACGACCGTCGACGCGGTGTCGGCCTTGGCGCCGGCGTCGAGCAGCATCGGCACCACAGCGGCGCGATCGGCGGCCGCAGCGAACATCAGCGCCGTCTGGCCGTTGGCGTTCTCGGTCGCCTCGGCATCGGCGTCGGCGTCGAGCAGCGCCGTCACGATGGCCACGTTCCCCGACTGCGCGGCGAACATCAGCGCCGTCGCCCCGGTGGCGGTGGCGGCGTTGGGATCGGCGCCGCGCGCCAGGAGCGCCGCCACGACCGGCGCCGCGCCGGACTGCGCGGCGACATGGAGCGGCGTGTGCCGGCCCAGCCGGCTCGTGGCCTTCACGTTGGCGCCGGCGTAGAGCAGCACGTCGGCCATGGCCGCATCGGCGTTGGTGGCGGCCCAGTGCAGCGCGGTCATGCCATCGCCCTGGGCGGCGTTCACGTCGACGCCCTGGCGCAGCAGCGTGCGCACGGTCTCGAGGTCGCGGCGCATCGCGGCGTCGGCCACGGGCGCGGGGCCGGCGGCGTGGCCGGACAGGCCCCACACGGCCACGGCCGCGGTCGCCGCGAGCAGGCGCAGTCGGGCGGATGTCATCGCAGGCAGCTCCTACAGGGCGACGGTGGCCTCCGGCGCGCGGTTCAGGTCCATCGCGCCGGTGCTGTCGCCGAACGTCGTGAGGTCCACGCCCATCGTCTGCAGCGCCGCCAGCATGGCGTTCGCCATCGGCGTGCCGTCGGCGGCGCGCAGATGCAGGTTGCCCTTGAGCCGTCCGCCAGCGTGGCCGGCGAAGAACAGCGGGCAGCGCTTGTGGTTGTGCATGTTCGAGTTGCCCATCGCCGAGCCGTAGACGACCAGGCTGTTGTCGAGCAGCGAGCCCTCGCCGTCCGGCGTCTTCTTCAACTTGTCGAGCAGGTACGGCACCAGGCTCACGTGGTAGACGTTGATGCGCTGGAAGTCGCGGATGCGGTCCTCGCGCTCCTGGTGGTGCGACGCGGTGTGGAACGCGTTGGGCGAACTGTTGGGCCCGAACACGCGGTTCGAGACGTCGCGGCTCAGCTTGAAGGCGAAGTTGCGCGTGATGTCCGACGCGAACGCCACGACCTGCAGGTCGAACATCAGCTTGACGTGCTCTTCCCACGAGTCCGGCACGCCGATCGGCGCGCCGGGCAGCTCGCGCGCCTCGCCGCTGGTGTTCTGCGTCTCGACCTTCTGGATACGGCGCTCGATCTCGCGGACGTCCTCCAGGTAGTCGGACAGCCGCTGCTGGTCGGCCTTGCCCAGCCGCCCCTTGAGATCGCTCACCGATTCCGCCACGAAGTCGAGGATGCTCTTGTCGTCGCGGCGGCGGGCCTTGCGTGCCTCGGGCGTCGTGCCCACGCCGAAGAGCTGATCGAAGACCGACCGCGGGTCGCGAATCATCGGCAGCGGCGTCTCGGGATCGGCCCAGCTGATGGTGTCGGTGTAGACACACGAGTAGTTGTAGGAGCAGCCACCGGCCTGGTCGACGTTCTCGATGCACAACTGCATCGACGGGATCGGCGTCGACTGCCCATGCTGCCTGGCCACGATCTGATCGAACGACGTGCCGGCGAAGACATCCGAGCCCTGCGTCTGCTTCGGCTTGGCCTGGGTGAGGAACACCGCGGCCGAGCGGAAGTGGTCGGCGCCGATCTCCGGCGCGCTGAACGCCTCCGCATTGCGGCAGTCGGTGTTGCTGACGATGGTCAGGTACTCGCGATACGGCTCGAGCGACGCCATGGCCGTGGGCGCGAGGTCGAACGCCCGGCCGGTGGCCGCGGGCGCCCACATGTTCATCTTCGCGCCGTAGGTGGTGCTGCCGGCGGCGCCGTGCACCATCTCCAGCGCGATCAACCGCAGCTTGCGGTCGTCGGCCTTGGCCCACGCCGTCGACGCCGGAAGCATCGCGTCGAGGAGCGGCAGCGCCACCGTGGCGCCCAGGCCCTTGAGCGCCGTGCGCCGGGACAGATGCTGCTTCGAGATGAACGTCGCCATGTCGTTGTGTCCTAGTCCCCGGTCCCTGGTTCCCGTTCCCTACTGGCGTCGTGCATCCTGCGGCGACGTCTCAGTCGTCGTCGCCGTCTCCCGCACGACGCTCTTCTGGAACGGATCGCTCGCCACGATACCGCGCACGAACGCCGACCACCTGTAGTCCTGCTTAGCGGCGCCGCGGATGACCGCGCGCACCGCCGGCATGTCCGAGGGCTCGACGCGGCGGCCCAGCGCGTAGGTCATGAGGTGCTCGGTGAAGCTGAGCAGGAAGGCGTCCTTGTGCTTGAGCAGCGCCGCGCGCAGCCCGTCGGCGCCGTCCATCGCGGTGCCGTCGTAGAGGTCGCCCACGGCGTCCACCGGCACGCCGCTGTCCTTGATGCGGTAGCGCCCCGTGGCGTCGAAGTACTCGAGCGCCAGGCCCAGCGGGTCGATCACCTTGTGGCACGACATGCAGGCGGGGTTCTTGCGATGCGCTTCCATGCGCTCACGCACTGACAGCACCTTGCCGTCGGCCGTGCCCTTCGTCTCTTCCAGGGCCGGCACGTTCGGCGGCGGCGCCGGCGGCGGCGAGCCGAGCAGCACCTCCATGATCCATTTCCCGCGCTGCACCGGCGAGGTGCGATCGGCGATCGACGTCAGCGTGAGCACGCTGCCGTGGCCGAGGATGCCGCGCCGCTCGGCCGGCAGGCTCACGCGGCGGAAGTGCGTGCCGCTGATGCCTCCGATCCCGTAGTGCCGCGCCACCTTCTCGTTGGCGTAGGTGTAGTCGGCGGTGAGCAGGTCGAGCACACTCGTGTCGTCGCGCACCAGGCTGGCGACGAACAGCTCCGTCTCCTTCTGCAGCGCCTGGCCGAGCGAGCGGTCGTAGTAGGGGTAGAGGATCGGGTCGGGCGAGACGTCGTCGAGGTCCTGCAGGCGCAGCCACTGCGACGCGAAGCGGGTCGACAGCGCCTCGGCGCGCGGGTCGGCCATCAACCGCGACGCCTGCTTGTCGATCGCACCAGCGACGGCCAGCTTCCCCTGCGACGCCAGCGCCAGCAACGCCGCGTCGGGGGCGGCGCCCCACACGAAGAACGACAGCCGCGACGCCAGTTCGGCGTCACCGAGGCGATAGGGCTGGCCGGGACGGGCCGCGGCCGGCGTGTCCTCGAGGCGGAACAGGAACTGCGGGCTCGCCAGCACCGCCTCGACGGCCTTGGTGACGCCGCGCTCGAAGGTCGTGCCGCGGCGGCCGTCGTCGTAGAAGCGCACCAGTCGCGACAGCTCGCGGTCGGTGGGCGCCCGCCGGAATGCCTTCGTCGCCAGCGTGCTTACGATCGTCTGCGCGCAGGCGGACTCGTCGGCGCTGCTGGTCGGCCGGCAGGCGAAGATGCGGCGCCGGCTGACCGTGTCGGAGACGCCGGTCACCACGTGCGGCCCGACGATGGCGAGGTTGCGCAGGTGCGGCAGCGTCGTGATCCCGACGGCGATGCCGATCTCGGTGTCGGCCAGCGTGTGCTCGATCGGCGCGACCAGATCGTTCACCGGCCCTTCGAAGCGGGCCAGGAACGCCGCCGTCACGCGATGCGGGCCGGCCGAGACGTGGGCGGGCGCCGACTTGATCGACAGGCTCGACGTCGTCTCGTTCATCTTCGGGTCGATGTCGAACAGCCCGACGCGCTCGCCGTCGATCGAGACCTCGATCTGCTCGCCTTTCACCTGGTTGCCGAACAGCATGCCCAGCGGCTCGGCGAAGAAGTCCATGCGGAAGACGTAGTCGCCGTCGGCCGGGAAGGTGTGGACGACGGAGAGGCCGCCGCGCGTGCCGAGCGGCGCGCCGTCGGCGCGCGCCATCTGCCCCGCCGTCTTCGGCAGGCTGTAGGTCGACTCGCCGGCCGCGCTCTCGGGATCGCCGACCGCCAGCGCCGTCACCTTGCTCGCGGCGCGCAGGTAGCCTTCGAGCAGCGCCGGCGAGAACCCCTGCGCGTCGGCCACGTTGTCGAAGCCATGGCTGATGGTGTCGGGCGGCAACAGCGGCGCGACGTCCACCTCGACGCCGAGCAG
>CADEDM010000167.1 GCA_902826065.1 uncultured Acidobacteriota bacterium | reverse complement strand
TCGAGCGTGTTCACGACGAGCGGGTCGTAGACGTAGTTGAACGGATCGCGGAACGGCGGCGAGAACATCACCGTGCCGGTGGGGCCGGTCTGGTGATGGTTGTACATGATCTGCGGGAACCACTCGCGGTAGAGCACGCGGTTCATGTTCGTGCTCTCGGGCTGGTTCATCGCGTAGAAGTCGCGGTTGTTGTCGTGGCCGACGTACTTCTGGTAGAGCCGCGGAATCTGGCCGGTGCTGCGCTGCGTCGGCGTCGGGTTGCGCATGTACCAGTCGGACACGAGCTCCATGCCGTCGGGGTTGGCGTGCGCGGCGAGGATGATCGTGTCGCGCAGGATGCGCATCGTCTCCTCGTCGCTCCTGCTCGCGAACTGCCAGATGGTCTCGATCAGCTGCTGCGCGCCCAGGACCTCGGTGGCGTGCAGGCCGCCGTCGATCCAGATCACCGCTTTGCCGTCCTTCGCCAGGGCGCGGGCGGTGTCGTCGGTGAGGCCCTCGGCGCGGGCGAGGCGTCGCGCGATCTCCTTGTAGCGTTCGAGCTTCGCGAAGTTCTCCGGCGCGCTGATGATCGCCATCAGTTGCTCGCGCCCCTCGGCGGTCTTGCCGATCGACTGCACGACCATGCGGTCCGACTCCTTGTCGAGCAGCCGCACGTACTCCGTGTACTTCGTGTAGTTCGGCAGCACGTAGTCGGCGCCGATCTGGTGGCCGAAGAACTTCTCGGGCGCGGTCAGCTTCGCCGTGGCGACGCGGGCCGGCTGCGCGACGAGCGTGACGGCGGCGGCGAGGGCGATCGCCGCGCTGGCGAGGGACAGGACGGAGCGACGAACGATGGTGCGCATGGAGCGGGGTCCTCGAGGAAAAACGGCCAGTCTAGTGTCGCAGAATCTGCCATCGCGGCAGGTTCTGGAATGCCCACTGTTCCGTTCCCAGACAGGGGCCTGTCCCGGGACAGGCCCCGGGTAGTTGCGACCCAATCGAAAAGGGCGGGCCTGCGCCCGGCACCGCTAATACGGCGCCGCGGACGTCGCCCCGCCGGGCGCGCGCAGTCGCGACAGGGCGGCGAACAGTTCCGGCGCCTGGCGTGTCCACGCCAGGCTCAGCAGGGCGAGGACTACCACCGCGACGCCCAGCCGGCCGCGAGCGATCGGCCCTGGGGACGTTACCGGCGCCCCGGACACCGCCGGCGCCGGGGTGCGGCGCGGCGCCCCGAGGCTGGCCGCCACGGCGAGCACCGGCACCAGCGGCAGATGAAAGCGGCTCTCCGCGAAGCTCAGCACGTGCAGCGCCACCGTTGCGGCGACGAACGCCGCCAACGCGACATGCACCGGCTCGAGCCCACCGCGCGCCCGCAGCAGGCCGACGACTGCGGCGACGACGAGCGCCGGAAACGCGATCAACACTGCAGCGCCCCACGCCGTGACCACCCACGACGCGCGCGCGCCGAAGTAGCCCTGGCCGTAGACCCATGCGTGCTCGCGTCCCTCGAGGCCGAAGAGATAGCCCACCTTGGCCACCGCGAGCCGCAGCCATGCGCCGGGATGCGCCATCGCCCACGACACGCCGGCCCGCATCGCCCGCGCACTCGCGTCTGCCTCGCTCCGCGCGCCGACGACGTGCGCCTGTCGCAGGGGGGCGTCGTCCGCCATCGCGAGGCGGCCGGTGGCGCCGTCGTGATTACCGAGCAGCACGTTCATGCCGCTGGTCGTGTCGAGCAGCGGACCGCCGGCGACCCGCGTCGTGAACATCAGCCACGGCGCCAGCACCACGACACACGCGAACACGAAGGCCGCCACGCGCCTGCTGGACACGCGTGGCGAGGCCGCGCGTGCCGCCACCGCCCACACCGCCAGCGCAATCGGCGCGGCGACCAGCGCCACACCCACCGACCGCGTCAGGATTGCGGCGCCAGCCACGACGCCGGCGGCCGCCGCCATGGCCGGCGATCGATGCCGCACCAGCAGCAGCGCCAGCATCGCCAGCATCGCGAACAGCGAATCGGGCATCAGGTAGACCGACGACAGCACCAGCGCCGGATACAGGGCGACGATCGCGGCGGCGATCCATGCGCGATCCCCGGCGCCGGCGCGACGCGCCAGCCATCCCGTCAGCAGCGTCAACCCGCCGCCCACGAGCGCGTTCGCGACGCGCGCGCTCCAGAACGACACGCCGCCCACCCAATAGGCACCGGCGAGCACCAGCGGATAGCCGGGCCCGCGCAGCGCGTCCGGCATGAACGTGCCGGTCGTGACGAGATGGACGGCGCGCTCGTGGTACTGCGTCATGTCGGCGAAGACGCCGGCATCGGCGCTCGCCCACGACACGGCCAGGCGCGCGGCCACCGCCACGAGCGCCCAGCCCGCCAGCGCGATCACACGGCTCCCGGGTCCGGCCCTGTCGTGCGCGTCGGCGCTGGGGCGCCGATGACCGTATCCGCCGCCGCTGCTGCGCCGGCGAAGCCGCGCCCGACGCCCGCGCCGGCGACCGGCACGGCGCCCGCGGCTGACCGTCCGCCGCCCGCGCCTGCCGCGGCCCGCGCGTGCGCAGCCCCGGGCACGGCGATGCCGCGCGCGACCAGCGGCAGCACCGCATAGGCCGCGGCCGACAGCCACAGGTTCGCTTCGATGCCCAGCGTCATCGACACCATCACCGCGCCGATCGACGCGACGACGCCGGCGCCGCCGTTCGCGCCCCACATCCACGCCAGCGCCGCTTCGTCGCGGGCCTGCACCAGCCGTGCGCCATGGGGGAAGCAGAAGCCCATCGCGAACGACAACGGTGCCACCACGACAAGCACGGTCGCGATGCGCGCCGGCAGCGACCACGCCACCGCCACTGCGCACACGCCGGCGATGGTCGCCGCGGTCACGGCCAGGCCAGCCGCCAGCGCCCACACCCACCACCCGAAGCGCGCACCCGCCGCGCCGGTCGCGCGTTCGGAGAAGAAACTGCCGAGGCCGGCGAACAGAATCATCGAGAACAGCACCACGACCAGCGCGTAGGTCGGATGTCCGAGCAGCACCGAGAAGCGCTGCAGGAACGCCACCTGCGCGCACATGAACGCGACGCCGATCAGCGTGAAGTAGGCGAGCCCCGACGCCAGTCCGCCGCCGGGCATGGCCGGACGTCCGCGTGCCGCCAGCGGCAGGGCGATGGCGCCGGCGACGAACAGCAGCGAGACGCCCAGGATCGCCACGAGCGTTCCGGTGGCGCGCAGGTTGCCGGCGATCACGCCGCCGTCGGTGGACGTGATCCCGCTCCACCACGCCGACGGCTTCACCATGTTGAAGAAGAACGGCCGCGCGTCGGTGGGCGGCGCGTAGTCGAACGTCGGATCGGCGACGGCGGCCAGCAGCTCCGCGTCCGAGCTGCTGCGCAGGATGGCGTCGAGACGCGGGTCGGTGGCGGGCGCCCGTCCCGACGCCAGCACGGTGAAGCCGCGCGCCTGGCTCACGGCCTCGATCGCATCGAGGTCGGCCGCGCTCAATGGCGACGGCGACACCAGCAGCGTCGCCACGTTGTGCCGCGCGACCAGGGCCACGTGCGCCAGCGGACGCGTCACCCCGCGATCGAGCAGCGCGCCCACGGCCAGGGCGATGAGGCGGCTCGTCTCGGACGCCTGCGCCGGTGAGAACCAGCGCGACACGCTGACCACGCCGGCCGGGGTCAGCCGGTCGATGAAGATGCGCCACGCCTCGCGCGTGTAGAGGCCGTTCTCGCTGAGCGTGAACGCGCCGGCGCCGGTGGCCGCCCAGGTGTCCACGAGCGACATCTGCAGCACGTCGAACCGGTCGGTCGCGCGTGTGAGATAGGCGCGCCCCTCGTCGTGCACGAGCTGCACGCCCGGATGATCCGCGATCTTGGTGAAGCGCCGATGCAGCGTCGTGAGCAGCGAGACGACGTTGTTGTTGATCTCCACGGCCGTCACCGACGGACTGCCGCTCCAGATCGCCGACAGGATGTCGCGTCCGCCGCCCACGCCGACGATGGCCACGCGCCCGCCCTTGCGCAGGTGATAGGGCAGCGCGGTCACGTCGTACGACACCCAGTCGAGCGAGGCGGGATTGCCGTCCCACGCCGTCATCGGCGTGCCGGCTTCGCCGTCGACCAGCACGAACGACTGCTCGTTGGTGAACTGCGCGGCCCCTTCGCCGCCGCCCCAGTAGAACGCCGGGCCGGTCGAAGGCAGGAACGCCAGGATGTGGGCGTGGCTGTTCCACAGGCTGTCCATCACGGGCTGCGCCCACGCCAGGCGGTTCTTCGGATACAGCACGCGGACGCCTTCGTTGCGCGCGTTGCCCACGCAGGCGACGAGCGCGACGACGACCGTCGCCGGCACCAGCACACCCGCCGACAGTCCAGCGGCCCGACGGAATGCCAGCGCGCCGGCCGCGGCCAGTGCCGTGGCCGCGAACGCCACGGCGCTGAGGTTGGTGGCGTCGAGCAGCACGACGGCGGCGAGGCAGCCGATGGCCGCGCCCAGCAGATCGGCCGCATAGAGCCGGCCCACCGGCGCCTGCGTACGCGTGAGCGCCAGCGTCGTGACGATGCCGCCGATGGCGAACGGCACGGCCACGACGGCCAGCGACAACGCCAACACCACGAGGTCCATTGCCGTCCAGGTCTTCCCATCCGGCATCGGGATCGCCAGCGACAGCAGGTGCGAGACCGGTATGGCCAGGGCGAAGCGCGTCGACCATTGCGCCAGTTGCGGCAGGCCGTCGTGCGCCGGGAAGCGCGCCGGCGACACGAACACCGCCACCGCGCCGGCCGCCGCGCCCAGCATCGCCACCGAGATGGCGACGAACGACAGGTGATACCAGGTGACGACCGAGAGCAGGCGGCTGTCGACGATCTCGACGAGCAGCGTCGCGAGCATCGTGAGGCCGAGGCCGAGGTAGAGCGCCATCAGAGGAGATCGTCGAACGACACCGGGCGCTGCCAGCCGCCTGGCGCGATCAGCAGTCGGATGATTGGCATCGAGTAATCCAGTTGAGCGTACCACGCGACCGCCATGAGTGCGCACACAGCGATGGCCGCCCATCGCCATCGCGCGTCCACGGCGCCGACCCGCGGAGTGGCGGCCATCACGGCCATCAGCGGCACGAACGGCAGATGGAACCGCGGATCGCCGAACGTGGCGAGGTGCAGCGCAACGGACGCGCCGAGGAACATCGCGATCAGCCGCGCGCCCGATGACCTGAGGCCGCCGCGGGCGAGCTGCCACGCGCAGGCCACGAACAGGAGCGGAAACGCGGCCACGCTTGCGATCGTCCACGACGCGGCCGTCGTCGAACCCTGGGCGCCGAAGAAGCCCACGGAATAGAGATATGCCGTCTCGCGGCCCTCGAAGGCGAACAGGCCGGTGACCTTGGCCGGCACGAGCGCCAGCCAGGTCAGCGGATGCGCGCGCATGTGCGCCCACGCCAGCGCCGAGGCGCGATCCGAACCGGCCGGCGTGGTCACGTCGACGCCCAGCAGCGACGTGTTCTGTAACTCCACGACCCGTGTGTAGTCCCAGCGGCCATTGGCGCCAGGTCCGCTGCCGATGAGCAGGTTCAGGCCGCCGGTCGTGTCGAGTGGCACGAACCGTCCATGCAGCGACGCGTTGTGCATCCACCACGGCAACAGCGCGAGCAGCAGTGCCGCGAGGAACAGGGCGATTCGTGATCCGCGTGATGTCGGCGCCGGTTCCAGGCCGTAGGCCTCGACGCCGCGTTCGTCAGCGCGTGCGTCGCGGGTGCCTCGCCCGTCCCACCACAACGCCACGAGCGCCGCCGGCACCAGCGCCACCGCCGCCGGCCGCACCAGCAGTGCTGCCGCCGTGCACAGGCCCAGGGCCACCGCGGCCCGGGGTGTCGTGTAGGTCGCCGCGATGAGCGCGCCCAGGAGCGGCACGGCCACCACCGCTTCCGTCGCGACGAGCGACGTGTAGAGCAGCAACGTCGGATAGAGCGCGACGATGGTCGCGGCGACCACGGCGTGGCGCCGCAGGCCGCCGCGGCGCGCCAGCCAATAGGTCAGCGCCGTCGTGACCGCGCCGGCGGCGACGTTGCCCAGGCGGGCCAGGTCGACCGCCACGCCGCCACCCAGCGTGAACACCAGCGCCAGCCAGGCTGGGAGCCCGGGCATCCGCCAGCTATCGGGATAGAGCGTCCCGTGCTCGTAGAGGTAGACGCCGCGCGTCCAGTACTCCGCCATGTCGGAGATGGGCGCCGAGGCCGGCGTGGCCTGCATCACCAGCACGCGGGCCACGGCGGCGACGGCGGCGATCGCGGCGATGGCCAGGAGATCGCGGCGGAATCCGCGGGGCGAGGCGGTCTCCACCGGCGACATGTGCGCCGCTATTATGCGGCGGCGGACGGCGAGGGCATCGCCTCGACCAGCGACGCGAACCCCAGCAGCCGTGCCTCGCTGAACGGCGCGCCGGCGAGTTGCAGGCCGACGGGCCGGCCATCCGCGTCAGCGCCACACGGCACCGACACGGCCGGCACGCGGGCGGCGTTGAACGGCCACGTGTTCTGCAGGAGGCGCATGCCGTCGATCGGGCCGTCGATGCGCGGCGCCACTACGGGCACCGTCGGCGCGACGAGCACGTCGAGATCGGCGAGCAGCGACTCCATCGATCGCTGCAGGGACTCGCGCGCGGCCAGCGCGCGCGCGAGCACGGCGTCGGCGATGCGCGGCCCGGTGAAGACGCCGGCGAAGTCCTTCGAGAACGCGTCCGGCCGTGTCTTCCACGCCTCGGCATAAGTGGCGCGGATCTCGCCGACCGCGATCGGGTCGAACATCTCGGCGTAGAGCCCGGCGCTGATCGGCGTCTGGACATCGCGGACTTGTGCCCCCCCCGCCGCCATGGCGCCGATGGTCCGTTCGATGGCCGAGCGAACTCCCGGCTCGAGCCCGGCGAAGAAGTGTCCTGGCCTCGCGACGCCCACGCGCACGCCCCGCCACCCGCGCGTGACCGCCGCGCGATAGGTCGCGACGAACCCGTCGCCCACGATCCCGGATCCATCGCGCGCCGGCGTCAGCACCGAGAACGCCAGCGCCGCGTCCTCGGCACTCCGCGTCAGCAGTCCGACGTGGTCGAACGTCGGACACGCGCCGAGCACGCCCGTGGTCGGCAGCCAGCCGAACGTCGGCTTCAGTCCGACGCATCCGCACAGCGCCGCCGGAATCCGGATGCTGCCGCCGGTGTCGCTGCCCGTCGATACGAGCGCGAGGCGCGCCACCACCGCGGCCGCCGAGCCGCCGCTCGAGCCGCCGGCGATGCGCGTGCGGTCGCGCGGATTGTGCGTCGTGCCGAAGAACGGGTTGATCGTGGTGACGCCGCCACCGAGTTCGTGCGTGTTGGTCTTGCCCAGCAGCACGGCGCCGGCCGACGCACACCGGGCGACGAGGTCCGCGTCCTCCTCGGGGACGTCGCGTTCGTAGAGCCGCGACCCGCCGGCGGTTCTCACGCCACGCGTCTTCAGCAGGTCCTTGTGGGCGACCGGGACGCCGAAGAGCGGCCCGCGCGGAACGCTGCTGCGGCCGGCCAGCAGGCGGCGAGTCTCGTCCACGGCGCGGTCGCGCGAGACCGTCACGTAGGCCCCGAGATCAGGGTTGCGGGCGTCGATGCGCGCCAGATACGCCGCCGTGACCTCCAGCGGCGTCAGGACGCCCGCGCCATACGCCGCGCCAAGCTCGGCTACGGACAGGGCCGTGGGATCCGACTGGGACGAACGTTGATGGAGAGGGAGGCCAGCTGTCGCCATCCACTGTGTGGAAGTCCCGGCCGCCAGGGCGGCGAGCCACTCGCGTCGTGTCATGCCGATGTCGCCATGGGCCGGCGGCGGGTGGCGCCTGCCGGGTGCCCCGGACCCTAGCACAAGCGGCAGTGCGCCCGTGTGGCTGGGGTATGCTCGCGGCGTCGATCACGCATCCCGTGCCGGGATCGCGATGCCTCTGCCTTCCTGGTCGCAACTCGTCCTCCTCCTCGCCGGCGCCAAGACCGCGACCGGACTCGTCGCCTACCTCGCCGGGGTCAGCGAACCGGCCACCGCGCCGTTCGTGCCCCCGATGGTCTACGCCGTGCTGGCGACGTGCTTCGCGGCGGCGGCCGGCCTGCTGCTGCTCGGGAGCCGTCGCGACCCCAGGGCCGGATGGCTGGGTGGCGTCTTCGCGCTGATCGGCTCGGCCATCACGCCCACGGTCAACGCGGTCTCCGTGGCCGAACCCTCGCTCGTGTCGCTGTTCCGGCCCGAGGCCCTGCTGCCCGCATTCCTGTGGCAGTTCGTTCGGGCCTTTCCGTCGCCGCTCGAAGGCCGCGCCGACGCCGTGATGCGACGGCTCGGGTGGGCGCTGCTGGCCGCGGGCGTGGCCGGCATGGCGGCGAACCTCTCGCTGGCGTGGGATCCCGCGGTGCCCGGCGATTGGCGGCAGCCACTGCTCGTCCGTCGCGGCGGCCACTGGCCGTTCGTGCTGGTGACGTGCCTGGCGGCCCTGCCCATCCTCGTGTGGCGGGCCGGCCACTCGCCGGCCGCCGAGCGGGCTCGCGTGCAGGTGTTCGTCCGGGGCCTGCTGGCCGGCCTCACGCCGTTCGCGGTCGAGGTGCTGGCCGAGTCGATCGTGCCGGGTTACGACGCACTGGTCGCACGTCCCACGGTGCGGACGCTCGTCGGCACCGTGATCTTCGGCGCGCTCGCCACCGTGCCGTTCACCACCGCATACTCGGTGCTGTTCGACCGCGTCGTCGAGACGCGGGTCGTGCTGCGCGCGGCGCTGCAGTACGCGCTGGCCCGCTACACGATTGCCGTCGTGACGGTGATTCCGTTCGCGGCGCTGGCGACGGTACTCGTGGCCCACCGCGACGAGCCGCTGTCGACGCTGCTGGCCGGACCCCGCACCGTGTTCCTTGTCAGCGCGACACTTCTGGGTCTCGTGGCGCTGCCGATGCGCAACCGCTCCCTGCAGGCCGTCGACCGCCGCTACTTCCGCGAGCCGTACGACGCCCGCGAGGTGCTGGCCCGCTTCGTCGGCGAGCTCGTCGCCTCGTCGCCGGAAGCCCTTGGCGCCCGCGTCGATCGCGAGATCGACCGGGCGCTGCACGCCGACGCGGTGCTGCTCGTGGCCAACGACACCCGCACGGCCCTGCGCGACGCGGCCGGGCTGGCGCCGCCGCTGGCCGGCGACGCCACGCTGGTGCGCCTGGCGCTGTCGGATCCGCTGCCGATGGAGGTGGATCTGACCCACCCCGAGTCGCCGCTGCGCCGCCTGCCCGACGCCGAGCGGCGCTGGCTCGAGGTCACCGGCACGCGGTTGATCGTGGCGCTCAAGGGCAGCGATGGCGCGCTCAGCGGCGTGCTGGCCGTGACGGCCAAGCGCAGCGGCCTGGCCTACGCGCCGGTCGACCGGCAGTTGATCGGCGCCGTGGCATCGGCGGCGAGCCTCGCGCTCGAGAACCTGCGGCTGCGCTCCACGCCGCCCTCGCCGGTGGAACCGGCGGCGCGGGAATGCCTCGTGTGCTCGCGCCTCCATCCCGAGTCCGCAGTCGTCTGCCGCTGCGGCGGGTCCCTGTCCGAGGCGCGCGTGCCGCACGTGCTACGTGCCACCTTCCGCCTCGATCAGCGGCTCGGCGCCGGCGGCATGGGCGTGGTCTACCGCGCCGTGGACCTGCATCTCGGCCGCGACGTCGCCATCAAGACGCTGCCGCAGATGAGCGAGGCGCAGGCGTCGCGGCTGCGTCGCGAGGCGCGCGCGATGGCCATGGTGTCGCACCCGCACCTGGCGGTGGTGCATGGCATCGAGACGTGGCGCGACGTGCCGTTCCTGGTCGAGGAGTTCCTCGCCGGCGGCACGCTCGCCACACGGCTCGCCGCCGGACCGCTGCCGCTCGACGACGTCCTCGGCCTCGGCCTCGCGCTCACCGATGCCCTGCAGCACCTGCACGCGGCGCGGCTGCTGCACTGCGACATCAAGCCGAGCAACATCGGCTTCACCTCGCAGGGCGTCGTCAAGCTGCTCGATTTCGGCCTCGCCCGCATCCTGCGTGAGGCGCAGCCGCCGTCGGACGTCGAGACCACCGAGCACCCGGGCCCAGGCAGTGCGCTCGTCGCCCACAGCACCCACGGGGCGTTGGCCGGCACGCCGTTCTACATGTCGCCCGAGACGATCCGGGGCGAGCGTCCGACACCGGCGGTGGATCTGTGGAGCCTGGCCGTGGTGCTTTACGAGTGCCTGGCGGGAGAGCGGCCGTTCCAGGGCACCACCTCGGCGGAGATCTTCGCTGCGATCACGGCCGAGCAACGGCCCGACATCGCGGCGGTCTGGCCGGCGTGCCCGCCGCCCGTGCAGGCGCTCTTCGCCCGGGCCTTCGATCTCGATCCCCACGTGCGCTTCCGCGACGCGGTCATGCTCAGGCCGCAGCTTCGCGCGTTGCGAGCGCCGACACACCTGGAGTAGTGTGCGGCGGTCGTCCGGACTCCTGTGCCCCCAACGGAGGTTGTCATGGCCAAGAAGGCGAAGAAGGCGAAGACCTGGACGGCGGAGCTCGTGATCGCCGACTGGAAGAAGTCGGTGAAGGCCGGACTCGGTCCGCGCCGGAAGCTGAGCAAGGCCACGCTCGATCACTACGAGCCGCGCCTGCTCAAGAAGATCCAGGAACGGCTCGACAGCGGTCGCGACTACAACAAGGAAGGTGCCGACACGCGCGCCGTGGCCAAGGCCGTGGGCCGCTTCTGCGCGACGCTCGCCGCCGGCAACGAGATCCCGAAGGCCATCTTCGAGAAGGTCTTCGAGGCCTGTCAGCTGCACCATCGCTGCCCGTCGACGACCAGCCCGGGCAGCGGCAAGTGGTGTGACATCTAGCCACGGGCGTCCCTGTGGCCACGGTGCTGCCGATCACGCACATCCGCCAGACGCCGGGCCTCTGTGGCGCGGCGACGGCGCAGATGATTCTCCACGCGAAGAACCTGGTCGGTGGCACGCAGGCCGACCAGGATGCGCTCTTCGTCGACATCCAGAACGAGACGCACGGCACGCGCCCAGCCAACGTGCATCTGCACGACTGCCCGGCGTGGGCCTCGCAGCTCTGCACCAAGTGCGAGGGTGAACCGCGCGGCGCCAAGGCCCGCTGCTGGTGCACGTATCCGCCGGCGCTGAAGGCCACGCTGGCCCTGCGCGGCATCCCCGTGCGGCAGACGTCGGTGCTCGACGTGAAGACGGCGACGACGCGGGTGATCGAGAGCATCGCCCAGCACGTCGGCGCGGCCGGCCTGGTCGAGAACGGCGTGCACTGGGTGCCGCTGATCGGCTCTGCCGAGGGCGACGGCCCGGGCGACAGCGGCACGAGCGGCGGCAAGTGGTTCTCCGACAACTCCCGCCACGACCCCAACGAGCCGAACGGGTCGATGAGCGTGGGC
>CADEDM010000166.1 GCA_902826065.1 uncultured Acidobacteriota bacterium | reverse complement strand
ACCGCCGAGAAGTTCTTGTCCTCTTCCTGATTGCCCAGGATGTCGAGACACTGCACCAGCGGCAGGCCGGCGTCGATCATCACCGAGAACTGGCGGGTGAACACGGCGAGGTTCTTCGGGTTGACGGACTTCGCCCTGGCCTTCTTCGGGGCCGCCACCGCCTTCGCGGCGACGGTGGCGATCTTGGTGACCAGAATCTGCTCGCGGCGCAGCGCCGAGGTCACCGAGTCGACGGTGTCGCCGATGCGCTCACCGCTGATGGTCTCGCCGCCGCGGGTGCGGCCGGAAAATGCGAAAGTCGGCATGGTCTTCGTCTCCTGGGGGAGCCTGCGAGCCTCGGGGAACTACCGGCCGGCCGGCCGCGCGGGTGCGGTGCGGCCGAGTCCGGCACCCGCGACGACCCCGACGCCGCGGTTGATGAGATCGGTGAGCTCGTCGCGCATCGACGAAGCGTTCATGGCGGTCTCGAGCGAGATGAGCCGCCGCTGATGCAGCGTCACGAGCGACTGGTTCATGGTCTGCATGCCGAGCTTCTCCTGCCCCGCCTGCATGGCCGAGTAGATCTGGTGGACCTTGTCCTCGCGGATGAGATTGCGGATGCCCGGCGTGGGCACCATGATCTCGAGGGAGACCACGCGGCCCTGGCCGTTGGCCTTGGGCAGCAGCGACTGGCAGACGATCCCTTCCAGCACCAGCGAGAGCTGCACGCGCACCTGCGCCTGCTGGTGCGCCGGGAACACGTCGATGATGCGGTTGATGGTCGACGAGGCCGAGTTCGTGTGCAGCGTCGCGAAGGTCAGGTGGCCCGTCTCGGCGATGCGCAGTGCCGACTCCACCGTCTCGAGGTCGCGCATTTCGCCGACCAGGACGATGTCCGGGTCTTCGCGGAGCGCGGCGCGCAGCGCGTTGGTGAAGCTCTGGGTGTCGCTGTGGACCTCGCGCTGGTTCACCAGACAGCCCTTGTGCTGGTGGAGGTACTCGATCGGATCCTCGATCGTGAGGATGTGCGACCGGCGCTCGGTGTTGATCTTGTCGATCATCGCCGCCAGCGTCGTCGACTTGCCGCTGCCGGTGGGGCCGGTGACGAGCACCAGGCCGCGCGGCCGCTCGGCCAGCTTGGCGATGACCGGCGGCAGGCCCAGTTCCTCGAACGGCCGGACCCGCTCCGGGATCAGCCGGTAGACCGCGCCGACGGCGCCGCGCTGGTTGAACATGTTGCAGCGAAACCGCGCCAGGCCGCGGATACCGAACGAGAAGTCCAGTTCCTGCGTCTCCTCGAAGCGCTTCTTCTGCGCGTCGGTCAGCACGCTGTAGGCCAACGTCTTGGTGTCGGACGGCGTCAGCTCCGGCTGCTCGAGCCGCGTCAGCATGCCGTGCACGCGCACCTGCGGCGGCGTCTGGATCGACAGGTGCAGGTCCGATCCGTTCAGCTCCACCGTCTTCTTCAACAGTTCCGGCAACGTCGCCATCGTGGTTGTCCGTTTCCCTGGTCCCTGGTCCCTGGTCCCTGTTCCCTACGTGTTACTTGACCGTCTCCCGCACCACTTCCTCGATCGTCGTCACGCCTTCCGCGATCTTCCGCAGGCCGGAACCGCGCAGCGTGATCATCCCTTCCTCGATCGCCTTGCGCCGCAGCTCGATCGCCGAGGCGCCGACGAGGATCAGCTCGCGCAGCTCCTCGCCGATCTCCATGACCTCGTAGAGGCCGACGCGGCCCTTGTAGCCGGTCTGGTTGCACTTCTCGCAGCCCTTGCCCTTCTTGGGCACGACGGTCTCGGCGAGCTCGGGCGTGAAGCCCACGTTGATCAGGCCCTGGGCCGGCACCGGGTCGTCGTGCTTGCAGGCGGTGCAGACGCGGCGCACCAGACGCTGGGCGCAGACCAGGTTCAGGGAACTGGCCACCAGGAAGGGCTCGATGCCCATGTTCATCAGGCGGTTGATGGTGCTGGGCGCGTCGTTGGTGTGCAGCGTCGACAGCACGAGGTGGCCGGTGAGCGCGGCCTTCACGGCGATTTCCGCGGTTTCGAAGTCGCGGATTTCGCCGACGAGGATGATGTTCGGGTCCTGGCGCAGGAAGCTGCGCAGGGCGGCGGCGAAGTTGAGGCCGATGCTCTCGCGGACCTGCACCTGGTTGACGCCGACGAGGTTGAACTCGACCGGGTCCTCGGCGGTCATGATGTTGGTGTCGATGGTGTTGATCCGCGAGATCGACGAGTAGAGCGTGTTGGTCTTGCCGCTACCGGTCGGGCCGGTGACCAGCACCATGCCCCAGGGCTTCTGGATCTGCGTCTCGAGCTTGCTCAGCGACTCGGGCTCGAAGCCGAGCTTCGTCATGTCGAGCATCAGCTTCGTGCGGTCGAGCAGACGCATGACGATCTTCTCGCCGAAGAGCGTCGGCAGGCACGAGACGCGGAAGTCGATGTCGCGCTGCGTGCCGGCGTCGGAGAAGCGGATCTTGATGCGGCCGTCCTGCGGCAGGCGCTTCTCGGCGATGTCGAGCTTGGCCATGATCTTGATGCGGGACGTTATGGCGTCCTTCATCTTGAGCGGCGGGCTCATGACGTTGTAGAGCAGGCCGTCGATGCGGTAGCGGACGCGGTATTCCTTCTCGTAGGGCTCGATGTGGATGTCGCTGGCGCCCTTCGAGATGGCCGACATCAGGATGACGTTGACCAGCTTGATGACCGGCGCTTCTTCGCCCTGCCGGGTCAGGGCCTCGGCGCTGATCTCCTCGAGTTCCTCGAGAACCTCGACCTCGTCGGCGTCGAGGAGCGGCATCTCCGACATCGCCCGGGCGGCGATCTCGAGCGCGCTCTCACCGGGCGCCGTCTCGATGATCTTCTGGCCGCCGCCTCCGCCGCCGCCCTTGGGGCCGGCACCCGGGGCGCCGTAGTACTTCTGGATGGCGTCGAGGACCGCCGTCTCCCACGCCACGACGGGCTCGACGTTGTAGCCCGTCATGAACTTCAGGTCGTCGAGCGCGAAGACGTTGGTCGGGTCCGTCATCGCGATCGTCAGCGTGGCGCCGACGCGGCTCAGCGGGATGATCTGGTACTTGTGCGCGGTCTCGGCCGGCACCAGCTTGATCACCGCCGGGTCGATCTCGAACTGGTTGAGCGAGATGGAGGGGACGCCGTACTGCTTCGAGAGGAGCGACGTGATCTCCTCGTCCTTCACGAAGCCGAGCTTCACCAGGTTGGCGCCGAGCTTGCCGCCGTTCTGACGCTGGTAGCTGAGCGCTTCCTGCAGTTGTTCGGGGGTGATCCGCTTCTCCTTGAGAAGCAGTTCCCCAATCCGTACGGCCATCGTCGTCGCGTCCGCCCTGGGGTCGTCAGCGTCCGTACAGACGTGTCAGACCTGTCGCCCCATTACCTTTTCGGTCAGGGCACAGGTGTGCTTCAGACGGCTGGCCCAACGAAGAACGCCGGGAATTGCGTCGCGCTGCGCCAGCATGTGCATGAGGTGCGACGCCATCGCCTGGCCGTCGGGCGGTCGATCGGCGGAACGCCGCCTGCGGACGCCGGATCGGTGACGCGGCGGAGTCCCCAATCACGGATTCGTCAGCCTGGCTGGCGCCGGGTCGGGCGGCCGGCTCGGCGGACGCCGCGTCGGGGAAGGCGGCGCGGCCGCTGCTGCTCGCGTAGAAGTCCATCGGAATCAGGTAGTTGAGCGACCTCTGACGAAACAATCGGGGCGCAATCCACGTAGTACACTGGGGCGACGCCGCCGTTCCCACCCCACGGATGTCACTGCCTAGCAACCCATCGGCCAGTTCGCTTGCGGGCCGGCTGACACGAATCTGCACATCGCCGCGCGCCGTGATGCAGGAGGCCGTCCACTGCGGGCCCGGCGCGGTCGCGGCGACCTGGCTCACGCTTCTCGTCATCTGGGCCCTGGCCGCGGCGGCGCTGCTCGCCACACCGGTCGGCCGCCAGGCCGTGGTCGACGAACGGGTCCGGGTGGTCGAAGCCCTGGGCGGTACGGTCGACGATCCGGCCTACGCCGCCCTGCAGACGAACCCGCCCTACTGGATGTACGCCGCCAGCGGCGGACGGGCGCTCCTGCTGCCGGTCGTCACGCTCGCCGTCGCCGCCGGCCTGGCGCTGTGGCCCGGCCGCGGCGCCGGGTTCGTGCCCAGCCTGAGTGTCGCCGTGCACGCCAGCACCGTGCTCGTCCTGCAGCAGGTCGTCGCCACGCCGCTCCACTACGTCCGTGAGTCGCTGACCAGCCCCTTCAACCTCGCGGCGCTCATGCCGTGGTTCGACGAGGGCTCGGTGCCGGCGCGCGTGCTCGGCACGATCGAGATCTTCGGCCTATGGTGGGTCCTGCTGCTGGCCGCGGGCTGCGCGGCGCTCGCGGGACGACGGGCGCGCGAATATGTCGGGCCCCTGGTCGGGGCCTACGTCGGGGTCGCGGCCGTGGTGGCCGTCGCCGTGGCGATCACTGGAGGGTCCTAGTGTTCCGCAGGAAATGGCCGTGGGTCGTGGGGCTGCTGGTCGTGGCCGGCGTCGCCGCAGGCGCCTACGCCCGGTCGAAGCAGGAGAAGGGCACGCTGGTCACCGCGGAGAACGTACAGCGCCGCGATCTCGAAGCCATCGTGTCGGCGTCCGGCAAGATCGACCCGAAGCGCCAGGTCAACATCAGCGCCCAGTCCATCGGCCGCGTGACGCGCATCGGCGTGCGCGAGGGCGATCGCGTGACGGCCGGTCAGTTCCTGCTGCAGATCGATCCAGTGGCGGCCGAGAGCGTCGTGCGCCGCGATGAAGCCGCCGTGGCCGGGGCACGCACCGGACTCGAGCAGTCGCGCGTCTCGGTGCAGAGCGCCAGGGCCTCGCTCGACGTCGCCCGCCAGTCGCTCAAGCGCCAGCAGGAACTGTGGCAGTCCGGGCTCACCACGAAGGAGACGCTCGAGCGGGCCGAGGCCGACGTCGAGGTCCGCGAAAGCGAACTCAACGCCCGCGCGCAGGAGATCCGCACCCGGGAAGAGGCGGTGCGCCAGCAGGAAGCCGGGCTGGTCAACAGCCGCTACAACCTGTCGCAGTCGCGCTTCGTCTCGCCCTTCGACGGCATCGTCACCCGGCGCAACGTCGAGGAGGGCGAGAACGTCGTGATGGGCACGATGAACAACGCCGGCACGGTGCTGTTGACGGTGGCCGACATGTCGGTGATCGAAGCCGAGATCGAAGTCGACGAGACCGACATCCCCAACGTCAAGATCGGCCAGGCCGCCACGGTCACCATCGACGCCATCGAGGCCCGCACCTTCAAGGGCCACGTCACCGAGATCGGCAACAGCCCGATTCAGGTCGCCGGCCAGACCGCCGGCCAGCGCACCGCCACCAACTTCAAGGTCGTGGTGACGCTCGACGAGGTCTCGGACGAGATTCGTCCCGGTTTCACCTGCACGGCCGACATCTCGACCGACACGCGGGCCAAGGCCGTCGCGGTGCCGATCCAGGCGCTCACGGTGCGTGAGCTGGAATACGACCAGGCCGGCGCGGTCGTGCCGAAGCCGCGCCCGAAGCCGACGTCGCGCTTCCAGTTCGGCCCGCCGCCGGCGCCGGTCGCGCCGCCGGTGACCGAGCTGCCCGTGGGCCACACCCGCAAGGAAGTCGAGGGGGTGTTCGCCGTCCGCGACGGCAAGGCGCTGTTCGTGAAGGTCGAGGTCGGCATCGCCGGCGAGCGCTACTTCGAGGTACTGTCGGGGCTGAAGGACGGCGACCGCGTGATCACCGGCCCATTCGACAGCGTCCGCAACCTGTACGACGGCGACGAGGTCCGCGAGAACCGGCCGGCGGCCGCCACCACCGCCGCCGCGCCGTAACCACGGCACACGATGCAGCAGGTCTGGGAGTCGGTGAAGCTGGCGCTCTCGTCGATCTGGGCGAACAAGCTCCGGTCGATGCTGACGCTGCTCGGCAACATCGTCGCCGTGTCGTCGATCATCGCCGTCGTCGCGCTCATCCAGGGCGTGAACGGCGCGGTATCCGACGCCATCGTCTCGGATCTCGGCGCCGACTCGTTCACCATCCAGCGCGTCGGCATCATCCGCAACGAGGACGAGCGCGACCGCGCCCGCAACAACCCGCGCATCACGCTCGACGACGCCCGCGCCGTCCGCCGCTTCGGCGCCACTGTGGGCGCGGTGATGGCCCAGGCGCAGCAGAACGGCCGCGTCGCCTACCGGACCGAGGAACTCGAGTCGATCACCATCCAGGGCGTGACCGAGGCCTACCTCGAGTTCTCGACCTTCGACGCCGAACGCGGCCGCATGATGAGCCCGGTCGAGGTGTCGCGCGGACGGCCCGTGGCGCTGATCGGCTGGCAGGTCGCCGACCGGCTCTTCGGCACGCAGGACCCCCTCGACAAGGTGCTCAAGGTCGCCGGCGTCCCCTTCCGCGTCGTCGGCGTCAGCGCCAAGAAGGGCGCGTTCTTCGGCAACTCGCTCGATGAGTTCGTCGTCATCCCACTGGACCGGTACCAGAAGCTGTTCGGCTCGCGGCAGTCGCTGGCCCTGATGGTGAAGCCGCGCGATCCGACCCTGGTGGCGCTGGCCAAGGACGAAGCGCGGGCCGCCCTGCGGGTCGCCCGCCATCTCGATCCCGGCGACGCCGACAACTTCGGCCTCGTCGCTTCCGACTCGGTCCTGGGCATCTTCCAGCAGGCCACGGCCGGCATCGCGGTGGTGCTGGTCGGCGTGGTCGGCCTGTCGCTGCTCGTCGGCGGCATCGTCATCATGAACATCATGCTGATGGTGGTCAGCGAGCGGACCCGCGAGATCGGCCTGCGCAAGGCCCTGGGCGCCAAGCGCCGCGACATCCTGTCGCAGGTGCTCACCGAGTCGATCACCCTCTCGGTCTCCGGCGGGATCGTCGGCGTCGTGCTCGGGGCTCTCTTCGCGAAAGGCCTGGCCGCGGTGACGCCGCTGCCAGCCGCCATCGAGCCGTGGTCGATTGCGCTGGGCGTGGCCGTGACGGCCGTGGTCGGCCTGTTCTTCGGCTGGTACCCCGCGCAGCGGGCGGCGGCCCTGGCGCCGATCGAGGCGCTGAGGCGCGAATGATCCGCGACCTCGGCAAGCGCCTGTCGCTGTTCCGCGAGACCGCGGAGATGGCGTTCGACACGCTGCGGGCGAACAAGATGCGCTCGGCGCTGACGGTGCTGGGCGTGGTGATCGGCATCACCTCGATCGTGAGCATGACCGCGCTCATTCGTGGCTTCGACGAGTCGCTGCGCGACTCGATCCGCGCCTTCGGCCCGCGCACCATCTTCGTGCAGCGCTTCGGCGCGCTCAGCTTCTCGTCGGGGGCGTCGTTCCTCGAGCTGGTGAAGCGGCCGCCGCTGACCGTCGACGACGGACTGGCCATCGAGCGCCTCGCTCCCACGGTGGCGATCGCCGACACCTGGCTCGGCACCGGCGGCCCGCCGACGCAGCAGCGCATCTTCTACGGCGAAGAGCGCACGGCGCCGATCGTCGTCATGGGCGTCAGCGACAAGTACGTCGAGGTGAACTTCGCGAAGATCCTGCTCGGCCGCTCGCTCACGCCGCAGGAGGTGCAGCGGCGGCGCCCGGTCGTGGTCCTGGGACACGGTCCCTACGAGGCGTTGTTCCAGCCCAAGGGCATCGACCCGGTGGGCAAGTTCGTGCGCATCGGCGCGCTGCGCTACCAGATCATCGGCGTCGTCGACAAGCGGCCGTCGATGGGCGGCTTCGGCCCCAGTCCCGACGACTTCGCGATCATCCCCTACACCGCGTACCGGAAGCAGTTCGGCAGCGAGCGCATCCGCGGCGGCCAGTTCGGCGCGGCGTCGGTCATGATCGCGGTGGTGCCGCGCGACGACGTCTCACGCGACGACGCCATGCGCGAGGTCGAGGCAGTGATGCGTATCCGCCACGGCCTCACCCTCGACAAGCCCAACGACTTCGACCTCGTCACCCAGGACGCGATCCTGAAGGTCTGGGACCAGATCTCTCAGGCCGTGCTGCTCTCGCTGGTGGTGATCTCCTCGATCGCGCTCATGGTCGGCGGCATCGGCGTGATGTCGATCATGACCATCAGCGTCACGGAGCGGACGCGCGAGATCGGCGTGCGCAAGGCCATCGGCGCCCGCCGCGCCGAGATCCTGTTCCAGTTCCTCATCGAGGCGATCGTGCTCACCAGCGTCGGCGGGGTCATCGGCATCCTGCTCGGCAGCAGCATCGGCTTCCTCGTGAATGTCGTGTCGGGCTTCCCGATCTCGATGCCGTGGTGGTCGTTCGCGCTCGGCCTCGGCTTCTCCGCCGGGGTCGGCATCTTCTTCGGGATGCTGCCGGCGTGGCGGGCCTCGCGCCTCGATCCCATCGAAGCCCTGCGCTACGAGTAGCGCCGCCCGGGCCGTGCAGCCCGCGCTTGACATCGGCCGCCGAAGGCATAGGCTACGCAGCAGAGACGTCACAGGGCCGTCATCCGGCACCGTGCCGGAACGACCGCGCGACGCCGCAGGACAGCGGAGGGTCCGGCCTATGAAGGTCTACGACGCGGCAAGCATCCGCAACGTCGCCGTGGTGGGACACGGCGGCTGCGGGAAGACGCAGCTGGTCTCGGCGATGCTGTTCGCCGCCGGCACGGTGAACCGGCTCGGCCGGGTGGACGACGGGACCACCGTCACCGACTACGACCCCGAAGAAATCGCCCGCAAGCACACCCTGTCCACGGCCCTCGCCTCAGCCGAGTGGCGGAAGACCAAGCTCAACCTGCTCGATACGCCGGGCGTCGCGAACTTCTTCGCCGATGCCAGGGCGGCGCTGCGCGTGGCCGACGCCGCGGTGGTCGTGGTCGACGCCGTGTCGGGGCCGGCCGTGCAGACCGAGAAGGCGTGGGCGGCAGCCGACGAGCTGGGCCTGCCCCGCCTCGTGGCGCTGAGCCGGTTCGACCGCGATCGCGCCTCGCTGGAGCGGACGATCGTGGCGCTGCGCAAGACCTGTCACAAGCACGTCTACCCCATCCACCTGCCGATCGGCGAGGGCGAGCAGTGCACCGGCATCGTCGACGTCGTCGGCATGAAGGCGTTCACCGCACCAGTCGATGGCGGGCCCGCGGTAGAGGGGCCGATTCCGGGGCCGCTGGTGAAGGAAGCGGAGGCGGCGCGCACCGCCCTCATCGAGGCGGTCGCCGAAGCCGACGAAGCGCTGATGGAGAAGTTCTTCGACGCCGGCACCCTGACGGATCACGATCTCATCACCGGCCTGCAGAAGGCGGTGGCGTCGGGCGCGGTGTTCCCCGCCGTCTGCACGTCGGCATTGAGGAACATCGGCATCGACGCGACGCTGAATGCGATCCTCAGCTGGTTGCCGGCGGCGGCCGATCGGCCGTTCACGGCGATCGACGCCTCCGGCGCCGAGGTCACGAAGCCGGTGTCGGATGGCGCGCCGCTGGCGGCCCTGGTGTGGAAGACGGTGGCCGATCAGTTCGCCGGCCGCATCACGCTGTTCCGGGTCTATCAGGGCGTGCTCACGGCCGACTCCACGGTGCGCAACCGCACGCGCGACGCCGAAGAGCGCTTCGGCAGCCTGGTGACGATGCAGGGCAAGACCCAGACGCCGGTGCCCGAGCTGCGCGCCGGCGACATCGGCGCGGTGGCGAAGCTCAAGGACACCCGCACCAGCGACACCATCGCCGATGCCAGGGCCGGGATCGCGTTCGCGCCGCTGTCGTGGCCCGAGCCGGTGTTGTCGTACGCGATCGAACCGAAGAGCCGCGGCGACGAGGACAAGATCAGCACCGCGATGCACCGCCTCGAGGAGGAGGACGGCGCCATCCACTACGCCCGCGATCCCAACACCAACGAGCTGCTGCTCGCCGGGCAGGGCCAGCTGCACATCGAGGTCACGGTCGCCAAGCTGAAGCGCCGTTTCGGCGTGGAGGTCAACCTCAAGCCGCCGCGCATCCCCTACCGCGAGACCATCACCGCCGCGGTCGAGGCCCACGGCCGGCACAAGAAGCAGACCGGCGGCCACGGCCAGTTCGGTGACTGCAAGGTCCGCTTCGAGCCGCTGCCCCGCGGCGGCGGCTTCGAGTTCGTCGTCGACATCTTCGGCGGGTCGATTCCGCGCCAGTTCATCCCGGCGGTCGAGAAGGGACTCGACGAGTCACGGGCCCGGGGGTTCCTGGCCGGCTTTCCGATGGTCGACTTCAAGGCGACGCTGTTCGACGGGTCGTACCACGACGTCGACTCGAACGAGCTGTCGTTCAAGACCGCCGGGCACCTGGCGTTCAAGGACGGCATGGCCCGGGCCCGGCCAACACTGCTCGAGCCGATCATGCACGTCGAGGTCTACGCGCCGAGCGACTTCGCCGGCGACCTGATGGGCGACCTGAACGGCCGGCGGGGCCGCATCGCCGGCATGGACACCCGCGGCGCCAGCACGGTGATCAAGGCGCAGGTGCCGATGTCCGAGATGCTCACCTACGAGCAGCATCTGACCTCGGTCACCGGCGGGCGCGGCAGCTACCACATGGAGTACTCGCACTACGAGACGGTGCCGTCGCACGAGCAGACGAAGATCGTGGCCGCCTACAAGGCCGCGCACCCGCACGGCGGCGAACACCACGCCTGACGCGGCCGTACAGAGAAACAGCCTGACGGTCGCGAAGACCGCCAGGCTGTCGTCCCGGTCGTGCTCGAGCGAGCGGCGGCTTAGGAGCCGCCGGCCTTGCGCGGAGTCGTCGACTTCTTCTGCGCCCCGCGCGCCGGCTTCGACGCCTTGGGAGCGCCGGCCTTCTTGTCCTTCTTCTCGCCGCCGCGGATGTTCTTGGCCGCGGCGCGCAGCCGCTCGCCGACGGTCTTCTTCGACTTCGGCTCGTCGCCGGTCTCCGCCGCGGCGGCCTTCTCTTCGGCGGCCTTCTTCGGATCGAACTCCGAGCCGACGAGCTCGACCATCGCGGTCTCGGCGCCGTCGCCGCGGCGCGGGCCGAGCCTGAGGATGCGGGTGTAGCCGCCGGGGCGCTCCATGAAGCGCGGCGCCAGTTCCCCGAACAGCTTCGTGACGACGTCGTCGTTCACGAGGTCGCGGCCGACGAGGCGCTTGGCCGCCAGGGTCTTGCCCTTCGGCTCGGCGGCCTTCACGCCGCGCTTGGCCACGGTGATCAGCTTCTCGACGAAGGGCCGCAGCTCCTTCGCCTTCGGCAGCGTGGTCGTGATGTGCTCGTGCGTGAGCAGGGCTTCGGCCTGGTTGCGGAGCATCGACAGGCGATGATCCGTCAGGCGTCCCAGCTTGCGATGTCCGACTCGATGTCTCATGGCGTCCCTCTAGCCGCTAGCCGCTAGGTCAGTCCTGTCCCTGATCCAGCCGCATCCCCAGGCCGAGGCCCATGGTCTGCAGGATCTCCTTGATCTCGTTGAGCGACTTGCGGCCGAAGTTCTTGGTCT
>CADEDM010000165.1 GCA_902826065.1 uncultured Acidobacteriota bacterium | reverse complement strand
TGCAGCTCGCCTTCGAGATGATGACGAGCGGCGGCAAGGACGTCCTCGACTCGCTGATTGCCGGTGTGAACCTGTGCGAGCTGGATCCGGAGGAAGCGGGCGTCGGCTACGGCGGCCTGCCCAACGCCGAAGGCGTCGTGCAGCTCGACTCGTGCTGCATGCACGGCCCGTTGAAGCGGGCCGGCGGCGTGGCGTCGATCGAAGGCGTGCGCGCGCCGTCGCTTGTGGCCAAGGCCGTGCTCGAGCAGACCGATCACCATCTGCTCGTCGGCAAGGGCGCGCAGGAGTTCGCGCGGTCGATGGGCTTCACCATCGAGGCCGACCTCAACACCGAGAAATCGCGGCGCCTGTGGCTGGAGTGGAAACGCCGCGTCGATCCGGAGCACTACCTCGACCCGAAGAAGCGCGACCGCGCCGGCCTGATGGCCGGCCTCAGCATGGTGGCCGACGGCCTCATCGACCCGAATCACTTCTGGGGCACGATCAACTGCGACGGGATGAACCCGAAGGGCGAGGTCTGCGGCGTCACGACGACGAGCGGCCTGGCGTGGAAGATCCCGGGGCGCGTGGGTGACTCGCCGATCCTGGGCGCCGGGCTCTACGTCGACAACGAAGTCGGCGCCGCGGGCTCGACCGGCCGCGGCGAGGCCAACCTCTACGGGCTGAATTCGTTCCTGATCGTGGAGCTGATGCGCGGCGGCAAGTCGCCGAAGGACGCCGGCATGGAAGCGCTGCGCCGCATCAAGGCCAACACGATCGAGAAGCGGCTGCTGAACAAGGCCGGCAACCCGGCGTTCAACATCAGCTTCTACGCCTTCAACAAGAAGGGCGAGTTCGCCGGCGTCTCGATGTACACGACCAAGTTCGCGGTCTGCACGGAGAACGGCCCGGAGACGCGTACCTGCGAGCCGCTGCTGCCGGGGAACGGCACGGACTAGACACGACGGCCGAGCACCGCCGGCGCGCCGGGCCGGCGCGTCAGTCGAGCAGCTTCAGATAGGCGACGATGTCCCGTTCGTCCTGCGGCGTCAGCACGATGAGGCCGCCCGACGCCACGAAGAAGAACTTCGTGTAGTGGGCCACGGCGTCCTCGAGCGTCCGCGCCGAGTTGTCGTGGAAGTACGGGGCCGTGTGCCGGATGCCGCGCAGGGGCGAGATCTTGAAGGCGTTGAGGTGCTCGAGCGTCGGGTCGTCGACGATGCCCGTGACCAGCGCGCGCCCGGGATCCGGGCTCATCACGCGCACCTCGGCCGGCGTGCCGGCGTTGAACACGAACTCGCGCACCGGGTGGCCCGCCGGGTTGAACTCCGACACGCCGACGCTGAGGAAACGCTGGCCGGCGGGAATCGGCGCCGGCGACGGAATGAACGGCGCCGCGAAGTCGTTGGTCGTGTTCAGCAGCGGCCCGCTGTGACAGTGCGCGCACAGGCCGGGCTTCAGTCCGGCCGCGGGATCCGGCGGCAGGTCCTCGAAGAAGCGCCGGCCGCGACGCTCGGCGGGGGTGCGGCCGCGCGGCAGGCCGGGCGCCTCGCCGCCGCGGAAGAACCGCCGCAGCTCCGCCGAACTGAAGAACGCCGGGCCGCGCTGGAAGTCGGCGAGCGCGCGCAGGTCGGCGGCCGACGGCACGACGCCTTGCGCGTGATCGAGGATGGCGCCGGCGGCCTGGGCGTCCAGGGTCGCCTGGCGGCCGTCGAGCATCAGCACCGGGTCGAGCGCCGGCGTGTTCAATGTGCTGGGAATGCCGCGGCGCACCGTCACGGTGCGGGCCGAGGGGTCGTCGGCGAGCGTGACGTTGGCGGCCAACGGCACCGTGACCAGCACCGTGGCCTCGGTGCGCATGCGACGCGAGCCGTGGCCGGCGCCGTCGTCGCTGCCGTCGTGCAGGAACAGCGGATCGCGCGGGTCGTGACGGAAGCGCCGCCGTGCCTCGTCCGGCGACACGGTGCCGGTGTCCGTGGTGTGGCAGGTCTGGCAGGTGCGGCCGTTGCCCCCGAACGTCTCGCGCTCGAACAGCTGGCGGCCGCGTGGGACACGGTGGATCTCGGCCGGCTGCGCCGAGACCGCGATGGCGAGGCACACGAGGGCCGCCATGGTGAAGAGTACGCGCGTCACCACTGTCGTCCTCCGCTGGGGGAACCGTGGACGTGACCGCTAGACGGCGGCCAGCGCCGAATCGGCGGACTGGCCGTAGATCGACGGCACCGTGCCACCCATCGGGCGCAGGTAGGTGCTCAGTTGACCGCGATGGTGCACGCCGTCGAACAGCAGCATCCAGAACAAATCGCGGCGCGGCAGTTCGTAGAAGACCTGCCCGTTGAACTGCAGGCGCCCCGGCGACGTCCACGTCGCGTCGCTCATCCCGGCCAGGTGCCGCTGCAGGTCCTCGTGCGCCTGACGGTAGGCGGCAAGGCCTTCTGACAGGACCGTGAACGGCACCTGCATGCGGTGGTTGATCTCGCCGGTCGCCGCCAGTTCCACCAGGTCCTGCTCGTGGCCGATCAGGTGGCCGATGATCTCGTAGGCCGATCGCGACCGCGGATGCGGGCGGTAGTCGAGCCGCTGGTCCGGCGTCGCCTGCAGGACGCCCAGGAACCGCGGGAATTCTGCGGCGGAGTGATGGACGAAGAACTCGCGGTTGGTCATGGCCGGCCTCATGCGGGGTTGGCGAACCAGATGTCGGGCGCGCCGACCACGCCGGCATCGGTCATCGCCTTCTTCAGCGCCTGGCTCTCCGCCAGCGCCTTCGCGGCCTCGACCGTGGCGAAGTCGTGCGTGACGGTCACCATCTCGGGATTCCCGGCGTCCTGGTAGACCGCCTTCCCGATCACGCCGAACGACGAGCGCTGCGGATCGAAGGCGTCGTACTGCTGACGCCACGAGGGGTAGTTGGAGACGCGGTGCCTGACGAACATCCTGACCATATGCCCTCCCACTGGACGTATGCGGAGGGCGGCCGCCGATCCCCTCACGGCCTGGACAGGATGTTCGAGAGGCGGAGGAGACGACCGACGCCGGCGTCGGCCGGCGCAGGCCTCGATCAGCGGCGGCCGGCGAGGCGCTCGGCCATCTCGCGGCCGAACTGCGGGATCGCCACCAGCGGCAGGGGCCGCACTTCGCGCGGGTCGGGACGCACGGTGATGAATCGTCGCCCGTCGGCCGACACGTCGTAGCGATGACCGTCCGAGTCGCTCCACGCCAACGACGGATCGTCGAAGAGGCGCACTGCCGTCCCGATGGTGAGTCCGCCTGCTGCCGGCGTGACCGGCACTGCCATCATCCGCGCGCCCGCCAGGTAGAAGAGCTCGCGGCCGTCGCGGCGCCAGCGCGGCACGCCGCCGCCATCGGTCGAGACCGGCCACTTGCGGGCCGGCCCGTCGAACGGCCGGATGTAGACCTCGCGGCGTCCAGACTCGGTGGAACTGTACGCCACGAAGCGGCCATCGGGTGAGAAGGCCGGCGAGACGTCGTTACCGGCGCCGGCCTGGAAGGGGGTGATGGCCTGTCGATCGTCCAGCGTGAGGGCGACGATGTCGTCGCCGCGGCCGCCTTGCACGGCAATGAGAGCCGTGCGGCCATCGGGCGCGACCGCCGGCATGTCACCCCCTTCGCGCGACGGCGGCGTCAGCCGCTGCGGCGCGCCACCGCCGTGTGTGGTGACCGCGTAGGTGGCCCGTTCGCTGTCCGACGAGTAGATGAGACGCGAGCCATCCGGGGTCCACGCCGGCGTCGATACGTCCTGATCGAACGTCAGCCGCTGCCAGGTGCCTCGGGTGAGGCTGTAGTTCCAGAGACTGGTCACCGGCGCGCCCTCGATGAGCACGGCGAGCGACTGCCCATCCGGAGAGAGCTGGACGCCCTTGTAGGGCCGCTTCTCGTCAACGGCCGCGGTGGCACTGCCGCTGCGCTCGAGCCAGACGATCTCGCGTTCGGCCTGGCGTACGGCCCCTGGCACGTAGAGCAGGGCTCCCGACGCCGCGACATCGAACGAGACGCGGCGCGCCGGCAGCAGATCGCGCCGGACGTCATCGAGCACAGGCGCCGCCGGCCCGGTCACGACGAGCCGCCCGGGATCGAACGGCGCCGCCATCAGGCCCGAGGCGCTGGTGAAAACCACGTGTCCGCTGACGAACCGGGGGAACACCCCTCCGTTCAGCAGCGGCTGGCGAGCGCCGGTGTCGAGCCGTACCGCGGCGATGGGCGCCTGCTGCTCGTCACGGCCTGCCGGCAGCACGCCGAACAGCACCGCCCGGCCACCGGGAAGGATCGACGGCCAGCGATGACTCTCCTCGCCGTCGGTGAGCGTCGTCAGCGGCACGGGCGTGCCTCCGGTCGCGGGGACGCGGGCGAGTCCGCCGAAGGCGCCGGGCGCGAAGACGATGGTGCCGTCGTCGCCCCACGCGGCGCCGCGCGGCGCGGGTGCGTCGCACAGCACGACCGGCTCGCTGCCGGCCAGCGCGACGCGCTTCAGCTTGCCGTCGCTGGCGAACCCCAGGTGCTGGCCGTCGGGAGAGAAGAACGGCATGTCGGCGCCGTCGGCGCCGGCCACGGGCTCGGCGTCGACGCGATCCGTTCGTCGCAGGTAGATCTGCTTCCGTCCACCCGCGTCGCGCGTCACGAAGGCCATCACGCGGCCGTCGCGCGTAAGCGCCAGCTGTTGCCGGCTCGCATCGGGCGCATCGTCGATGCGCAGGCCGGCCGGCAGCGCCACGGTGAGGCGATCTACCGTCGACGGCGGCGCCGGTGCCGGTCGCACAGCGGCCCACGTCGCGAGCGCCGCGACGCCGGCGCCAACGATGGCCGTCGTGATCCCCGTCAGGATGGGGCGCGACGGCTCAGGCGCGGGTCCGGCGTCGGCTGTGGCTGAATCAGGTGTGGCGCCGGACAGGCGTTCCAACTCGACGCGGGCGTCGCCGATGTCGCGCAGGCGCTGGCGCTGGTCCTTGTCGAGGCATCGGCGAATCAGCTGCTCGAGCGGCCGCGGCGTGCCGGCCGGCAGCAGCGTCCAGTCGGGCTCCGTCGTGGTGACGGCCGCGAGCACGTCGGTGAGCGTCGCACCAGCGAAGGGGCGGCGCCCGGCCAGCATCTCGAAGAGCACGACGCCGAACGACCAGATATCGGCGCGACGATCAATCGGCGCGCCGCGCGCCTGCTCCGGCGCCATGTACGCCGCGGTGCCGACGAGCAGTCCGGCCCGTGTCGCCAGGGCCGACACGTCGTCTCGATCCTGGTCGCTGCCGGAAGCGCGGGCGGCCGCGTCGGACGCCAGCGCCTTGGCCAGCCCGAAGTCGAGCACCTTCACCTTGCCCGATGGCGTGACCTTGACGTTCGCGGGCTTGAGATCGCGGTGCACGATGCCCTTCTCGTGCGCCTCTTCGAGGCCATCGGCGATCTGACGCGCGATCGCCAGCACCTCGGGCACGGCCATCGGTCCGTCGGCCATGCGCCGTGTCAGGTCGTCGCCGTCGACGAACTCCATCGCCAGAAAGCGCAGGCCGTCGGCTTCGTGCACGCTGTAGATCGCGGCGATGTTCGGGTGGTTGAGCGCCGCCAGCGCGCGCGCTTCGCGCTCGAACCGGTCGAGGCGCGACGGGTCGCGCGACAGCACTGGCGGCAGCACCTTGATGGCGACGTCGCGGCCGAGCGTGAGGTCGGTGGCTTTCCAGACGACGCCCATGGCCCCGCGGCCGACCTCCGCCGTCACGCCGTAGTGCAGCAGCACGCCGCCCACGTGCAGTCCGTCCGCGCCGGCGGCGGCCTCGGTGGCTCCGGCTCGGACGATCGCCGTCAAGATGTCGCCGGCAGGGCGATCGTGCTCGAGGAGTGAGGCGACCTCGGTCTGCAGCGCGTCGTCGCCGCCGCACAGTTCGGCCAACCGGGCGGCCCGTTCACTCGGCGGCAGGCCGGCGACGATGTCGAAGACCTCGCGGGCGCGCTGCCAGGCCAGCGGGTCCCGGGGAGACGGCATGGCCGGGAGCGTACCACCGACGCCGTGGCACTCGCCGCCGGACGCCGACCAGCGCCAGCCTTCTAGAGTGTCGTCAGTTCGCGCCTCAGCCAGGCGCGCGCGTGACGCAGGTCGCGATCGACGGTGGCCTCCGAGACGTCGAGCAGCGCTCCGATCTCCGGGTAGGTGAGCCCGCCGAAGTATGAGAGCTCGACGACCCGCGCCTGGCGGGCGTCGAGGTCCTCGAGCCGTGACAGCGCGAGGTCGAGGCTGAGGGCGTCCACCGGGTCGACGAGCGGCGACGCGATGTCGCTGGTAAGCGTGACGCGCACCTCGCCGCCGCCGCGCTTCATGGCTCGCCGCGTTCGCGCGGCATCGACCAGAATTCGCCGCATGACGCGGGCGGCCACGCCGAGGAAGTGCGTGCGGTCGTGGACGTCGAGGCCCTGGCCGGCCAAACGCAGGTACAGTTCGTGGACCAGCAGCGTGGGTTGCAGCGAATGTCCTGCGCCTTCACGCCGCAGCTGCCCGCTCGCGATCCGGTGCAGCTCGGCGTAGACGAGCGGGAACAGACGGTCGAACGCTCCGGTGTCGCCGCTCCTGAGCGCCGTCAGCAGCGACGTCAGGTCCGACCGATCGTCCATTCAGGGCTGCAGGCCGGCTACTTCTTCGGGATGGTCCAGAAGTAGACCTTGCGTCCGTTGACGTCGAGCTCCTGCTCCGGCTTCCAGTCGCCCATGTCGAACGCGTGCGAGACGATGCGCGTGCCCGGGCGCAGCTCCTTCATCAGCTTCGGCATCAGCTTCTGGTTCAGCGACGGGAGCAGGTAGAGCGTCACGACCGTGGCTTCCGAGATGTTGGTCTCGAACAGGTCGGCCTGTCGAATCTGGACGCGATCGCCGACGCCGTTCTTCTGGACGTTCTCGTTCGCTTCCTTGATGCGCTGCGGGTCGATGTCGATGCCGACGCCACGGGCGCCGTACTTCTTGGCCGCCGTCACCGGGATGCGGCCGTCACCGGTGCCCAGGTCGTAGACGACGTCGTTCTTCGTGACCTTGGCCACCTGCAGCATCGCGTCGACGACCTCTTCGGGCGTGGGCACGAAGATGACGTCGGGCCGCCGGGTAGGTGCCGCTACGTCCTGGGCCAGTGCCGAGGTGACGGGCGTGGCGATCAGCAGGGCGGCAAGGCCGACGGCGAACATCCGGGTCTGCGCAGGCATGTGAATTCCTCCCGTAAACAGGGGCGAGTATACCGCCCGCCCCGAGATTTGACGTGAGCGTGCGCCCATTGGCTGGCGCGCCGGGCCTTGACGCGGCGGAGACACGGCCGAGATGGCCAGGAATCGTGTCTGAACGAACGTTCGTCTATGACACTATATCGCTCATGATCGCGCCTCCGCAGCGCGCCAACGGCCGATTCAGCCGTCGCGCCATCGTCGAGCGTGGCCTCGACCTGACCGCCCAGGGCGGCCGTCACCGGGCCAGCATCGGCGCACTGGCCGGCGCGCTGGGGATGAGCAAGAGCGCCGTGCACGCCCATTTCGGCTCCAAGGGTGCGCTCGATGCCGCCTTGGTCGACGAAGCGGCGGAGCGCTTCGAGCGCGCCGTCTCGGGTCCGGCGGCGGCGGCCCCGCCCGGCCTCGCGCGGCTCGCGGCGCTGTGCGAGGGCTTCGTGGTCTACGCCACCGACAGCCCCGGTCCGCGACTCACGCCGTCCCACCGCGCGTTCGGGCGCGGCCTCGGTGCCGCCGCGGAATCGCGCCTCGCCACGTGGACTGCCACCTGGCGCCAGGCACTCGAAGCCGCCGCCGCCGATGCCGTCGTACAGGGCGAGTTCGCCGCCACCGCCGATCCCGCGCAGGCGGCATTCGAACTCGGCGCGCTCGTCGATGGCGCCGTCCGGGCGCTGGATCACACGACGGCGGCCGACGTGCGCCAGCGGGCGCGCCGCGCGATCGATCGGGCTCTGGTGGGCTGGTCGACAGCCTGAACGCGCGCAGACGTACCGGTATGCTGTCTGCCCCGACCTCATGAAGATCGCCACCTGGAACGTCAACGGCATCCGCGCGCGCCAGGGCCAGCTGCTCGAGTGGCTCGCGACCGAGCGCCCCGACATCGTCTGTCTGCAGGAGATCAAAGCCAACCTCGATCAGCTGCCGTTCGAACTCCGCGATCTCGAGGGCTACTGGGCCGGCTGGCATGGTGAGAAGGGCTATTCGGGCGTCGGTCTGCTGATCGCCAAGTCGCTCACGGCGACGGCGCCGGTGTACTCCCACCCGATGTTCGACTTCGAGCAGCGCGTGATTTCCACGGAGCTCGACTTCGGCAGCGGCCCCGTACTCGCGTCGTCGTTCTACGTGCCGAACGGCGGCAAGGACTACGAGGCCAAGCTGCGCTTCCTCACGGCCATGGACGCCTGGGCCGCCGAGCACCAGGCCGCCGGACGATCGCTGCTCTTCTGCGGCGACCTGAACGTGGCCCGCGGCGACATGGACATCCACCCCAAGGAGCGCAAGCCGGGACAGGTGGGTGCCCGCCCCGACGAACGCGCGATCCTCGAGCGCCTGCTGTCGCGCGGCCTCGTCGACGTCGGCCGCACGCTGCACCCGGCCGACGACGCGCTCTTCACGTGGTGGGCGCCGTGGCGCAACCTGAAGCAGCGCAACATCGGCTGGCGCATCGACTACGTCGTGGCGTCACCGGCACTGGCCGGGCGGGCGCGCGACTGCGTCGTGCAGCGTGACTACGGCACCAGCGATCACGGCCCCGTGGTCGCCACCTTCGAGTGAGAGGTCTTCGCATGTCGAGCCTTCGTCGTCATCGTCGCCTGGTCCTCGCGTTCCTCGCGGCCGCCGGGGTGATGGCCGTCGCCGCCTCACCGGCCGTGCACGGTCGCGCGCAGGACGCCGCCCGGCCTGCGGGCTCGACCTACACGGGCAAGGCGTTCACGTTCAACGAAGTCGCGCCCGGCGTCTTCCATGCCGTAGGCACCGGTGCCCTGGCCGTCGGCTGCAACGCCTCGGTGATCGTCAACGCCGATGACGTGATGGTCGTCGACACCAATCTCTCGCCCGGCGCGGCGTGGGCACTGCGCGAGGAGATCAAGGCGCTGACCCCGAAGCCGGTGCGATACGTGGTCAACACGCATTGGCACTGGGATCACGCGCACGGCAACCAGATCTACGGTCCCGACGTCACGGTGATCGGCCACGAGTACACCCGTGCGAAGCTCGCGGCCGGCGACTCGACGCGCGGCCGCAGCTACGACATGTTCATCACCACCGGCCTGCCGGCCCGGATCGCCGACCTGAAGGCGAAGATCTCCGCGGCGACGCCGGCCGATCGTGCCGCGCTCCAGACGCAGCTGTCGATCGCCGAGACGCAGCTTGCCGGCTCCAGGGCGCTCGCGGTCGCACCGCCCACGCTGACGTTCACCGATCACCTCACGCTGGTGCGCGGCGGCCGTGAGATCCGCCTGCTGCACCTCGGGCGCGCGCACACCGGCGGCGACGTCGTCGTGTTCCTGCCGAAGGAGCGGCTCGTGATCACCGGCGACCTGCTGGTCGAGGGCACGTCGTACATCGGCGACGGCTTCACCGCCGACTGGCCGGCCACGCTCGAGCGGCTACGCGCCCTCGACTACGACGTCACGCTGCCGGGCCACGGCACGGCGTTTCGCGGCAAGACGAAGATCGACCAGTTCGAGTCGTACCTGCGCGACTTCCGGCGCCAGGCCGAAGCGTTGCACAAGGCCGGCGTACCGGCGCAGGACGCGGCCGCGAAGATCGACATGCGCGCGCACGCCGCCGATTACCCCGCCATTACCGCGCCGGGCGTGCTGTGGCACGGCGTCGCCCGCGTCTACGAGGAACTCGAAGGCCGCGCGCAGTGACCCGGCCGTAACCCGACCGCGCAATTTTTCGTCTATTCTGGAGTGACATTGGCACGCCAGCACTCCGCGGCCCGTGTGGGCCAGCTCGTCGTCGTCGCCGGCATCACGGCCGCACTCGCCGGATGCTCCATCAAGACCTTCGCCGTCAACAAACTGGGCGACAGCCTGTCTGCGCCCGGGCCGTCGGTGTACACCACCGATGACGACCCCGAGCTCATCAAGGCCGCGCTCCCCTTCTCGCTCAAGACGCTCGAGTCGCTGCTGCAGACGTCGCCGAAGCACAAGGGCATGCTGCTCACTGCGTGCTCGGGCTTCACCTCCTATGCCAACGCCTTCGTGCAACTCGACGCCGAGGCGCTCGAGTCGACGAACTACGAGGAAAGCGAACGGCTGAAGGCGCGGGCCCGCCGTCTGTACCTCCGTGGACGCGACTACTGCATGCGGCGCGTGGAGCTGAGGCGGCCCGGCCTGCGCGAGGCGCTGGCGAAGGATCCGGCCACCGCGCTCGGCACCGTGAAATACGACGTCGAGGAACTCTACTGGCTCGGCGCGTCGTGGGGCTCGGCCATCGCCGTGGGGGTCGATCAACCCGACCTGGTCGCCGACTTCCCGGTCGTGCGCACGCTGATGGAACGCGCCCTTGCGATCGACGAGGACTACGCCGACGGCGCCATCCACGAGGTCCTCATCACGCTCGACGGCATGTCGCCGACGATGGGTGGCGACGCCGCACGAGCGCGCCAGCACTTCGACCGGGCGATCGCACTGTCGAAGGGCAAGTCGGCGTCGGCCTACGTCGCCATGGCGGCCAGTGTCTCGCAGCCGGCCGGCAACAAGGAAGAGTTCACGACCCTCCTCGAGCAGGCGCTCGCCATCAATCCCGACGACGTGCCCGACATCCGCCTGGCCACGATCATCGCGCAGCGGCGCGCGCGCATCCTGCAGTCGCGCGTCGACGAACTGTTCACCGACGGCGCCGCCCCCGCGCCCCGGCTGGCGCAGGCGCCGCCGGTGACGCACGCGCCCGTCTCCCTGAGCCACATTCGCTGAGTCCTGCGCACTCCAAGGTGATGCCCACGATGTCCTTTCTCGCCCGTCTTCCGATCGTTCTCCTGGCCCTGGCGCTCGGCGCCTCCGGTGCCGCCGCGCAGACCACCGTGCGGCTCGCCTCGCCGGCCCCGCTCGGCTCGGTCTGGCACAAGGCGCTGAAGCAGTTCGAGGCCGACGTGCGCACCGCCACCGGCGGCCGCGTCGTCGTGCGCGTCATCGGCGCCGCGCAGGACGACGAGGCGACGATGATCTCGAACATGAAGATCGGCCGGCAGCACGCCGCGTCGATCACCGCCCTCGGCCTCGCGTCGGTCGACCCGGCGTTCAACATCTTCTCCATCCCGATGTTCTTCAGCAGTTACGACGAGTACCGCGCCGTGCGCACGAAGCTCGAACCGGTGCTGAAGCAGAAGCTCGAAGCCAAGGGCCTCGTGTTCCTGAACTGGGGCGACACGGGCTGGGTGTACCTCTTCAGCAAGGGCGCCGTGCCGAACGTCGACGCCTTGAAGAAACAGCGGCTCTACACCTCGGCCGGCGAAGACCAGTTCGTGCAGCTCTACAAGCAGAACGGCTTCAACCCGCGGCCGCTGCCGTTCACCGAGATCCAGAGCGGCCTGATGACCGGCCTGCTCGA
>CADEDM010000164.1 GCA_902826065.1 uncultured Acidobacteriota bacterium | reverse complement strand
GCTCGAAGCAGCCGGCGCGACGTTCGTAGGCGCCGGTGAAGGCGCCCTTCTCGTGCCCGAAGATCTCGCTCTCGAGCAGCGTCTCGGGAATGGCCGCGCAGTTGATTGCGACGTAGGGCGACTGGACGCGCGGGCTCAGCTGGTGCAGCGTCTGCGCGACCAGCTCCTTGCCGGTGCCCGACTCGCCGATGATCAGCACCGACGCCGTGGTGGGCGCCGCCTGCTCGACCACGTTGTAGACCTTGCGCATCTCGCGGCTGGCGCCGACCATGCGGCCGAAGCGGCCCTCTTCGCGCAGACGGCGGCGCAGTTCCGTGTTCTCGCGGCGGGCGGCGCTCAGTTCCGACAGCCGTTCGAGCAGATGGCGGAGCCGCTGCGGGTCGACCGGCTTGGTCAGGTAGTCTTCGGCGCCGTGCTTCAACGCGTCCACCGCCGTCTCCACGGTGCCCTGGGCCGTGAGCAGCACGAAGTAGAGATGCGAGAGATCGTCGCCGAGGTTGGCCAGCAGCTGCAGGCCATCCATCTTCGGCATCACGAGATCGCTCACGACGATGGTCGGTCGGAACGCCGCGATCCGGGCCAGGGCCGCCTCGCCGTCGGCCGCGGCTTCGACGGTGAAGCCCCACGTGCGCACCAGCTCCGTCAGCCCGAGGCGCGCCGCGTCGTCGTCCTCGACGATCAGCACTCGCTGCGCGGCCACGGCCGCCTTTCCCGCGTCAGTCACAGGGAAAGTGTACCATCGCGCAGCCGCTGTCGATGTCCACTCCCGTGCCAGGCGACCCCGATCTGCCAGAACTCACGGGCGATGACGTCGTCGAACCGCGGCCTGCAGGGGCGGCCCCGCCCGTGCCTGTCGCGGCCGGGCCGCCGCCGCTGTCGCGGCTGCGGGCGATCGCCGAGGTCGTGCTCTGCTCCAGTTACCCCACGCAGATCCTGGCCGCCACCGCCCTGACGTTCGCCGGCGTGTCGGCGCAGGACCCGGACGGCGGCCTCGACGCGACGTTCGTGATCGCCATGGCCGCACTCGACGCCGTGCTGGTCGTGGCCCTGATCGTGTGGCTGCTGCGCCGGCGCGGTGAGTCGCTGGCGGCGCTGACCCTCGGCCGCGCGCCGGTGTGGCGCGAAGTGGCATTCGGCGTGGGCCTCGTCGTGCCGGTCACGTTGAGCGTCGCACTCGTGGTCACGCTGGTGCGGATCGCGTGGCCGTCGCTGCACAACGTCCCCACCAACCCGATGACGGCGCTGATGGCCAATCCGCGCGCCGCCCTGCTGTTCGCGCTGACCGTGGTCCTCGCCGGCGGCGTGCGCGAAGAGATCCAGCGCGCGTTCCAGTTGCATCGCCTGACGCCGACGGTGCTGGGGCGGTGGACGGCGCTGCTGCTGACGAGCCTGGCGTTCGGCCTCGGCCACACCGTGCAGGGCTACGACGTGGCCATCGCCACTGGCGGCCTCGGCTTCCTGTGGGGCGCGCTGTGGCTGGTGCGCGGCAGCGCCGTGGCCCCGGCCGTGTGTCACGCGCTGTTCAATCTCGGCCAGGTCGCGGCGGCGTGGTGGGTGGCGCGCGCCGGTCTCGCGGTGTGAGCGCACGTCATCCGGGGAACATCACGACCTCGATGCGACGGCGCAGGTCGGCCAGCCAGTCGGCAATGAGGTCGGTGCGCCGCGCCAGGACGAGCCGCTCGCGCGCGACGCGCGCGGCGTCGGCGCCGGTCGCGCCGGTGCGCGCCAGCTCGTCGGCGTGGCTCGTGATCCAGGCGGTGACGTCGGCATCTGCCGGCGCACCGGCCGACGCGAAGCGCTGATCGAGGTAGGCCGCGATGCGCAGGTCATCGCGAATCCACCCGTCCAGATCGTCGGCGCCACGGCCGCTGCGCGCCAGGGCGGCGTCGAGCGCGGCCACGCTGCCCATGCGCAGGCGCACGAGATCGAGGCGCGCGGTGACAGCCGCGGTTGCCGGTTCGGCCGGCGAGAAGCGCGCGACCTCGTGCAGCATGAGCCAGCGATCGACCAGCTTTGTCGCGACGTCCGGCGCCGCCGGCCCCACGCCGCCGTCGAGAAGACCGAGCGACGCGGCGAACTGTGCGTCCGACTGCAACACCACGGCGCCGCCGACCACCGCGAGCGTGCGATCCAGCAGCTCGCCGCGCGGACGTTCCTGGGCCGCCGCCGTGGGCATCAGCATGATCACGGCCAGCGCGGCCGCACCCCATCGCCGCGCCCACGCCGGCATCAGAACGCCTGCCCGAGCGACAGGTGGTAGACGACGCGGCGTTCGCTGCCGCGCGAGAAGTTGCGCTGGTCGAGCTTGAACCCGACGTCGAACCGCAGCGGGCCCAGCGGCGATCGATAGCGGACACCGAGGCCGGCGGTGGTGCGCAGTTCCCCCAGGTTGAGATCGCTGGCCCGCCGGAACACGTTGCCCGAATCGACGAAGGCCACGAGGCCCACGCCCTTCACGTGCGGCGTGCGGACTTCGCCGTTGAGCACGATCAGGGCGTTGCCGCCGGTCGGGAAGCCATCGCTATCGAGCGTCGCTTCGCTGCCGAGGCGATCGAGCGAGAACCCGCGCACCGTGCTGTCGCCGCCGGTGAAGAAGCGCTCACTGGCCGGCAGGTCGGCGATGACGTCGACCGCCTGCTGGCCCGACGCGTCGAGCACCGGCTGGCCGTTGCCGTCGACGCGCGGCACCGTGCGCTCGAAGCCGCGGGCGACGCCGAGCCGCAGGCCGGCCGCGACCACGAACGGGCGCGACCCGGGCAGCCGGCGATACGCGAAGGCCTGGCCGAACGACTTGATGTAGCCCACCTCCGAGCTCAACGCCCGCAAGGCCAGTTCGAGGTCGGAGCCGAGCACGGTGCCGCGCTGCGGATCGAGGACGTCGTCGCGCGAGTCGCGCAGCACCGACCCGAAGACGGACGACAGTCGCACCTGCGGGAACAGCCGGTCGATGAGCAGCCGATCCTCGACGTCGATCTTGGTGTCGAACAGCGACGTGAAGTCGTAGCTGTAGCGGCCGAGCACCGTCAGCCGATTGGCGAAGCGCTTGGCGTAGTCGGCGCGCACGCCCTGGCGGTCGAAGTTGAACGACGACCGGATGCCGCGCTCGATGAAGGCGCTGAGCTGCGCGTCGCCGGCCGTGCCGAACGCCCGCGGCTCCCGGAACGTGCTGACGACGCGATACTGGTTCAGGCCGTAGCCGCCCTTGGCGTCCGGACCTTCCTCGTCCCCGGGGTCGGTCGGCCGGAGGCTGGCCGACGCCAGCAGGCTGATCGACCGGTTCTTGCCGAAGAGGTTGCGGCGCGTCACCTGCGCGAAGCCGCGGGGCGCGATGCCGAACTGGTCGGTGGCCGTGCCTTCCGCGCTCTCGCGCGCGAAGGGCCCGATCTCGAGGCCGCCACCGTAGGTGAGGCCGGTGGCCGGCGCTTCTTCCACCTCGATCAGCACGTCCCTGGCGCGGCCGGCGCCCGCATGCGGCGCTTCGGTGATGCGGACGCGGCGGAAGAGGCCGAGCGCGCTGAGGCGCTGCTGACTCTCGATGATCGCGTCGTAGCCGAGCGGACTGCCGGGGCGCAGCGTGATCTCGCGGCGAATGAGGTCGGGCGACGTCCGTGTGGCGCCGCTGACCAGCACGTGATCGACCAGCGTCTGGGGGCCCTCGTTGACCGCGTAGACGATGGTGACGCTGCCATCGGGGTCGGGCGCGATCGACGGCGTCACGGTGGCCCGCTGGAACCCGGCATTGCGGTAGCGGCGTTCGATGGTCTCGCGATCGAGGACGAATTGTGGACGGTAGAACGGCTTGCCGGCGCCCAGCCCCAGTTCCGCGGCGAGCGTCGCCGGGGCGAGCGCCGAGGCGCCCTCGAGGCGCACGGCCCGCACCATCGAGCGCGGCCCCTCGACCACCTGGAACCGCACATCCACCGGCACCCGCGTCGGTTCCGTCGCGGCCGGAAAGGTGATCGTCGGCGTGACCCGCACTGCGGCGAAGCCGCGCACGCGGTACGACTCGCCGAGGGCGGCGGCCACGGTGTTGACGCGGGCCTCGACGAAAGGCTCGCCGTCGCGCAGCTTGAGCAGCGGCTCGAGTTCAGCCGGTGCCAGCGCGGTAACGCCCGAGGTGTGGACGCGACGCACGACGTGCAGCGGGCCCCGGCTCACGGTGAAGGTGACGCGGAGCACGCCTCCATTGCGCGTGCGGGCGACCGGCGCCGACGCCGCGCGATAGCCCTCGAGGCGCAGATACTGCTCGATGTTGCGGCTGGCGTCCTCGAGCACTTCTTCTTCGACGGACCGCAGCCGCTCGATCGGCACCAGCGAACGGCGCCGGTCTCCGGGCAGCGGGTCGCCCGCGAAGACCACGTCGACCTTGTCGCCGGGATCGACTCGCACCGTGACGTCCGCGGCACCGCCGGCGGCCGAGGCCTCGTCCACCGTCACGCTGAGCATGGCTTCGAAGAAGCCGCCGGCGCGCAACGCGTCGCGCTCCTCTTCCGTGCGGGTCGCGAGCGACTCGCGATCGAGCGGACGTCCCGCCTGCAGGCCCAGCTTGGCGACGAGGCCGGTCGTGAGCGCCGCGGGCCCGTCGACCTGCACCCGGCCCACGACCGTCTGCCGGCCCGGCGTCACGGTGAACGTCGCCACGATGCGGCCCGGCTGGCCATTGGGCGCCGCGTGCGTGTCGACCTTCACGGCCGGATAGCCGCGGCCGCGGTAGCGCGTGGCGATCGCCGCCGCCAGTTCGGGCAGGCGGGCTTCGGGCGGCTCGGCGCCGAACTGCTCTTCCAGGTCCGAGCGCACCGACCGCGCCTCCCCACCGGCGACGCCGGCCACCACGATGCGCGCCGCGCGCGCCAGCGGCACGACGTCGTAACGGACGCGCACGCCCTCGGCGCCGTCGGCCTCGCCGAACACACGGATGTCGGCATAGCGGCCGAGCGCGACCAGGTGATCGATGGTCTGGCGAATCGCGGCCATGCGCAGCGGCTCGCCCAGCCGCGTCTCGACCAACGCGAGCACTGCCGCATCGTCGACGGCCGCCGCCCCGGCGATCAGCCGCACGTCGGTGATGCGACGGCCGAGCAGGTCGGCGACATCGGCGAACGCGGGCACGGCGCTGAGCCCGCTCAGCGCGACGACGACGGCCAGGCGGAGCATCGGGAGGCGGGGCATCAGAACGTCACCCGCTTGCGCACCTCGAGCGCGTAGGTGCCGTCCTCGTTCTGCGACAGCACCCAGCCCAACGACTCGCTCTGGTCGTACTCGAGCAGGATGATCTCGTCGCGGGTCTCCGACGACAGGCTGCGCGCGTAGGTCAAATAGATGCGATCCGACAGGCGCTTGCCGATGGTGACGCGGGCCGTGGGATTCACGGCCAGGCCGGGGGTCTGCTGGTTGGGATCGACGAGCAGCGGCGTGATCTGGAACGTGTCGACGCCGAACGTTTCCTGCACGACCTTGCCGACCTCGGCCGAGAGCGCACCGGTGAGCGCGCGTGTCGCCCGCGCCTGCAGCAGATCGACCTCGCGCTGATTCGGCGCGCTGATCGACGCGACCTCGAGGTCGCGATCGGCCGGATTGCGATCCGAGAGCAGCAGCGACAGCACGTCGGCCGACGGCAGCGGTGGATCCGAGGTGAACTCCGGCTGCAGCCGCTCGGTGGTGCCGGCGACGCGCAACGTCACGCGATAGGTCTGTCCGGGGACGCGGATGCGGGTGTCGGCCTCGACGTCGAAGAACGGCTGGATGCGATCGGGGTTGGTGAAGTCGAGGCTGCCGCGGGTGACGAGATAGCGGCGCCCTTCGAAGCGGACCTCACCGCGCTCGATGTCGGCGCGCCCGAACACCTGCGGGCGATCCGGCGTGCCGCGCAGCGTGACGTCGGCGCTGGCGACGATGCGGGCCACGTCGTTCTCGATGTGGAAGGTCGACGGCGCCACCAGGCGCACGTCGAAGCGCAGCGGCGACCCGGTCGGCGCGGCGACACTGCCCGCCACGCCGGGGCCGGCGTCGACGACCGGCGTCGCGCCGCTGCCGCCGCCGAAGAAATTGGTGGTGCCGTCGAAGCCCGGTGTCCACACGGCGTTGCGCACCAGCAGCGACCCGCCGAGTACCGGCGCGTCGGCCGGTCCTTGCACCGTGAGCGCGGCGTCGACCAGCGAGCGCATGCCCTCGGGATAGCGCAGCCGCAGATCGTGGCCGGTGAGGGTCACGTCGTAGTCGGCCAGCGCCAGGCCCCGCAGGCCCATCCGGCCGCCGAACAGCACGGTGCCGTCGGCCAGGCGGGCGCGCAGGCCGTCGAGGCGCACCGCGGTGGCGTCGAAGGCGACGATGCCGTTCAGCGCCTCGAGGGCGTGCGGGAAGGCGAACGAGCGCAGCCGGCCGTCGGTCAGCAGGGCCGTGCCGGAGAGCTGCGGTTCCGCCGTCGAGCCGCCGATGGTGGCGGAGACCTCGGCGCGTCCCGATCCGCGCACACCCGGCAGCACGCCCTGCACCACCGCGAGATTCGCGTCGCCCGTCGCGCGCAGCGTCACCACGTCCTGCGCCAGGTCGACACGCCCGGTGACGTCGAGTGCCGTGCGGTCGCCGGTGAGGCCGAAGGCGTCGAGGTGCACGATCGAGCCGTCGAGGCCGACCTTCAGTTCGCCGCGGTTGGTCAGCTCGTAGTCGAACAGCTTCAGGCGCAGATCGTCGATGGTCGAGGCGACGTGCAGCGCGTCGGGGGTGTAGACGGCGCCCCACACGCGGACGCTGCCGCCGCCGATCGCCGTGGTGTAGGGCGACAGCGTGGGCAGCAGCACGCGCGCGTAGGGGTCGAGCGAGGTGTCCGACAGGCGCACCGTCATCTCGATCTCGCCGGCGTCGGTCAAGCCGAACTGCCCCGAGCCCGACGCCGCGAGGCGAGGCGACGCGATGTCGAAGCTGTAGAGCACGGTGAGTCCGCGCAGGCCGACCTGCGCGGTCATCTCGCCGATGCCCTCCTCGCCGATGAAGAGATCGGTGACGTTGACCTTGACGTCGTAGCGCGGGTCCTCGAACGTGCCGCTGCCGGTGGCGCTGAAGTCGGCGAAGCCGGTGAGCGCGGGCAGCCCGGGGAAGTAGGTGAGGTCGAGCGCGTCCATCGCCAGATGGCGGCCGTCGGCGTTGAACGAATAGGTGCCGGCCCAGCCCACGTAGGCCGCGCCCGTGATGGTCGCGCCCGCCTTCCTGACCTCGAGGCCGTCGAGCCGCACGCCCGGCCCCTCGAACCGCAGGCTCGTCGATCCCGTGGCGAACGGCTCGTCGTAGGCGATGCCGCGGTCGAGCGTGACGCGACCGAAGCCGAATGGCTCCTCGTACTTGCCGTAGAGACGAATCTCGCCGCCGACGGCGCCGAACACCGGGTAGTCGTAGAGTGCGAAGGCGGTGCGATAGTCCGTGAGCGGCCACTCGGAGGCGCGGATGCGGGCGTCGATCTCGTCGCCGCCGTCGCGGCGCGGGTAGCCGAGCGCGAACTGGCCATCGATGTTCATGCGGGCCAGGCCGCTCGTGACCACGGCATCGCTGACCGTCGCGTAGCTGTTCTCGATCACGGCGCGACCGGCGAGTTCGCCCCACGTCACGTTCCAGGCGCGCATCTCGCTGCCGGTGAAGGTGCCCTCGACGCGCGGATTGCCGAGTTCGCCGAGCAGCACGCCGTCGAACTCGCCGACGCCGTCGACCGGCACCGCCGCCGTGGGCGTGGCGAACATCGTCATGATGCCGGCGAGGAAACGGTCGCTTTCCTGCCAGTTGGTGCTGGTCACGTGGAACGGCAGCCGGGAGGCATGGCCCCACGCGGTGCGGCCCTCGAACGCCACGTAGGTCTCGGGCGTGGCGAAGCGGCTCGGCGCGAAGTCGACGTGGGCCCCGGTGAACGTGTAGGCGACGTCGCCGTCGATCGGCTGCGGGCCGAAAGTGAGATGCGGACTGAACGGCCCTTCCTCGCGCGCCCGTCGCCGGGCGTCGGCGGCGGCCTCCGCCGGCAGCGCACGCACGGCGGGCAGCTGCCCGGCCGGCATCGTCGCCGTCATCGCGCCTTCGCCCGTGGCGTCGGCAAAGGCGCCGAGACGCCAGTGCATGACGTTCGTCCCGGTGGCCACGCCGGCCAGCCGCAAGCCGCGCGTCTCGAGGAACCCGGTGAACGACGTCAGATCGACGTCGCGATACTCGACGTCCCACACGGCGTCGGCACGGCGATCGGGCTGGCCCAGCGGGTCGAGGGTGTACGTGAAGTGGGTGGTCCCGCCGTGGAACGCGGCGTCGCTGGTCGTGTCGAGCCGCGTCGGCACCCAGGTCACCGAGGCGCGGTAGTCGTCGAGGTCATAGCCGTTGTACTGCACGAGCGGGCTGGTGAAGTCGCCCGTCACCTCGTAGCCGCCCTTGTAGAGCCGCGCCAGGCCCTTGAACTCGCCGCGTCCGTCGAGAGTGAACGTGTCGCGGGCGAAGAAGATGGCCCGGGTGCGCGGCAGCTCGAGCGCCGCCGTCACGCCGTAAGTGGCGTTGGGGAACTGTGCCGGGTCGATGACGCCGGTCGCGCGCATGGCCGCGCCGTCGGCCGTGAGATCGAGGCGATCGAGCACGATCTTGCCGTCCCGCACCGTGAAGTTGGTCTCGGCCCGCGCCCACATCGGCTCGTACTGCTGGATGAGCAGGGTGCCGCCACGGAAGGTCATCGTGCCCGTGTACTCGACGCCCTTCGTCATCGTCAGCTCGAGGTTCGGGGCGTCGAGGCCCCACGACGATCCGAAGTCGCGGATGATGAGGTGGCCACGGGTCATGCGGACGTTCTGCACGATGGTGGTGATGGGATTCGGGCCGGTGCGCGGCGCCCGCGGCGGGCCGGTGAGCCGCGGCCAGTTGTTGACGGCGTTGGCGTAGCTCTCGACGAGCAGCGTCCAGTCGTCGATCGCCATCGTGTCGAAGAGCAGCTCGCGGCCGAGGATCGCGTTCCAGGTGAGCGAGACCTCGATCTTGCCGGCCCGCAGCCATGGGTCGTTGGCCGGCGTGCCGCCCTCGACCAGGACGTCTTCGGCCACCAGCTGACCGCGGCCCAGGTTCAGCCCGAAGCGGCCGATGTGCACCGGCCGATCGACCCATCGCGACGCCTCGATCTCGACCCGGCGCCGCAGCACCGGACCGAGGTCGATCGTGATGGCGGAGACCAGCACGACGGCGATCACCACCGCGACGACCAGCCAGACGCGCCGCACGTGCGTCAGGGCGATCGCGAGAGGCCGCAGCACCGACGCCACGTCTTACTCCACGACGGCCAGCACCGCTCCCGCGTCCACCGACTGCCCCTCCGCCACCGCAACCGTGGTCACGCGTCCCGGCCGGGTCGCGCGCAGCTCGTTCTCCATCTTCATCGCCTCGACGACGACGAGGCCCTGCTTCGCCGCCACCGTGTCGCCCGGCGCCACCAGCACGCGGACGACCTTGCCCGGCATCGGCGCGGTGATGCGCTGCGGGCCGGTGTCGTCGCCGGCGGCGCCCCCGCGACGGCGTGAGCGCTCCGGCGAGGCGACCTGCACCGCGACGGTCGTGCCGTTGACGGCGACGTCGAGCGCGTCGGCCTCTCGTCCCGGTACGACGACCGCGGGCACGCTGCGGCCGGCGCCGGCGCCATCGCCGACGACCAGCGAGAGCCGGGCGCCGTCGACGACGGCGGCGTGCACGTCGAACGACGAGCCATCGACGGTCACGTGCCAGCCCTGGCCAGCGCGGCGCAGGACGACCTGGCGGGTGCGGCCACCGATGCGGAGGGCGTACTGCATGCCTACCTCAGCGCCTCGACCCGCGCCTGCTGCCGCCACGCCGACACGGCGGGCGTCACGCCGACGGCCGGCGCGGTGCCGCCGCCGAGGGCCAGATGCAGCGCGGCGGCGATGGCCGCCAGCGTCTCGTCGTCGGCTGCCGGCTGGTCGAACGGTGCCCCGCCGCGTTCGGCGAGCGTGCGATCGATGAACGCGGTGTCGAAGCGTCCGGCCAGGAAATCGGCGTCGTCGAGGGCCCAGCGGAAGAACGGAATCGTCGTCTTGATTCCGTGCACCTCGTACTCGCGCAGCGCGCGGCGCATCCGCGCGATCGCCTGCGGGCGATCGTCGGCCCAGGCGATGAGCTTCGAGATCATCGGGTCGTAGAAGATCGGGACGGCCAGGCCCTCGGTGGCGCCGCTGTCGTCGCGCACGCCCGGGCCCTGTGGCGCCTGTAGCCGCAGGATGCGGCCGGGCGACGGCAGGAACTGGTTGTCGGGATCCTCGGCGTAGATACGGCACTCGATGGCGTGCGCGCGCGGCGTCAGCGCCGCCTCCGGGTCGATGGTCAGCCGCTCGCCGCGGGCGATGCGGATCTGCCACTGCACGAGATCGACACCGCTGACCATCTCGGTCACCGGGTGCTCGACCTGCAGCCGCGTGTTCATCTCGAGGAAGTAGAACGAGCCGTCCTCGTCGAGCAGGCACTCGATGGTGCCGGCATTGGTGTAGCCGACCCGCGCGGCCACCGACGCCGCGGCACTGGTGAGCCGGCGCCGCAGGTCTGGCGAGACGGCCAGCGACGGGCTCTCCTCGATGACCTTCTGGTGACGGCGCTGGATCGAGCATTCGCGCTCGACGAACGGGATCACGGTGCCGTGGTGATCGGCGAGCAGCTGCACCTCGATGTGGCGCGGCCGCAGCAGCCGCCGCTCGAGGTACACCGCCGAGTCACCGAACGCCGAGCCGGCCTCGGAGCGTGCGGCCCGCAGCGCACCGGACAGGTCCTCGGGGCCATTCACGACCCGCATGCCCTTCCCGCCGCCGCCCGACACCGCCTTGAGCATCAACGGATAGCCGATCGACTCGGCGATCCGCCGCACCTCGGCGTCGGGCACGTCGGCGCCGAGCGGCGTCGTCGTGCCGGGCACCACCGGCATGCCCGCGGCCATCGCCGCCTGGCGGGCCGCGGTCTTGCTGCCCATCTGCTCGATGACCTCGGGTGAGGGGCCGATGAAGGTCAGGCCGGCGTCACGACAGGCGGCCGCGAAGTCCTCGTTCTCGGCGAGGAAGCCGTAGCCGGGATGCACCGCGTCGGCGCCGCTCGCGCGCGCGACCGCGATCAGGGCGTCGATGCGCAGGTAGCTCTCCCGCGGCGGGTTGGGGCCGATCGGGTAGGCCTCGTCGGCCATGCGCACGTGGCGGGCGGTGCGGTCGCACTCGCTGTAGACGGCCACGGTCGCGATGCCCATGTCGCGGCACGCGCGGATGACGCGCACGGCGATCTCGCCGCGATTGGCGATGAGGACCTTGGTGACGGGCACGAGACTGCTGAGAATGTTAGCACCGGCGCCCGCACGCCCCGGGGCCCGGGACCGCCCTAGAGCGGGATGTTGCCGTGCTTCTTCGGCGGGTTGCGATCGCGCTTGGTCTCGAGCGTCGCCAGCGCCTGGATCAGGCGCCGCCGCGTCGTCCGCGGCCGGATCACCTCGTCGATGAAGCCGCGCTCGGCGGCCACGAACGGGTTGGCGAACTTGTCGCGGAACTCGGC
>CADEDM010000163.1:8889-11549 GCA_902826065.1 uncultured Acidobacteriota bacterium | reverse complement strand
GAGCACGGCCCGCGCGGCGGCGACGAGCTGAACATCATCGAGAAGGGCAAGAACTACGGCTGGCCGGTGATCGTGCACGGCATCAACTATCCCGGCACCAAGATCGGCGACGCGATCGTCGAGAAGGCCGGCATGGAGCAGCCGCGCTACTACTGGGATCCTGTCATCGCGCCGGGCGCCCTGGCGTTCTACAAGGGCAACCTGTTCCCGGCGTGGAAGAACAGCGCCCTCGTCGGCGCGCTGGCCGGCCAGGCCCTCTTCCGTCTCGAGCTCGGCAAGGACGACAAGGTCGTCAACGAGGAGCCGCTGCTGATGGACCTGGGCGCGCGCATCCGCGACGTGCAGGTGTTCCCCGATGGCGCGGTCTACCTGCTGACCGAAGGCGCCAACGGCAAGCTGCTGAAGGTCACGCCCAAGGCGGCGACGAGCAGCCGCTAGCTCAACGCAGGACGGTGGCGCTGAGCGCGGCCGACGACAGGCCCAGGGCCGCCGCCGCGCCGCCGACGCCGGCCAGCACCACCACGGCGACGAAGGTCGCGGCGCCGCGCAGCCCGAGCACCTCCAGGCTGGTCAGGCACAGACCCGCGCCGGCGGCCGCGGCCGCCAGCAGCATGACCGACGGTTCGTGGTGGCCCTGCAGCGCCACGGCGAGGATGCCGCCTGCTGCGGCGCCGCCGACGCCGGCGACCATGCGCGACGCCATCTCGACGACAAGCGAGTGCGCACTCCGCACCCGCATGATGACGGCCGCCGCGCTGACGGCGCCGATGAGCACGACCGGGACCACGACGTCCATGGCTGCGACCTCCACTCCGGGGAAGACGGCCGCGATGGCGCGGCCGGAAGGGGAGTCGCCGGTTGCCGAACCTGTGGCGTTGGCTACCACGAGCTCCAATCCGCGAAGGGAATGAGCAATCGCGATGCCGATTGTTCGCGGTGCTACAGTGCCGCAGGCACGGTCTATGACCACAGGGCGCGGGCGGTGGTCCGCTCAATCGGCGGGTTCGACGTTCCGGCGCGTCCTGCAGGTCGTCGCCGCCGGGCTCGTGGCGGCAGCGAGCACCGTGTTCGCCCAGCCCCCCGCGGGGATCGCCGCAGGCACGCTGCCCGACCGCTGGCGTTCGCAGACGCCACCGTGCATGGCGATCCCTGACTGGGAGGTGCACGAATACAATCCGCGGCTCTTCGTGTTGCGCCAGTCGCCGTGCGCCAACTACGAGAAGCCGTTCGTGTACCTGTTGTTCGGCGACCAGCGCGCACTCCTGCTCGACACCGGCGCGGTCAAAGGCACCCTGGCGCCGGCGCTGCGGCGCACCGTGGCCCAGTGGCTCGAGCGTCACGGCCGGACGTCGATTCCGATCACCGTGGTCCACACGCACGCCCACGGCGACCACGTGGCCGGCGACGCCGAGTTACTGGCGATGAACGATCCGGCGATGCCGATCACGCTCGTGCCGGCGCAGCTCGAGGCCACCACCCGGCTCTACGGCATCCGCGGCTGGCCAGAGGACGTCGGGCAGCTCGACCTGGGCGGCCGGATCCTCGACGCGATCCCGATCCCCGGTCACCAGACCGTGAGCGTGGCCCTCTACGATCGCGAGACGGCGATCCTCTTCACCGGCGACAGCCTGTACCCAGGACGTCTCTATGTCGCTGACTGGCCGGCGTTCCAGGCCAGTACCGCGCGCCTGGTGCGCTTCACGGCCGACCGCCCGGTGACGCACGTGCTCGGCAACCACGTCGAGCAGACGCGGACGCCGTTCGTGGACTACCCGGTGGGCACGATCTTCCAGCCTGACGAGCGCGCCCTCGCGTTGTCGCGCGGCGCGCTGCTGGAGCTGGCCGACGCGCTGGCGGCCCGGCCCGGCACGCCGCAGCGGGTGTTCCTGCGCGACTTCACGATCTGGCCGAACGCCTCGACCACGCCAGACGAAGCGGCGCGGGCCAAGGCCTACATCGAGGCGCAGCGGCGCGAGATGTGGACCGCCGGCCGGAAACAGTAGCGTCGACGCGGGCGGCTTCTAAACATTCCCACAGCTCCGGTCGTCTCATCCCGTGGGCCGCGCACACCCGCGAATGGCGTGGCCGGGTCGACACATGAGACGACTTCGAAAGGTGGCGGCGGCGCTGCTGGTGCTGGCGTTGGTGTCCACCGCATTGCTGGCGGTGGCACTGCGCTATGAGTCGGCCTGCGCTGCGGCGTCGGACACCGCTCCGGCAGGTCAGACGATGAAGGCGCTGCAGCACCGCTGCTATGGCGGGCCAGACACCCTCAGCATCGACACCGTGGCGAAGCCCGCGGTGGCGGACGGCGCCGTGCTGGTCAAGGTGCAGGCGGTGGCCGTCAACCCCCTCGACTGGCACTACATGCGAGGCAAGCCGTATGTGATGCGACTCGACTCGGGGTTCGGTTCGCCCAAGAACTTCCGCATGGGCGTCGACTTCGCCGGCACCGTGGAGGGCGTCGGTCCTGGCGTGACGCGCTTCACAGTCGGCGATCGGGTCTTCGGCGTAGCGAACGGCGCTCTGGCCGAGTACGTGAGGGTCCGCGACAGCGCCACCGTCGCCCGCATCCCCGACCAAGTCAGCTTTGCCGACGCCGCGGCCGTGCCGGTGGCGGGCATGACGGCGCTACAGGCGCTACGCGAAAAGGGCCAGGT
>CADEDM010000163.1:0-8879 GCA_902826065.1 uncultured Acidobacteriota bacterium | reverse complement strand
ATCTCGCGCACCGTGTCGAGGTACGCGCGGATCGGCTCCGAGGCGATCGCCATGGCCGAGAGGGCGATCATCGACGGGTGGTCGTGGGCGAAGGACGCGAAATGTCGAGATGGTGCGGGCGCTGGGCGCCGACCACGTCGTCGACTACACGCGCGAGAACTTCACCGAGGGGGACGCGCGCTACGACATCATCATCGACAACGTCGGCACCCACAGCGTGAGTGACTACCGCCGCGTGATGACGCCCCAGGGTGTGCTGGTGGTCGTCGGCAGCCTCGATGACGGCGCGTACCTCGGGCCGGTGGCGACGCTCGTCAAGGCGAAGGCCGCAGGGGTGTTCGGCAGCCAGCGGATCGAGGTCTTCATCTCCACTGCCAATGCGGCGGATCTGGCGACGCTGCGCGACCTGATGCAACGCTCCCAGCTGCGCTCCACGATCGATCGCATCTACCCGTTCGCGGAAGCCGCTCAGGCCATCGCCTATCTCGAGACCGGCCGCGCTCGCGGCAAGGTAGTCGTCGACCTGACGAAGTAAGGAGTCGCCAGGCCGGCGGCCCTGGCATCCATGGGGCCTCGCGGGCACGCGGCGGGGCTGCCGCGCGCCCGTCATCCCCGGACCGTGCTCGACGGACGGTGTCAGCGCCGCTCGCGGGCCTCGAGCAGTGTCCGCAGGCCGGCCAGCTCGTGCTCCAGCGCCTCGATACGTGCCGTCTGTGCGGCCCGCTCCCGCTCCAGGCGCTGCACTTCGGCGAGCAGCAGCGGCGGCAGCAGCTGATAACGGACCGAGAACGGCCGGCCGTCCTTCATCACGGCCATCTCGGGCATCGCCTCGGCCACTTCCTCGGCGATGAGCCCGAACTGCCGGGCGTCGCCACGGCCCTGATCAGGCAGGTAGCGGAACGCCACCGGGCGCAGCTGATGCAGCCGCACGCCATCGGGCGCGAGGTCGGTGATGTCGTACTTGAAGCGCCGCGACGACACCGTCGTGCCCAGCTTGTTGTTGGCGTCGATGACGACCGGCGAGTCGGTGGCGCCGTCGACCGCCGCGCCGTCGATGCCGTAGATGTAGGTGGCGCTCTGCAGCACGTCGCCGAGACGCATCGTGTTGTTCTGTGCGGCGACGCCGTCGCCGTCGTTGCCGACGAAGATGTTGAAGCTGCCGGCCGTCACGTCCTCGCCGGCGCCGCGGCCGACGGCGATGTTGGCGTTGCCGCTCCCGACGTTGCGCAAGGCGTCGTACCCCACCGCGACGTTGCTGTCGCCGGCGCCCTTCTGACGCAGGGCGCTCCACCCGACTGCCGTGTTGGCGATGCCGGTCGTCTGCTCGAACGCCGCGGCGAAACCCACCGCGGTGTTGGACGAGCCGGTCGTGGTCTGGCCCAGGGCCGAGGCGCCGAGCGCGGTGTTCTCGTCGCCGGTGCTCGCGGCATCGAACGTCAGCGACCCGATCGCCGTGTTGCGGTTGCCGGTGGTGACGTCGGTGCCGGCGGTGTAGCCGAAGGCGGTGTTGCCGATCCCGGTGGTGACCGAGTCGAGCGCGGTGAAGCCGGCCGCCGTGACGGCGTCAGTCGAGACACCGACCCGGTGGTCGTGGTCGGCGCGGGCGATGAGCAGCGACGTACCGGGCCCGCCGAACTGCGCGTTGATGACCACCGCGCCCGACGTCCCACCGCCCGTCAGGCCGGTGCCGGCGGTGACGCCGGTGATGTCGCCGCCACCGCTCCCGACGTCGCAGACCACCGAGCCATCCTGGTTGATGGTGCGGATCGACTCGCCGGAGACGCACGTGCCGAGCACCCGCTGCTGCACCTGCGCCGGGTTGATGGCCGCAGCGCCGATGCCGCCGAGCGGACGCGGCGCCCCGGGGGCCGGCAGGGCCGGGTTGAACGCGAACGGCCCGGTGTTGCCGGCGCTGTCGCGCCAGGTGCCGTTGATCGACGGCAGGGAGACGGCGACGTTCAGATGCACCGGCGCGCCGCCTGGCGCTACCACGGTGTTCAGGCCCATGCCGATGGTGCCATCGGGATTGGCGTAGGCCGTGCCGATGACCGACGCGCGCGTCGCGGCGCCGCATTGATCGTCGTAGCCTTCGAGTCGGTAGGTCGGTCCGACCTGCGTCACCGTGACGGTGACGACGTTGCAGTACGGCTGCACCTGCCACGAGAACGAGCCGAGGGTCTGGGCCGAGGCGGACGGCGCGCTGACGAACGTGGCAAGCGGCACCGCCGCGAGCGCCGCAACGCGCGCCAGGCGCGACGGCCCTGGTGATGGCGGGCGCGCGACGCGGCGGCGTGTCACGCGGATGATGCTGGCGAGCATGATGGTCTTCTCCATCGACGCGCCCGTGGACGGCATGTCCGGCGGTTGGTGCGCGCCTCGCTAGCAGCAACGCCTGTCGCGTCGCGATCCCCTCACGTCATGCCGTCGCCGGCCGGCGCCGCCAGACCAGCAGCAGCGCCGCCACCACGACGCCGGCGGCCCCGGCGACCACGGAACCCGGCACGGCCGCGCGCGATCGCCGCGGCGCCAGCGGGGCAATCGCGCCATCGCCGAGCAGCACGACGCCGGCCCACACCGACGACGGGAGGCCGTCGTCGATGGCGCGGCGCTTGGCGTGAGCCAGCGCCGTCGAGACGGTCTGGCCGCGGCCGAGGCCTTCGTAGACCCACTCGAAGAAGCGCGCCGTGCTGTCGTCTTCGACCGGCCAGCGCGTGCCGACGACCGCGCGGGCTCCGCCTTCGAAGAACGCACGGGCCAGGCTCATGATGCCCTCGCCGCCGAGCACCATCCCGCCCGCCGTCTGGCAGGCCGAGAGGATGACGACTTTGCCGTCGAGCCTGAGGTCTGCGATCTCGCGCGGCTGCAGCAGGCCGTCCTCGGCGTCGTCGCCGGCGGCCAGCACGACGGCCGAGCGTTCGGGCGCGGCCTCGTCGGCGATGGCGTGTGCCGCGACGTGAATCACGCTGTAGCCGGCCAGGTCCCGTGTCTTCAGCGCGCGTTCGGTCGCCGTCGATCCTTCGAGCGCGTCCACGCCGTCGACCGTGCGCTCGGCGGCCTGGCGCTCGCGCCGCGTGTGCGGCAGCGGGCCGAGGACGACGCCGCGATCGAGCCACGCCTGACGCGTCGGCGACGCGGCGGTCGCCATGGCACCGGGCAGCGCGGGATCGGCCAGCACCAGCGCACGCGCCGGCACGACCGATGCGCGCCGCGTCGACAGCCACAACGTCGCCGACGGCGTGGTCTCGATCTCGAACCGCGCCGCCAACGGCGCCGCGTCGGGCGACTCGCGCAAGGCGTCGAAGGGCAGGGCATGCAGCGGCCCATCGGGCACGACGATGAGTCGGGTCGTCGTCGCCGGCAGATCTGCGAGCGCGCCGGCGAACACGTCGTGCCATAGCCGCGACGCCGGCACGGCCTCGGCACGCGGGTCGCCCGGGGCACCGGTGCGGCTCCGCAACAACCCGGCGAACACGGGCACGCGCGCCGCGAAATGCGTGCGATCGGGCAGGCGGTACACGCGACGTCCCCCTGCCGTGACGACGGTGAGCCAGGCGCCGCCGCCGAAGTCGCCGTTGTACGCCTCCCAGAGCCCGAGCTGATACGACAGCAGCGCCTCCGACGGCTGCAGCGCCGCCTCGACGGCCGGCAGATCGGCGAACGGCTGCGCCGGCGCCGTCCCGTCCCGGTCGCCGCGGCGCCGCCGGTCGATCTCGGCGAGCCGGCCTTCGAGATCCACCAGGCGCGATCGCGACGCCCCATCCGACGGCCTCGCACCGTATAGCGCGTCGCGCTGCAGGGCGGCGATGTCGCGCAGCACGGCCTGACGTTCGACCGTCGTGCTGTCATCGTCGCCGGGACGCGCCGCGAGCCGTTGCCGGGCGTCGAGCAGCGTGCGCGCCCGGAGCCGTTCGCTCACCGAGAACGCGCGGGCGACCTCGGCATCGCCGCCGGATTGCAGCAAGCGTCCGGCCAGCCAGTAGTAGTCACCCGTCCACGTCGCGAACGACTCGGCGCTGCTGAGCGCCGTCTCCTGCAACGCGCGGAGCGTCTCGAGTGCCGCAAGCGCGTCCACCGCGTCGACGCCCGCGGCGCCGGGCTGCGTCAGCCACGACCAGCGGAGAAGGCTGGCGACACTGCTGGCGTCGGCGACGGGGCTGTTGGCCAACGCGGTGGCGCGCCTCGCCTGGCGTTGGAACTCGCGCGCCCGGGCCGGCGTCTCGCCGTGTGTCAGCAGCGCCAGACGCCAGGCGCAGGCGGCCTCGTCCTGTCGCTGGCCGGTGGCGGCGGCCAGGGTCAGGCATCGTTCGCCATGACGCCGGGCGTCGGGCGCCGTGGCGGGATCGTGCGCCAGCATGTCGGCGAGGACGCGATGCGCGACCAGCGCCACGCGGTCGCTGCGCGCCGCTTCGGCCATGGCCAGTGCCTCGCGCGCCTCGGCGACGAGTCGGGCCCGGCCCCCGGCGGTTGGCAGCAACTCCTCGCTGAGCAGCCGGGTGTTGACGGCCTGGAAGCGCGCCGACGCCTGGGTCGCGACATCCTCTTCGGCGCGAGCCTCGGCGCCGAGCCGGGCAAAGAGCTCGAGAGCCTCGTCGAAGCGCCCGAGCTGGAAAGCCACCGATCCCAGCGACGCCAGGCAGGTGCGCCGGAGACGGTACGGCCCCTTCGGGAACACCACCCGCTCGGTCTGACGCAGCAGGCGATACGCGTGCCCGAGGTCGCCGCCCGTGTCGCGCGTGTGCGTGGCTTCGAGCAGCCACACGCGGGCCTGCAATTCGGTGTCGGTCAGGCCACGTCCGATCTCGACGACGCGTGCCACGTGCCGGGTCGCGTCTGCCACCCGTCCGAGCGGCATGAGCAGGTCGCGGAGATTGGTGAGCGCGAGGATCTCGCCTTCAGGATGACGTCGCGTGGCGAACGCCTCGGCCGCCCGCGTGTAGCTGGCTTCGGCGGCCGCGACATCGGGCGTCGGTTGACGATAGCGGTGCAGGTGGCCGGCGACGAGCGTGGCCCACGCGTTCGAGCGTGGCGGCTGGCTCAGCGCGTCGAGGTCGCGCAGGCCGGCGTCCCAGGCGCCGCTGCCGCGGGCCGCGTCGAAGTAGCAGTAGACCGCCTCGTAGTCGTCGGGCGTCTGCGCCACTCGCGTCCGGCACTCGCCGAACGGCTGCGCCTCCGCGACCGCCTGCGCGGCCACTGCCGCCGGCCACGCCAGCGCCAGCAGCCACGCGACGATCGTCCGCCCGACTCTGGCCATCGCGTCCCGCCTACGCCGGGCCGTCGTCCACCGGGTTGCGCACCGACGGCACGCTCCGCGAGCAGCCCTGTGGATTGGCGAGGTCGTTGATCTCGACCTGCCCGACCACGGCGCGCCGGTCCGACAGGTTCAGCCCGCCGTCGACGATCTCGGCGTGCGTCCGGAACTGGCCCGCGGCCTTCAGGCTCAGCGTGACGGTCCGGCCGGCGACGAGCGTCACGGTCTGGCTCTTGACCACCGTGCCGTTGCGGTCGATGAACTCGTAGTAGACGACGACCGGCGCGGCGCCGCTGACGTCGTCGAGCGAGACGTTGAACGCGGCCGTCTCGCCGGCCTTGACGGTGAAGAGCGGCGTGTTCAGGTGCGTGACGGTGCCGCTTTGTCCGGACACGCGGCTGCCCAGACCCACCATCCCGAGCACCACGGCCACACCCGCCAGCCACAACGATCCACGCGACATCTTCGACATGACCCCTCCCTACTGCACACGGTTCACGAACGTTGGTGACGTCAGGCGCGTCGTGGACGGCGTCATGACGTCCACCTGCCAGAAGATGATCGCGCCGGCCGGCACGCCGGCCAGCGTAGAGGCCGGCACGCGAAACACCGGCGCGTCGAGGTCGGTGACCTCGGCCAGTACCTGGAGATCCTCGGTCGTCACGCGCACGCGATAGCGCGATCCGGGCGGCCCGGCCGTCCATCGCAGCTCGAACGCGTCGCGCGCGATCGCGGCACTCGGGATCAGCAGCGACTCGACTTCCGCCACGCCCGGCTGGCGCAGCACCGGCGCGGACTCGCGCAGTCGCGGGACGAGCACCACGGCCGACACGCCGAGAATCACGACGGCCGCCGCCGCCAGCCACGGCGCCGGCCACGATCGGCGCGAGGGGGGAAAGACCGCGGGCGCATCCGGCGCCACGGGCGCCGACGCGTCGGGCGCCTCGAGCGCGTGCGCGATCCGCCACGCCTCGGCCAACGCGGGCTCCGTGGCCAGCCGGTCGACGAGGGCACGGCGCGTCTCGGGAGGGAGGTCCCCCTGCACCGCACTCCACACCGCCGCCAGATCGGCAGGTGAGACCTCGCCGGTCGCGGTCTCGGCCAGCGACTGGAAGCCGTGACGCAGGGCGTCGAGGTCGTCGCGTTCGCTCACGGCCGCATGCCTTTCGCGGTCAGGCAGGCGCGCAGGTCGGCCATGCCACGGTAGACGAGGTTCTCGGTCCGCTTCTCGGGCCACTCCAGGATGCGCGCGGCCTCGACCACGGTGTGGCCCTGCAGGTGCAGGGTCACGGCGAGCCGGCGATCGTGGGCCATGTTGCCGAGGCACGACTGGATGCCCAGGCCGATCTCGGCCGAGGCGGCCACGCGCTCGGGATCGGCCGGCTGATCCCGTGGCGGCTCGGACGCCTCGTCCTCGAGGCTCGTCTCCCGCCGCCGCCGCACCCGGCGGATCTCGTCGATGAGCACGCTGTAGGCCACCTTGTGAAGGTAAGACGATGCGACCTGCGGCGTTCCCTCACCCGGGTCGTCGCCGGCCCCGGCCTCGTGCTTGCGGAGCACGCGCAACAGCGCCGCCTGCACCAGATCGTCGCGATCCGCGGCCAGCCAGCCCGGGCACACGCGGCCGACGGCGCGAGCCAGCGCCCGGCGCAGGGCCGTGATGTCGACTGTCCGCCGCGGCAACTCCGCCGTCACGCTCGTCATGCTAGTGCGCCTGCGCACCTTTGGTAGCGTCGCGGGCCGGAATCCGCCCCCAGGCTTGCCGGGCGTCGCGTCGTTCGGGCGGATGCCGGCTCGACCGCGGCGACTACTTCGCCGTCGCCGGTCCGAGGCCCGTCAATTCGACGCGGAGCTCGCCGTCGATCTCGTCGTCGAAGTAGACCTTCACCGCCGTGAACAGGCCAGGTGTCCAGCCGCTGTCGCGGGCGAGGAGCCAGCGTTCGGCGAACTCGGCGATCGTGCGTCGTGACGCCTCGCGGGCCAGGGCGATCCGGCGCTCGTCGGCCGCGCGCGTCGCCAGGTCGGCCGACAGGCCGCGCCGCAGTTCCTCGAGCTGATCCTGCTTGTCGAAGCGCGCCCACCCACTCTCGGTCTTCTCGCGCCACGTGCTGGTGTCGATCGCCACCGGCAGGCTGGGCCTGAGCACCGGCGCCACGACGACGGCCGTGGGTCCACGCGTCGCCACGTGCCAGGCCTCGTCGGTCAGCGGGACGCCGTAGCGGTACACCGCGGCGACCTGGATATGCGAGACGGTGTTCCCCAGATACAGGCCCCACCACGTCAGGGCGTCGGACTTGTAGAAGTCCTCGCCCATGCGCATCGTGGCCGTCTCGAGCAGTCCGCCCGGCAGCGTCTCGACCACCGGCGGGTCCGCGCGCCACTCGGCGGTCCAGTCGTGCGGCGCCGGGGAGAGGCCGCTCGCCGGCAGCAGCCGATAGACGACGAGGCCTGCCACGGCGAGCAGCACGAAGACAGTCGCCGCGGAGATGGCCGCGATCCGGCCCAGGCGTCCTGCTGCCATGACCGCCATCCTACCGCGGCGGCCGACGGGGTCTCAGGCGCGCGCCCTCACGGGAGCTTCGCGAGGATGGCGTTGGCGAGCGCGACGACGTCGGGCTTCATCGCCTCGGCCGTGCGTCCTGACGGCACGCTCACCTGGAGGTCGAGAGAATGTCTGGCCGTCCAGACCATCAGCTCCGCGTAGCGGTTCCGGTTGCTGCGGAAGTAACCGCCGTCGCCAGCGCCGGCGATCGGCTGCAGATCCTTGGCGGTCACCGTGCGCTTGCCACCACGACCGGGGAACAACTGCAGACGAACGGCGCCGAACTCGCATGCCGTGCCCGTCGTGCCGAGTGCCTCTTCTCGAGCCGGAACCAGATCGAGCACCTTTGCGTTCTCCGTGAACGGCGCGACGAGCTCCCTGGTCAGCACCGCACAGGCGCGGACCGCTGGTCCTGCGGCTTGGCCCGAGCCCGCCTGCGGATCGCTCGGACCGGACGTGATGCTGGTGGCAATGAGCAGCATGACGACGTGATGCATCGGGCCATCCTAGTTCAGGGAGCAGTATCGACGTGCTCCCCGGGTGCCGTGTGACGAAGATTGTGACCGGCCGACGACCATCGATGCGGGTGACGCGTCAGAATCCGCACCATGTCGAAGCAGCTTCTCGCCGCCATCACAGCGCTCGCGGCATTCGCCCAGCCAACGCTGCCAGGCACTCCCTTCAGGCCGTGGGGCGACGCCGGCTACAACACGATCAACGCCGTCGAATTCTCGCCCGACGGACAGTCGATGTTCGTCGCGCTCGAGACGGCGCGCGTCGCCAAGGTCGAAGGGCGAGCACCGGCGCCGAACGCCCCGGAGATCGCGCTGTACGAAAGCCGGCGCGAGGGCGACCGCTGGTCGCGACCGCAGCTGCTGCCGTTTGCCGGCACCTACAAGGACTACGAAGCGGCGCTGTCCCCGGACGGCAGCTGGATGCTGTTCAACTCGTGGCGGCCGACCCCGGACGGACACTCGTCCGAGAAGAACAATCTGTGGCTGACGCGGCGCACCTCGAGTGGATGGTCAGCGCCCGTGTATCTGGCGGCGATCAACACACCCGGCAAGGAAGAGTCGTATGCGGCCATCG
>CADEDM010000162.1 GCA_902826065.1 uncultured Acidobacteriota bacterium | reverse complement strand
CCTGGGCCGCGAACATCGCCATCTCGGCGGCGATGAACGCGGGGCTCATCTCCTTCGCGTAGCCGCCGCCCCCTTCGCCGTCCTCGTGGACGTCGAGTTCGATGAACTCAGCGCCCATGCTCTTCACTTGTTCCTTGACCGCCGCACGCGTGTCGAACGCGCGCACGATGGCGCCCAGGCCGCGGGCGGCGCCGATGGCGGCCAGCCCGGCGACGCCGGCGCCAATCACCAGCACCTTGGCGGCCGGCACCTTGCCGGCGGCCGTCATCTGTCCGGTGAAGAAGCGCCCGTAGAAGCCGGCGGCCTCGACGATGGCGCGGTAGCCGGCGATGTTCGCCATCGACGACAGCGCGTCCATCTTCTGCGCGCGCGTGATGCGCGGCACCTGGTCCATCGCGATGACGCTGACCTTGCGCGCTGCCAGCCGGTCGACCAGGTCCTTGTTCTTGACCGGCCAGATGAAGCTGATGAGCATCGCGCCGGGCTTCAGCCGGTCGACTTCGACCGGCGACGGCGGCTGCACCTTGAGCAGGAGGTCCGCGGCGCCCCACAGCGCGGCGGTGTCGGGCTCGATCGTGGCGCCGGCTTTCACGTAGGCGTCGTCGGCGAAGGCGGCCAAGAGGCCTGCCTGCGACTCGACCCTGACCTCGAACCCCATCCCGACGAGCTTGGTGACGGTCTCGGGCGTCGCCGCGACCCGTCGCTCACCCGGCCCGCTTTCCTTCGGAACCGCAAGTACCATGCACCCGACGCCTTCCTGCGCTGCGATCACGCCTGCCGCGGGTAGGATGTACGCGTATCCGGCCGGCCGGAACGGCTCCTCAGCGGCGCACCATGATACGCGGAACTCCACGTCGACACGCCATCAGACGTCCTCTCAGCGCGCTCTGCGCGCGGGCAATCCTGCTCATCCTGGCGATGGCGCTCGCGGCCGTGCGCCCGGAGGCGCGACAGGCCGCCACCGCGACCGCTGGCGACGTCGCCACTGGCAAGGCGCTGCTGGCCAGCATCACGGCGCTGACGGGGCCGGGGATGGACGGCCGCGCCGCCGGCACCGCGGGGAACGCGAAGGCCCGCGCGTGGATCGAAAGCCGGCTCAGGGCGATCGGTGTGCCACCGGCCGTGCCGTCGGGCTTCGCGGTGCCGTTCCAGTACGACACCAAGGCTGGCGCCACGCAGGCCGGCGTGAACCTCGTGGCTCGCTGCAACGGACGTCGCGCCGACGCCCCGGCAATCGTCGTCTCGGCCCACTACGATCACCTCGGCGTGCGTGACGGCCAGACCTATCACGGCGCCGACGACAACGCCTCGGGCGTCGCCCTGCTGCTGCACATCGCCGAGCGCTGCCAGGCGACGCCGTTTGCGCATCCGCTGCTGCTCGCGTTCTTCGACGCGGAAGAGCAGGGCCTGCGCGGCGCGCGCGCCTTCGTGGCCACGCCGCCGGTGCCGGCCGCGGGCATCGCGCTCGACGTGAACTTCGACATGGTGAGCCGCAGCGACCGGCGCGAGATCTTCGTCGCGGGCCCGGGCCGCTGGCCCAGGCTCGGTCCGCTGCTCACGCCGATCGCCAAGGACGCGCCGGTGACCGTCCGCTTCGGCCACGACACGGGCGGCGGCCAGGACGACTGGACGACGCAGTCGGATCATGGCGCGTTCCACGCGGCGGGCATCCCGTTCGTGTACTTCGGCGTCGAGGATCACGCCGACTACCACAAGCCCACCGACACGGCCGACAAGATCGCGCCGGAGTTCCTGGGCGGCGTCGCCACCGTGGTCTTGCGCGCGCTGTCGGCCCTGGATGGCGCCGCGGCGTTCAAGTAGCCCGCGCGTGGCCACCCGCCTCCGTGGCGCCGGCCTGCCCGGCCTGGCTGCGCCGCTCGATCGCCTCTACGACGACTTCAACCTCACGCACTCCACGCGCGATCCGATCTGGAGCGTGCGCCGCTACGCCGATCCGGCGGATCAGGAAGTGGTGGCGTTCATCGCGTCGGCGCTGGCGTTCGGCAAGGTGCAGAGCGTGCTGAACACCGTGGACGCGGTGCTCGGTGCCATGGGGCCCTCGCCGTCGGCGTTCCTGCGCGCCTACACGCCCGAGCGCGCCGCCGCGTTCGACACGATCGGCCATCGCTGGATTCGCAGCCACGACCTGGCGGCCCTGGCCTGGCAGCTCCACCTGATGCTCCGCGACCACCGCAGCCTCGAGGGTTTCTTCGCCGCCGGCCACTCGGCGGACGAGGTCACGGTCGAGGCCGGGCTCGAGTCGTTCTCGAGGCGTGCGATGGCGCTGGACCTGACGCCGATCTACGGACGGCGCCGGCCCAAGCCGGGGGTCGCCTACTTCTTCTCGCGGCCGTCGTCGGGCGGCGCGTGCAAGCGGCTGAACCTGTTCCTGCGCTGGATGGTGCGCAAGGACGCGGTGGATCTCGGGTTGTGGTCCAGCGTGACGCCGGCGCAACTGGTCGTGCCGCTCGACACCCACATCATCCGCGTCGGGCGTTGCCTGGGCCTGACCAAACGGGCGAGCCCCGGCTGGAAGATGGCGCTCGACATCACCGCGACCCTGCGCACGCTGTCGCCGGCCGACCCGGTACGCTACGACTTCTCGATGTGCCACTTGGGCATGATGGGCGCGTGCGGGTTCGGCGGCACGCGCACGAACCAGCAGTGCCCGCTGAAGGACGTGTGCCGGCCGCGTCCGCGGGCGAGAGCGCGCGCATGAGCGGTGGCGGTTTCATCCGGCGGCCGAAGGCGCTGACGCCCGAGCGTCCCGGCGACGGCTCGGCGCCGGCGGTGAAGAACTACATCACGCCGGCCGGGCATCGCCGCCTGAGCGACGAGCTCTCGCGCCTCTGGAAGGTCGACCGGCCGAAGCTGGTCGAGACCGTGGCCTGGGCCGCGGCCAACGGCGATCGCTCCGAGAACGGCGACTACCTCTACGGCAAGCGCAAGCTGCGCGAGATCGACCGGCGCATCCGCTTCCTGTCGAAGCGGCTCGACATCGCGCAGGTGGTCGACAACGCCGGCAAGCGGCACGAGAAGGTGTTCTTCGGCGCCACCGTGACCTATACGAACGCCGAGGGCGAGGAACGTACCGTGACGATCGTCGGTGTCGACGAGATCGACGCCGGCGACGAACGGGTGTCGTGGCGCTCGCCGCTGGCGACGGCGCTGCTGAAGGCCAGGGTCGACGACGTCGTCACGCTGCGCACGCCCCGTGGTCCGGAGCGGCTCACGATCGTCGACATCCGTTACTAAGGTCTGCCCGCTACTCGGGGTCAGCCCGCCGACGAGATCTCGAGTTCCACGTCCACGGGCGTGCTGCCGACGTCCGAGAACCAGCAGATCAGCTCGTCGACCATGTCGAAGCGCAGCCGGTAGCGGCCGGGCCCGATCGCGGGCGGCAGCGGCACGTCCAGCGTCGCCGCCGCCGTGGCCCCGGGCGCGACGTCGATCGCCAGCGGCGTCCGGCCCAGCAGGTCGTCGAGCAGGCGGCCATCGGGTGCGAGCAGCTTGCAGCCGAACGTGACGTAGCCGCCGAATCGCGACGGCCGGGCCAGCCACGTCGTGTCGCCCGTGTTCGTCGACGTCATGGCCATCATGAAGCGTCCACCGGCGGGCACGGCGCGGGGCACGCCACGCACGTCGATGACGGCGGAGAGGCGTCCGGGCTGGCGCGACGTCCGCGGCTTCTCGCCGGCGACCTGCAGCATGCCGTAGGCGTGACGGCGGTGCAGTTCCTCGAGCACGCCGGCGTCGTTCATGTGCAGCCGCGGATGTCGCCCGGAGCGGAACATCTCCACTTCCTGCAGCGGCAGCAACCGCAGCGGCGACTGCACCGTGGCCGACAGCATCGCGTGCGCGTAGCCGGCGTCGAGGGCCTGGCGCAGGAACGCCAGCACGTCGAACGGCTGGTCGTCCTCGCCGTGTTCCACCCGGGCCCGCTGTGTCTCGTTGGCGGTGAGGTGATCGAGGCCCGGTTCGCAGAACACCACGCGGCCGCCGGGCTTCAGCACGCGATCGAACTCCGCGATCGTCGCCGGCAGATCGGGCACGTGGTGCAGCACGTTCATGGCCACGACGCCATCGAGGCTGCGGTCGGCGATCGGCAGCTGCTCGGCGACGCCCTGCGCCACGACCACCCGCCCGTCGATGCGCGAGGCGTCGAACGACGGCCGGCGGCGGTTGTTGGCCAGGGCCCGGCCATCGGGGTCGACGGCGATGACGGTGTAGCCGAACCGCGCCAGCATCTCGGACGAGAAGCCGGACCCGGCGCCGAGGTCGAGCACGCGATCGCCGGGCCGGCAATCCAGCAGCATCAGCACGGTCGAGAGATCGAACAGCCAGCGCAGTCCCTGGTCGTGCGTGCCCGGCGAGATCGGAAAACGTCCGGTGGCGAAGACGTCGGGTGATCCGCCGTCGTGAGGCGTGGCGTCGGCCATCCCGCTATTGTCGCGCAGCGGCGTGGCCGGCCGGGGCGGCCCGGAACGTCTGGTAGGCCTCGAGCGTGCCCTCGACGAGCCGCGTGAGCCCGAACTGCTGCTCGACGCGCTCGCGCCCGGCGGCGCCCATGCGCTCCCGCAGCGCCGGGTCGCCGAGCAGCTGCACGATGGCGGCGGCCAGCGCCTCGGCGTTGCCGGGCGGCACCAGCAGGCCGGTGAGGCCGTGTTCCACGGCCTCTGGAATGCCGCCGGCCCGCGTGCCCGCCACCGGCAGCTCGAAGGCCATGGCGTCGAGCAACGTCGAGCCCAGGCCCTCGGTGACCGAGCTCATCACGAAGAGGTCGGCGCTACGCATCAGCCCGAGCACGTCCTCGCGAAAGCCGGCCAGGACCACGTGCTTGCCGAGGTCGAGCTCGCGAATCTGCTGTTCCAGGGCCGGCCGCAGCTCGCCCTCGCCGAAGATGACGAGCTGCGCGTCGGCCACTTTGCGCCGCACCTTCGCCATCGCCTCGACCAGGAACTTCTGGCCCTTGTGCGGCACCAGGGCGGCGACGTTCACGAGCACCGGCGCGCCCTTCGGGAACCAGAACTCGGCGTGCACGTCTGCAGACGGCTCGGCGCGCACGCGGTCCACGTCGATGCCGTCGTGCACCACGACGATGCGCGAGCGCGGAATGCCGTCGGCGGCCAGGATGTCGGCGATGGCGCGCGAGGCCGCGATGAAGCAGGTGACCTGGCGGTATTTCCAGCGCGAGAACGAGTGCCGTTGCAGATGGAAGTCGACGCGGCGCGAGGCGACCAGCGTCGGCACCGCCGGCCCGACGCCGAACGACAGCGCCATCGACGCCATCGCCACCGCGTGCGGATCGTGCGCGTGCACGATCTCCGGCCGGTGCAGCGCGATGATGCGGGCGAGGCGCCACGCCGAGGCGAGGTCCACCTCCGACCGCGGGCTCAGCGGCACGAGGTCGTCGCCTTCGCTGGCGCGCCGGTAGAGCACGCCCTCCGGGTGGGCCACGAGCACGGCCCGGTGGCCGCGCTCGCGCAGGCCCAGCACCGTCAGGAGGACTTGCTGCTGCCCGCCGCGCCAGGTGCGTGCGGTGTCGAGGTGGAGTGAGTACACAGCTCCCAGAGCTTCGCGAACTTCAGGGCCACGTAGGTGGCGTTCAGGGTCGACACGACCAGGCCGGGCACGCCGTCGCGGAAACCGCCGCGCAGGACGTAGTTGCGGAGGAAGGCCGCCGGTGGATGGACGGCGAGATCGGTCCATCCAGCCGTACGGCCCTCGTCGCGCATCTGCCGCGCGGCCAGGGTCGTGTAGCGGTCGATGGTCTGCAGGTGGTGCGAGAGGTTGCGGTAGGCGAAGTGCTGCAGGTCCTGGCTCAGGTCGCTGACCGCGCCGTCGACCTTCACCGACTCGTGCACCAGCTTGCCGGTCCAGGTCCCGCGGCGCCGGTCGTAGAGACGCAGCTGGTAGTCGGGGTACCAGTCAGTGGACCGGATCCAGCGTCCGAGGTGGAACGTGACGCGCGGCACGCGGAAGCCGGCGGCCTGTGGCTCGCCGCGCATGAGGCCCTGGATCTCGGCCGCGAGCGCCGGGGTCACGCGCTCGTCGGCGTCGAGTGACAGGATCCAGTCGTGTGACGCCTCGGCGGCAGCGCGGTTCTTCTGCTCGACGTAGCCCGGCCACGGCCGCACCAGCACCTTCTGGGTGTAGCGCCGGGCGATGTCGACCGTGGCGTCGGTGCTCTCCGAGTCGACCACCACGATCTCGTCGGCCCATGCCACGGAGTCGAGCGCGGCCGCCAGGTTGGCGGCCTCGTCGCGCGTGATGATGGTGACCGACAGCTTCGGCACGCGCCGAATCTTACCCGGTCGCGCCGTCTACTGCTGGCGGTTCTGCTGCTGCTGGTTGTTGTTGCCGGTGGTGTTCGTGCCGCCGCCGCCGCCCGTGATCACCGTGACGCCGGCGCCCTGGCCCAGCGGCGCCACCTGCGCCGTCTCGTAGTTGACCACCGACTTCAGGTAGTCGATGAGCGCCTGCAGCTCGTTGTTGCGGGCCTGGTTGAGATCGCGTTGGGCCTGCAGCACGAAGAAGTTGGTGGTCATGCCGGCCTGGAACTTCTTCTCTTCGGCCTCGAGGCGCTTTTCGGCCAGCGCCCGCGACGACCGCGTGGCGTCGACGCGCTTGCTGTTGGTCGTCACGGTGCGGGCCACCTCGCGCACCTCGGTGGCGACGCGGATGCGCGAGGCATCGAGCTGCTTGATGGTCTGCTGGTTCTGCAGGCGCGCCCGCGCCAGGTTGGCGTCCTGCGTCGACGTGCCCAGCGGGTAGCTGAGTTGCAGCGTGAACGTCCAGGTGGGGAAGTCGTTCGTGAAGACGTTACGGAGGACGTCGGTGAACGGCTTGTTGAGGCTGCCGATGATGGTGCCGGGGAAGCCGTCGTCGTCGCGAATGAACTGGCTGCCGCCGATGCCGGTGGCGCCGTAGTCGACCGCCGCGCGCAGGTCGGGCAGCACCTGGTTGCGCAGGAACCGGATCGTGACGTCGTTGGCCTCGATGGTCTTCCGGGCCTGCTCCAGATCGGTGCGGCTCTCGAGCGCGCCCTTCACCGCGCCATCGATGTCCACGGCCACCGGCGCGAACGCGGCGGCATCGGTGGGCACGAGCCGGGAGGTCCACTGGTCGGAGACGTGCTCGCCGTAGATGAGCGCGCGCAACGCGTCTTCACTGCGGGCGATGGCGGCCTCGGCCACGATCACGGCTTCCTCACGCTGCGCGACCTCGGCTTCGGCCTGCACGATGTCGATCGGCGCCATGGTGCCGATCTCCACGCGGGCCCGGTTCTCTTTCAGCGAGCGCTGCGCCAGATCCAGCGACAGGCGCTGCACCTCGAGGCTGCTGATCGCGAACACCAGGTCCCAGTAGGCGTTCTTCACCGAACGCGTGGTGGTGGCCACGGCCTCCCGCACCTGCACGTCGGAGATCTCGCGATTCTTGCGGGAGACCTGCAACTGCTGCCGCGTGCTGTCGATGCCGAAGTTGCGCAGCAGCGGCTGCGTGAAGTTGAGCGAGAAGGTCGACCCGGTCTGCGGCGAGAAATTGCTGAACAGGTTGTTGGTGGTGGCGCGGTAGTTGTCCCAGCCCACGCGGTAGCTCGAGCCGTAGAACGGCAGGTTCGAGCCGAAGCCGGCGTTGTAGGTGGTCTGCGTGTTCGTGATCTTGGTCTGGCCGCCCGACAGGAAGCTGTTGACCGGGCTGTTGCGGTTGTCGCCCTGGAACAGGCTGGTGAGCGTGGGCGCCCAGTTGGAGCGCGCCTGCGAGATGCTGACGTCCTGGATCTGCGGGTTGATGCGGATCACTTCGAGGTCGGCGTTCTGCTGCAGCGCGAGTTCGACCGCGTCGGTGATGCTCAGGCGCCGCTCGCCGGCTGGCGGGGTGGCAGGTGTCTGTCCGTGAACAGGCGCTACTCCGAAAACGGACAGTCCGCTCAGGGCTGCTGCCACCGCCGAAACCGCCGCCGACCGTCGAATCCCGAACATGTGCTGGTTCTCCAGAAGTGCGTGATGGGGGCGAAGGCCGCCCGGACCGAAGCCGTCCGAGCAAAACCGCTGCCGCCCGGGGGCCGAGCGCGGCGCTGCCGCCAAACCACAAGGATAGACGGGCGGCACCCGGCCAGGGTTCGGCCGGTGGCGCAACGAGGCGCGCCGCCCTCGGTCGATATACTACCGTCCGATGAATTCGACCGACGTCCTCAGCCATTTCCGCGAGTCCGGCGCCCTGCTGGAGGGCCACTTCCGCCTGTCCTCGGGGCTGCACAGCCCCAAGTACCTGCAATGCGCCCTGGTGCTGCAGCACCCGGCCCGCGCCGAGGCCCTCGGCGCCGCCATCGGCGAGGCCACCCGCGCCTGGGGTGCGAACGTCGTCCTGTCGCCGGCGATGGGCGGCATCGTGATTGGCCAGGAGGTCGGGCGCGCGCTGGGCGTCCGCGCCATCTTCGCGGAGCGTACCGACGGCGCCCTGGCGCTGCGCCGCGGCTTCGCGCTGGGCCCCGAGGACCGCGTGCTCGTCGTCGAGGACGTGCTGACGACGGGGAAGTCGACCCGCGAGACCATCGACGTCGCCGTGGCGGCGGGCGCCACCGTGGTCGGCGCCGCGTCGATCATGGACCGCAGCGGCGGCCAGCACGGTCTCGACGTGCCGTTCGCCGGCCTCTGCCCGATGGATGTGCCGGCATACACCGAGGCCGAGTGTCCGCTCTGCCGCCAGGGCGTGCCCGTCACCAAGCCCGGCTCGCGGCGCTGAGTCCCGAGGGCGCGATGAGCGCGCGCGTCCGCACCCTGCGTCTCGTCGTCGCCTACGACGGCGCCGACTTCGCCGGCTGGCAACGTCAGGCCGGTCAGCGTACGGTGCAGGGCGAACTCGAAGCCGTGATCAGCCGCATCGAAGGCGCGCCCGTGCACGTGGCTGGCGCGGGTCGCACCGACGCCGGCGTCCACGCCGCGGCGCAGGTGGCGTCGCTGCAGCTCACGGCGGCCATCACCCCCGAGCGGCTCGTGCGTGCCTGCAACGCCACGCTGCCCGTCGACGTGCGGGTGCTCGCGGCGGAGGAGATGTTCGACCGCTTCCACGCGCGCATCCACGCCCGCGGGAAGACCTATCGCTACTTCATCTGGCACGCCCCGGCGGGCAGTCCGCTGCTGCGCCGCGTGGCGTGGCACGTGCCGCAGCGCCTGAACCTTGCCGCGATGCAAGACGCGGCGGCGCTGTTCGAGGGCGAGCACGACTTCTCGGCGTACCAGGCGCAGGGCAGCGCGGTGAAGAGCACCGTGCGCCGGGTGTGGACGTCGCGGGTCGGCGTCGAGGCGGCACCGCCGCCGTGGTGCGCGCCGGGCGATCGCGGCCGGCTGCTGTGTTTCGATGTCGCCGGCGCCGGATTCCTGCGTCATCAGGTGCGCGCCATGGCCGGCACGCTCGTGCTCGTGGGCAAGGGGCGGCTGACCGCGGCCGACGTGGCCCGGACGCTCGCGCGCGGCTCGCGGGCCGAGGCCGGGCCCACGGCGCCGGCCTGCGGCCTGCACCTCTGGCAGGTCGAGTATCCGGACGGCGACGGCGCCACCTGACGCCCGCCATCGGCTGCTAAGCTGCAGTAACATTGGAATTTGTTCCGCTGAACGACATGGGCGTCGACCAGCTGCGCGCGTGGATTCCCGCCGGGGGCGTCGAAGAGGCGCTGCTCGGGCAGATCGTGCCCGAGCGCCTGCCCCGCCACGTCGCCATCATCATGGACGGCAACGGCCGCTGGGCGGCGTCGCGTCATCTGCCGCGCGTGGAGGGCCATCGCGCCGGCATCGACTCGGTGCGCGATACGGTCGAGACCTCGGCCCGGCTCGGGCTCGACGTCCTGACGCTGTATGCGTTCTCGGTCGAGAACTGGAAGCGTCCGGCCACCGAAGTCAGCGTGCTGATGGGGCTGCTGCGGCGCTATCTCAAACTCGAACTCGACACGCTGCTGCGTAACAACATCCGCTTCACGGCGATCGGCCGCCCGAACGAGTTGCCCACCGAGGTCTACCACGAGCTGCTCGAGGCCGAGGCGCGCACCAGCCGCAACACCGGCATGCGGTTCAACATCGCGCTCAACTACGGCGGACGGGCCGAGATCGTCGACGCGGCGCGGCGGGCCATCGAAGCCGGCGTCTCGCCGTCGTCGCTCGACGAGTCGCGCTTCGGCGAGTACCTCTACACGGCGGGCCAGCCCGATCCCGATCTCCTGATCCGCACCAGCGGCGAGATGCGCGTCAGCAACTTCCTGCTGTGGCAGATCGCCTACGCCGAGATCTGGGTCACCGATACGCTGTGGCCCGACTTCCGCTGCCAGCACCTGCTCGAGGCCGTGGTCGCCTACCAGAAGCGCGACCGGCGCTACGGCGGCATCGCCACCGCACCGGCCGTCGCGGCGGGTGTGAAGTAGGCTCGCCCCGCACATGACCCGCCTGTTGAGCGGCGTGGCGATGGCCGCGTCGGTGTTCGCGCTCGTCTGGTTCCTGCCGTGGACGGCGCTGCTGGCCGTCTCGCTGGCGGTCGCGGCGCTGGCGTTCACCGAGTACGCGCGGCTGGCCCGGGCCGTCGCCGCACCGGTGCCGTTCCTGCCGGGCGTGGCCGCCACTCTTGCGGCGTGTGCGGCAGTGGCCCTGCCGTGGGTCTACCTGCCGGCGCTGCTCGGCATCGTGATCGTGGGCCTGGCCCTGTCGTTGATGACCAGCGGCCAGCACGGCGCGCCGCTCTTCCATGGCGCCGCCGCGGCGATGCTGGCGCCGGTCTACATCGGCCTGCCGTTGGGCGCGCTCGTCGCGATCCACCAGGTGGCCGGACGCGAAGGCGTGCTGACGCTCATCGCCACCGTGGCGGCCAGTGACACGTTCCAGTACTACTCGGGCCGGACGTTCGGCCGGCGTCCGCTGGCGCCGACGATCAGCCCCAAGAAGACCATCGAAGGCGCCATCGGTGGCTTCGTCCTGGCGCCACTCGCGCTCGTGGCCCTGGCGCAGTGGTCGCTGCCGCACCTGCATCCCGCCGGTGTGTGGGCGGCGGGGGTCGGCATCGTCATCGCCGGCATCGCCGGCGACCTGTTCGAGTCGTCGCTGAAGCGCGCGGCCGGCGCGAAGGACAGCGGCGCCCTGATTCCGGGCCACGGCGGCGTGCTCGATCGCATCGACGCGCTGCTGTTCGCGGCGCCCCTCTTCCACCTGCTGCTGAAGCTCGCATGATCCGGGTCGCGATTCTCGGCGCCACCGGCTCGATCGGGACGAGCGCGTTGTCCGTGGCCGCGGCACATCCCGAGCGCGTGCGAGTGGTCGGGCTCGCGGCCGCCACCAACGCCGACGGACTTGCCCCGGCGGTCGCGGCGCATCGGCCGACGGCCGTGTCGATGGCGGCCGACGACGCGTTGGCCCGTCTTGGCGCGCTCGTCGATCTGCCAGCGGCGCGTGGTGTCGGCGACGAGGGGCTGGTGATGGTGGCCACCCGGCCGGACGTCGACCTCGTGCTGTGCGCCTCGTCGGGCACCGCCGCGCTCGAGGCCGTGCTCGCCGCCATCGACGCCGGCAAGACCATCGCGCT